>NZ_JBMDKS010000024.1:0-82539 GCF_057809835.1 Mesorhizobium sp. FG116
TCAGATGAGGTCAGTTCTTTGACAATGGCCAGACGGCTTTAGCCGGGCGTGGCGACGAAGGAACTCGCCGGAATGCCAAGGCTCCGCCCTATTCCAAGTCTATGGTACGGCGAATTTAGGGGATCGCCCCTTCCATGCTGGCGAATTTCCGCTAAAACGCGGGCTCACAAGCCGCCCCGCGGCACAGAAACGGTTTGAGTGATGGCCGACGACGATACCTTTATCCGCGAAGTCAACGAAGAGATCCGCAAGGAACAGGCCAAGGCCATCTGGGACCGCTATGGCCCCATCCTGATCGGCCTGGCGCTGCTCGTCGTGCTCGCGACATCAGCCTATGTCGGCTACCGCTATTGGGATGAAAGCCGCGCCAACACCTCGGGCGATGCCTATTCGCAGGCGCTGCGCCTTGCCAACGAAGGCAAGGAAGACGATGCGCTGGCGGCACTCGCCGATATCGAAAAGAGCGGCTACGGCGCCTATCCGGTGCTGGCCCGCATGCGCTCGGCAACCGTCAAGGCCGACAAGGGCGACGTCGCTGCTGCGGTTTCCGAACTCGATGCGGTTGCCGCCGACGGCTCGATCCCACAAAGCCTGCGCGACATGGCGCGGTTGCGTGCAGCGCTGCTTCTGGTCGATACCGGCTCCTATGCCGATGTCTCCAGCCGCGTCGAAGCGCTGGCCGCTGACGGCAATGCGCTGCGCCATTCGGCGCGCGAGGCGCTCGGCCTTTCCGCATGGAAAGAAGGCAAGGCTGCGGACGCGCTGAAGCTGTTCGAACAGATCGTGGCCGATCAGGCTGCGCCGCAAAACGTGCGCCAGCGCGCCACCTTGATGTCCGAACTGATCCGCGGTTCGGGCGGCGCGTCGTGACGCATGACGTTCAAAGTCGCCATAATCGGTCGGCCTAACGTCGGCAAATCGACGCTTTTCAACCGCCTTGCCGGCCGCAAGCTGGCGCTAGTGGACGACACCCCCGGCGTCACCCGCGACCGCCGGGTTCACCCCGCCAAGCTCTACGATCTTACCTTCGACGTGATCGACACCGCCGGGTTCGAGGACGCGCCGGCCAGCACCTTGCCTGGGCGCATGCGCGCCCAGACCGAGATCGCCATCACCGAAGCCGACCTGATCTTCTTCCTGATCGACGCCAAGGCCGGCCTGATGCCGGACGACAAAACCTTTGCCGAAGTGGTGCGCAAATCCGGCAAGCCGGTTGTGCTGGTCGCCAACAAGGCCGAGGCGCGCGGCGCGCAAGGCGGCATGCTGGAAGGCTGGGAACTGGGGCTCGGCGAGCCGATCCCCGTCTCGGCCGAGCACGGCCAGGGCCTGCCCGACCTGCGCGATGCCGTTATCGAGGCGCTTGGCGAGGAACGCGCATTCGGCGAAGACGAGGAAGACGACGACGAAATCGCCGCCAGCGAAGTGCTGATCGGCGAAGACATCGCCGATCCGGACGCCGAAGACGTACCGGCCTATGACGAAACCAAGCCGTTGCGCATTGCAGTTGTCGGACGGCCCAACGCCGGCAAATCGACGCTCATCAACGCGCTGATCGGCGAGGAGCGGCTTTTGACCGGGCCGGAAGCCGGCATTACCCGAGATTCCATCTCGGTCGACTGGGATTGGCGCGGACGCCGGATGAAACTGTTCGACACCGCAGGCATGCGACGCAAGGCCAAGGTGCAGGAAAAGCTGGAAAAGCTGTCCGTCGCCGACGGGTTGCGGGCGATCCGCTTCGCGGAAGTCGTCGTCATCGTCTTCGATGCGACGATCCCGTTCGAGAAGCAGGATTTGCAGATCGCCGACCTCATCATCCGCGAGGGCCGCGCGCCGGTCATCGCCTTCAATAAATGGGACCTGATCGACCAACCGCAGCAGGTGTTGGCCGAACTGCGCGAAAAGACCGAACGGCTGTTGCCGCAGGCGCGCGGCATCCAAGCGGTGACGGTTTCGGCCGAGACCGGGCGCGGGCTCGACAAGCTGATGGACGCGGTCATCAAGACGCACAAGGTGTGGAACAGCCGCATTTCCACCGGCAAGCTCAACCGCTGGCTGGAAGGCATCCTCGCCCACCATCCGCCGCCCGCCGTCGCCGGACGCCGCCTCAAGGTCAAGTACGTAACGCAGGCCAAGACCCGTCCGCCGGGCTTCGTGGTGTCGTGCTCACGGCCGGACGCGATGCCGCAATCCTATGTGCGCTACCTGGTCAACAATCTGCGCGAGGCTTTCGACATTCCGGGCGTGCCGATCCGCATGGCGCTGCGCACCTCCGACAATCCGTTCGCTGGTCGCGCCAAGAAGCGCTGAGCGGTTGAGCGGATCATGGCGCGCGATCCGCTCAAGCATTGTTTCGCGCAATTCCGGACGGAAAACCGGTTCCCACTTTTCCTGGAATTGCTTTACTCCCCGTAAGGCACCCAGATGTTCTTGACCTGAACGGCGCGAGACAGGAACTCCCTGCCCTCGCCGAGGCGCGGATCGAGCCAGTCACGCTGCACCGTTTCCGCCCACACCTGCTTGAGATTGCCAGCCGAAGCCTTCTCAATGCGCGCGGCGGCTTCCTTCGGGCCGAAGTACCAGACGCCGTCAACCTCCTCGTGCTTGGCCAATTCAAGCGCGAGTGCATCCCGGTCGCCGGTAACGATGTTGACGACGCCATCCGGCACATCGGAGGTTTCGAGCACCTGATAGAAATCGGTCGCCGCCAACGCCAGCCGCGACGACGGCACCACCACGACACGGTTGCCGGTGGCAATCGCCGGTGCAAAGGTCGAGACGAAGCCGAGCAGGCCGAACTCTTCCGGACAGGCGATGCCGACAATGCCAAGCGGCTCATTCATGGCCAGCGCCACGCCCCGCAGCGGCGGCTTGTGCACCGTGCCTTCAAATTTGTCGGCCCACGCACCGTAAGAGAACAGCCGCGAAACGGAAGCCGCGACTTCCCTCGCCGCCTCCGGCTTGCGCTTGCCGGTCATGGCTATGAGGCGCTCAGTGAACTCTGTGCTGCGGGCTTCAAGGTTTTCCGCGATATAGTAGAGAATCTGGGCGCGGTTGTGCTCGCTGGCAGTGCCCCAACTGGTCGCCTTGCGGGCTGCTTCAACCGCGTTGCGGATGTCCTTGCGGTTGCCTTCGCCGACCTCACCGACCAGCGCACCGGAAGGCGACAGGATGGGCCGCGAATAGCCTCCATCCGGGCGGGCCTGCTTGCCGCCGACATAAAGTTTTGCCGTGCGGTCGATGAAGGAGGCATCGGTTGCTTCGTCGCCCGGCTGAGGTGCCGATTGCGCAACGATTGCCTTGGCCTTGGCAAGCCATTTCGGCTTGCAATAGGCGGCAAGCCCCTCGCGGCCGCCCTCACGGCCGAAGCCGGATTCCTTGTAGCCGCCGAAACCGACGCCGGCATCGAACATGTTGGTGCCGTTGACCCAGACCACGCCGCATTTCAGCTTCGGCGCGATGTCGAGCGCGAGCGACAACGTTTCGCTCCAGATGGTGGCGGCAAGGCCGTATTCGGTGTTGTTGGCAAGTTCGACCGCTTCGGCCGGCGTGCGGAACGTGCTGGCAACCATGACCGGGCCGAAAATCTCGACGCGCGAAACGGTCGAGGCCGGATGGACGCCGGTAAGCAGCGTAGGCGGATAGAAGCAGCCGGCGGCCGGTACCGCAGCCTTGGGTTGGTGCAATTCAGCGCCTTCCTTCACCCCCGTTTCGACCAGCGCCTTGATGCGCTGCAACTGCACCGGATGGACGATCGCGCCGATGTCGATCGCCTTGTCCAGCGGATCGCCGACGCGCAGGCTTTCCATGCGGGCGGTGAGTTTCGAAACAAATCGGTTGTGGACGCTTTCCTGCAGCAAAAGCCGCGACCCTGCGCAGCAGACCTGCCCTTGGTTGAACCAGATCGCATCGACGACGCCTTCAACCGCTGCATCGAGATCGGCGTCGTCGAAGACGATGAACGGCGACTTGCCGCCGAGTTCCAACGTCAGGCCCTTGCCAGAGCCCGCAGTCGCCTCGCGGATGATCCGGCCGACCTCGGTCGAACCGGTAAAGGCGATCTTGGCGATGCCGGGATGATTGACGATGGCCGCGCCAGTATCGCCCGCGCCGGTGACGATGTTGACGACGCCCTCCGGCAGGCCGGCCTTCTGGCACATCTCCGCAAACAACAGCGCGGTCAGCGATGTGTATTCAGCCGGCTTCAGCACCACCGTGTTGCCGAGCGCGATGGCCGGCGCGATCTTCCACGCCAGCATCAACAGCGGGAAGTTCCACGGAATTATCTGGCCGCAGACGCCGAGCGGCTCCTTGTCGGCAAGCTCCGTGTCCATCAACTGCGCCCAGCCGGCATGATGATAGAAATGGCGGGCAACGAGCGGAATGTCGATGTCGCGCGTTTCGCGGATCGGCTTGCCATTGTCGAGCGATTCGACCACCGCAAAAAGGCGGCTGTGGCGCTGGATCAGGCGGGCAAGCGCATAGAGGTAGCGGGCGCGCTGGTGGCCGGAAAGGGCTGCCCATGCCGGCTGCGCCTTGGCTGCTGCCTTGACGGCTGCATCCACATCGGCGGCATTGGCATCGGCGATGCGGGTCAGCACCTCGCCGCTGGCGGGCGCGGCAGTGTCGAAGCTTTGGCCGGATTTCGCCTTCTTCCACTGGCCGCCAATGAACAACTTGGTTTCACCGCCCAGTCCCTTGATCCAGGCGCGTGCTTCCTTGTCGCTCTCTGGCGCCGGGCCGTATTCCATGGTGTCGAGAATTTCTGCAATCGACATTTTTTCTTCCATCTCAAGCCATGGCGTGGTGGCTGAAAGCCGCATAGCGGCCGGTCACATGATGTTCGAGCTGGCGCTCGATGTCGGCCAGCAGCGAGGAGGCGCCGAAGCGAAACAGGTTCGGCTGCAGCCAGTCGTTGCCGAGTTCTTCCTTGACCAGGGCCAGATAGGCCAGCGCATCCTTGGCAGTCGAGATCCCGCCTGCCGGCTTGTAGCCGACGACGTGGCCTGTCATCTCGCGATACTCGCGAATGGCGCGCAGCATGGTGAGCGTCACCGGCAGCGTCGCATTGGTCGACTCCTTGCCGGTCGATGTCTTGATGAAATCGGAACCGGCCATCATCGCCACCCAGGAGGCGCGGGCGACATTGCGCAATGTCTGCAGGTCGCCTGTGGCGAGGATGGTCTTCATGTGGGCCTTGCCGCAAGCTTCCTTGCAAGCCCTCACCTCATCGTAGAGCGCCTGCCAGTTGGCGGTGAGCACATGCTCGCGGGTGATGACGATGTCGATTTCCGAAGCACCGTCGGCAACCGAAGCCTCGATCTCCTTCAACCGCGTGGGAAGCGGCGACAGGCCGGCTGGAAAGCCGGTGGAGACAGCGGCAACCGGTATGCCGGAACCGTCCAACGCTTCAACTGCGGTGCCGACGAAACGGTGGTAGACGCAGACAGCGCCGGTGGTGATGTTGCGGTCGCCAAGGCCCAACGCCTGTTTCAGGTCTTCGCGCAATGGCTGCCGCGCCTTGGCGCAAAGCCGCTGGACACGCCCGGCGGTGTCGTCGCCGTTAAGCGTGGTCAGATCGATGCATTGCAGCGCACGAACCAGCCACGCCGCCTGCCACTCCTTCTTGACCGTGCGGCGGCCCCCAAGAGAGGCGGTGCGGCGCTCGGCGGCCGACAGATTGACGCGCACGCTGTCAATTGGATCGAGCGACAGCGGCACCGCCGGATTGTAAGGATGCGGCTGGTTGGCGAAGGCTGACGGAACCATACCCGCATCCCCCCGCTTTTCGATATTCATTTTCAACTCCACTCCCAGTCCAGCGAGTTTATTCGCCGTAACCGATGATGCCCTTGACCTCGAGGAAGTCATGGATTGCCCAGTCGGCATATTCGCGCCCATTGCCGGACTGCTTGTAGCCGCCGAACGGCGCGAAAGTGTCCCAGTCAGGATAGTTCAGGTTGACCTGCCCGGCACGCAGGCGCGATGCGACGGCCCGCGCGTGCTTGATGTCCTTTGACTGCACATAGGCGGCAAGGCCGTAGACGGTGTCGTTGGCGATCTTCACCGCGTCGTCGTCGTCGTCATAGGAAATGACCGACAGCACCGGACCGAAGATTTCTTCCTTCTCGATGGTCATGCCTGGCTTGACGTGGCCGAACACGGTCGGGCGCACATAGTAGCCACGGTTGAGATGTTCGGGCCTGCCGGGACCGCCGGTGACCAGCGTCGCGCCGTCCTTGATGCCGGCTTCGATCAACCTCTGGATTTTGTCGTACTGCAACTGGCTGACGACGGGACCAAGCTGGCTATCCTCGGCGCGCGGATCGCCAACCTTGTGGGCTTCCGCCGCATCCTTTGCAATCGCAAGCGCCTCGTCGTGGCGAGCAGCCGGCACCAGCATGCGAGTTGGCGCATCGCAGGACTGGCCGCTATTGCCGAAGCAGCCTTCGACGCCCTTCTTGACCGCAGTTTCGAAGTCGGCGTCGGGCAGAATGATGTTGGCCGACTTGCCACCTAGCTCCTGAGCCACGCGCTTGACCGTATCGGCGGCGGTCTTGGCAACGATGATGCCGGCCCGGGTGGAGCCGGTGAAGGAAACCATATCGACGTCCGGATGCCCCGCCATAACCTGGCCGACATCGGGGCCGGTGCCGTTGACCATGTTGTAGACGCCTTTGGGCGTGCCTGCGGCTTCCATGATTTCGGAGAAGACGATGCCGCTGATCGGGGCGATCTCGGAGGGCTTCAATACCACCGTGCAACCGGCGGCGATGGCAGGTGCTACCTTGCAGACAATCTGGTTGAGCGGCCAGTTCCACGGCGTGATCAGTGCGCAGACGCCAATCGGCTCCTTCACAACCATTGTTGCGCCGCGCTTTTCGGAAAACTCGTAGTCTTCAAGCGCCTTGATGGTGGCTTCCATATGGGCGCGGCCAGCCCATGCCTGTGCCTCGCGCGCCCAGGTGATCGGCGCACCCATTTCGTAGCTGACGGCCTGGGCGATGTCCTCGTAGCGTTCGTTGTAGATTTCGAGGATGCGGTTGAGCAGCTTGAGACGGTCAGCCCTGCTGGTTTGCGAAAACGTCGGGAACGCCGCCTTTGCAGCCGCAACGGCCTTGTCCACGTCGGCCTTCGAGCCCACTGAAATCTTCGTATAGGCTTCCTCCGTGGAAGGGTCGATCACGTCCAGCGTTGCCGGAACGACCGGCGCAACCCATTTGCCATCGATGAAGAAATTCAAGTGGTTGTTCATCTGACCGCCTTGTCCTTGCTCGGAAACCGTTCGCCGCACGTTATCGGCAGAACCAGCGATACGCCACCGCGAACTTGCTCCCTGCCGGAACACGATCACGCGACCGGCATGGCTCGCGACGATTTCGAAACGTGACCAAGCAGGCGTCTTTGTCGCCCCGCGCTGCGGAACGCGGCCTTCGCGAAATTACTGCCAGTTACCCGGCTTCTTACGCATCGGCGCCACGCATGGTACCAAGGGCGGCGCTGCAGGCGGAGACGGAAAAGTGACCCTTACCAATCGAGACATCGTCGAGATCACGGCATGGCGGCGCAAGCTCCACCAGCATCCCGAAATCTCGAACGAAGAGCAAGCGACCGCCAGCGAGGTTGCCGGTTTCATCGGCGAGACAAAGCCGGACAGCATATTGACCAGACTGGGCGGACACGGCGTGGCAGCCGTCTACGAAAGCGGCAAGCCGGGACCAACGGTGATGTTCCGTTCGGAACTCGATGCGCTGCCGATCCAGGAAATTTCAGGGGTACCCCATGCCTCCCTGGTGCCGGGCAAATCGCATATGTGCGGACATGACGGGCATACGGCGATCCTTGGCGCGCTTGGCCGTCAATTTGGACGCCAAAAGCCGGCCCGGGGCCGCATAGTCCTGATGTTCCAGCCGGCGGAAGAAACCGGCAACGGTGCAGCCGGGGTTGTCGCCGACCCTCGCTTCAGCGAGGTCGCGCCGGATTTCGCCTTCTCACTGCACAATCTGCCCGGCGTGCCGTTCGGCGAGGTGCGGCTCAGGACTGGCGTGGTCAATTGCGCCTCCCGCGGCATGCGCATCGTGCTGGAGGGAAAGACAGCCCATTCGTCCATGCCGGAAACCGGCTTTTCGCCCATGTTGGCAATCAGCGAACTCATGCCGTCACTTCCAAAGCTTGGCGGCGGCACTTTCGCCGACGACGAATTCAGCATGGTAACGGTTACGCATGCCGCCATGGGCGAGGCCGTATTCGGCATCGCGCCCGGGTATGGCGAGGTCTGGGCTACACTTCGGACACGGCGCGACGACCGCATGGCGAGACTGTGCGCCGCCGCCGAAGCCCTGGCTGCGAAAATCGCCGAAAGCCACCGGCTGTCTGTACGCCACGACTATCACGAAATTTTCGTCGCCAGCGTGAACGCTTCGGATGCCGTAGCGCATTTGCAGCGCGCGCTTGATGAAGAAGGCATCCAGCACGCGGAAGACGGGCTGCCGATGCGCGCTTCGGAAGACTTCGGCGTGTTCGGACACAACGCCTCGTCGGCGATGTTCTTCCTTGGCGCCGGCGAGCAGCACCCCGCCCTGCACAATCCGGATTACGATTTTCCCGACGACCTGATCGCAATCGGGTCTAAAATTTTCATGCGTACGGCGCGAAACATCCTGGGATAGCTTCGCCAACAGTCCTGATGGGGTCGCTTTGGCCATGAAAGCCCGCCTTAGAACCTGGGGCCTTTTGCTGGCAGCTTGGCTTTGTGCGGGCATGGCGGGCACCACGGCCGCGAAGGCGGTCGAAATCGTTCACTTCGAGAGTGCCACCTATCCGCCGACGCCATATCAAACCAGGCAGGCACTTCAGCAAGGCAGGAAGCCGGAGCCTCTACCTGGCCTGCCCCTCATTGGCCGCCTGCAGAGACCCCATGGCGAAGGCCCGTTCCCTGCAGTCGTTCTTATGCATGGGTGCGGCGGCATCTGGCGCTGGAACGACGTCTGGTCGGACAGGCTGGCGGGTTGGGGATATGTCGTGCTGGACGTCGACAGTTTCAGGCCTCGCGGCAAAACTTCCATCTGCGAAAACGGCGGCTCGATCACCGGCGAAATGAGGGCGCTCGATGCCTATGGCGCTAAGACATTCCTGACGGGCTTGCCCTTTGTAGATCCCGCACGCATCGCGGTACTCGGCATGTCCCACGGTGGCTGGGCGGTGCTCAATGCAGCGCGCCGGGCAACCTTTTCGGATCTGGAATTGAAACCTTTTCAGGCGGCAATTGCTCTTTACCCGTGGTGCGACGATCCGACAGAAGTCGGGATGCCGCTGCTCATCCTGAGCAGCGAAGCGGACGATTGGTCACCGGTTGAGCGCTGCCGGACATTTGTCGCCGGAGCGGGCTCGTCCAGCGAAGTTGTTTTGAAAGTCTATCCCGGCGCTCATCACCTGTTCGACCTCAAGGGCATCGATGAACGACAGGACGGCCACGTCCTGCGCTACGACCAGCAGGCAGCGGACGATGCGATTGAACAAATTACGGCGTTCCTGGCCAAGCATCTTTGATGAGCGTCAAAACGGCCATCGTCGGGCAACAAATGCTGGCCAAGGCGCCTGAGCTTGGCTTTTCGCCAACTCGCCGGTAAGGTGTGACGAAGACGATGGCCCGCTCCATACGGGCCGCATGAAAGGCTGTTCAAGAAAAAGCCAAGCCGCATCGGCTTCCGCTTTTGCCTTTCAACCGGGTGAACGGGGTAGAAGAAACAAAATTCCGGGATCGAGACAAAACGATCGATCGAGCCCGCAGCGCGATGCGCTGCACGGGCGGGCATTGCCGTGGCTTGCGCGCGGCAAGGAACATCCCGGCGCCGAGCTTCCATATGAGGCGCAGCCAGCGCCAGCTACGATTTCGCACATATGTTCAACCAGACCGGAGGTAGCAATTGAGTGATACGATAGATGGCGTTTTGGACTGGCTTTCAAGCAGACCCGACATTCAGAGCCTGAGGGCCGCGGTCTGCGATCTCAACGGCATCATGCGCGGCAAGCGCATCCCTGTCGAACAGGCGCGCAAGGCACTCGAGGGCAAGCTGCGCATGCCCTACTCGATCAGCGGCGTCGATGTCTGGGGCGAAGACATCGAGGGCAACAAGCAGGTGTTCTCCACCGGCGACGCCGATGGCATCTGCCACTGGACCGGGCGCGGCATCCTGCCGATGGACTGGACCGCCTACCCCACCGCGCTCATCCCGCTATGGCTCAGCGATGAAACCGGCGCACCCTTTCTCGGCGACCCGCGACGTGCACTCGCCCGCATTCTCGACCGCTACAAGACGCTTGGCCTGACGCCGGTGGCGGCAACGGAACTTGAATTTTACCTGGTCGATCCGAAATCGGCGCGTCCGCGCGGCCCGGTATCGCCGGTCACGGGGCGGCGGCTCGATTCCGACGCCGCGCTTTCCATCGACGAGATCGACGATTTCGAAGCGTTCATGCACGACGTCTATGAAGCCTGCCGCCTGCAGGACATTCCGGTCGACACCGCGATTGCGGAAAACGGCGTCGGCCAGTTCGAGATCAACCTCAACCATGTCGCTGACGCCTTGCGGGCCGCCGACGATGCCGTGCTGTTCAAGCGCACCGTGAAAGGCATCGCGCGCAAGCATGGCTTCATCGCCTCGTTCATGGCCAAGCCCTACGGCAAGCGTGCCGGCAATGGCTTCCACGTCCATTTCAGCCTCATCGACGGCGATGGACGCAACGTGTTCGACGACGGCACCGAGCAAGGCTCGGAACTTATGCGCCATGCGGTTGCCGGCCTGCTCGCAGCGATGGCGGAAAGCACGCTGGTGTTTGCGCCGCACTTCAATTCCTACCGGCGGCTGCGGCCGAAATCCTATGCACCGACGGCGGTCGCGTGGGGGTACGAAAACCGCATGGTGGCGATCCGCATTCCGGGCGGACCGGCCGCTGCGCGACGTATCGAGCATCGCGTTTCGGGCGCTGACGCCAATCCCTATCTGGTGCTTGCCGCCATTCTTGGCGCAGCTCTGGTCGGCATAGAGCGACAGATGTCGCCAGGTGAGCCGATCGCCACCGATGCCTACGACCGCAGCGACCTTGCCAAGCTGCCGCCGGACTGGGCATCTGCGATCGCCAGCTTCGAACATGGCAAGCTTGTTGCCGAGATTTTCCCCGACGCGCTACGCGGCTCGCTGGTCGCCTGCAAGAAGCAGGAGCTCGAAACCTTCGCGCTCAGGGTGAACAATTTCGAATTCGAAACCTATCTGGAAGCCGTTTGACGGCAAGAAAAGGCCCCGGCACGAGTGCCGGGCCTCTATCCTTCCGATGTGGCCGTTCAGCCCTCGGTCGCGCTGTTACCGGTGATGCGGATGCGTCCGGCCTGGTGGTCGCGGTAGCGGGCCGCGGCCTCGGTGCGGTTATGGATGCCGAGCTTGCTGATGATGTTGTGAAGATGGATCTTGACCGTGTGCTCGGACAGATTGAACTCGGCGGCAATCGCCTTGTTCTGAAGCCCGCGCGAGACCATTTCCAGTATCTGCATTTCGCGTGGCGTAAGATCGGCGACGCGGTCCGCCCTGCCTGACCTTTGCACAGGCAGCTCGACGAAGGTCGATGTCGGTTGTGGTGCGGAGGCAATCTTCTGCGCGTAGGAATGCAGCATGCCGACGGGGAAGTATTCGCCGCCGCGCAGCATCAGCCGCACGACCGACAGCCACACGTCGAGCCTGAGGTTCATGGGCAAAACGCCACGAACCAGTTGCGATTCACAAATTTCAGGGAAGATCAGCGGCGAGTTCTGGCTGTCGGAATCGATCAGCGCGATCATCGCGTGCGGATGCCGCCGCGTCAGCTCCTCCGACAGGCGCTGTGCCGCCGGCAACAGCATCGGATCGATCAGGATCAACGCCACCGGGAAGGCAAAGGCCGCACATGCCGCCTCCACCCTATCCATCTGCTTGATGTCGAGCCACGGGAACTCGTGGTCGAGCGCATAGACCAAGCTGCCCGATATCGCACCGGGTGCCGTCACAAAAAGAACGGTCTTTCGCGATTCGAACGCCCCAACTGCGGCTCGCTTTCCATTCATGGCCGCTTCGCTTGTTGCTTCCATTGGCTCCGACTTCTTCCTGGATCGCCCAATCCAATCCACCCCTGCCAACCGCCCCATGCAGGCGCAACTGATGCGCCAGGCAAGTTCGGCCGATAACGACGATATTGCAGGAACTTAAACGCCGCGATGGGGCAATAGGGTTGAGGCTCAACCCAAACGTGGGATGTCCGGAGGGTCGGCAGGATCATCGGCCTCCTCCAAATGGACTAGCCGGCTCAATCGAGCGTTCTCAATCGTTTGGACAGCCTGCTCCGACCGGAGTGGCCCAATGCAAGCTGAGAGACCTTGAAACCGTGAAACGGCTACCCGGATGGCCTCAGCACCCGCAGCAACGCCCGGCGAGGTAAAGCATCTTTGCCAGTAACGCCCAAATTAAGGCTGGCTCGCCACGAAAGGCCGAAAATATCCTGTTTGGCGGAGCCTTGGATACGCCTCACACCAGAATGGATGAGCCATCCTCCCCGATCTAAACCTTAGCAAGGGAGATATAAATTGGCACATTGCCAAGGCCCGGAAACGGTTCGGGCGCATGCGGAATGCCGTCGCAAAATGCCTGAGCAGCGATGGCGCCCCGAACGGGGTTCCCGCCTTCGAACAAGCGAGCCTGGGGCGAGCAATGAATATCTTTCGCGTGACACCGACCGGCCGGTCATTTGGGGCAATGCTCGCCAGTGCGGTAGTGATGGCAAGCGCCTTTCTCCCGGCGCAAGGCAATGCCGGTGAACTGGTCGCGCAGACCAAGGTACGCATCACCGTATTGCAATGGATGCCGATAAAGGGCGCCTATGAGCAGTGGGCGGCACTCGGCGGCGACTATGTCGTCACGGAGGAAGGCACGCTGGAACTGCCGGTGATCGGGTCGGTCAAGATCGGCGACCTGGGACCGAACAAGCTGGCGGCGGAGATTGCCAAGCGCATCCAGGCCAAGACCGGGCTCGTCGACAAGCCGGACACGACAGTCTCGGTGGTCGAGTATCCGCCGGTCTATGTGGTGGGCGACGTCGCCAAGCCGGGCGAATACAAATTCCGCGAGGGCATGACGATTTTGCAGGCGCTGGCGCTGGGCGGCGGCGAGCGGCGCGGTACGCTTGGCGCAGGCAAGACCGAGGTTGGACTGGTCGGCGAACTGCGTGGGCTGGACGCCCAGATCTTGCGCAGCATGGCCAAGACCGCGCGGTTGCGCGCCGAGGCCGCAGGTGCCGAAACCATCGATTTTCCGGCCATCGCACCGGGAACGGAAAGCAATCTGGCGCAAGACATCTTCAACCAGGAGCAAACGATTTTCGGCACGCGCGCCAAGGAACTGGCCCGGCAGACGAAATCGCTGTCGGAATTGCAGGACCTGTTCACGGCGGAGATCGGCGCTCTCGAACAGAAGACCGCAACGGCAGATGAGGGCATCGCCGCAGCCGAACGGGACCTCAACGCGGTCAAAGGCCTGGTCAGCAAGGGATTTGCCGTCATGTCGCGGCAATCGGAGCTGGAGCGCGTCGTTGCAGGCTACAGGGGCGAGCGCCTCGACCAGGTAACCGCGATCATGCGTGCAAGGCAGAACCTTGCCGAAGCTAAGCGCAACATGGAAGGCATCGAAGACAGGCGCCAGACCGAGGTCGCCAGCGAGATACAGGCCGAGCAGGCCAATCTCGAACAACTCAGGTTGAAGCGGGACGTGTCGCAGAAAATGCTGTTGGACGCACTGTCTTCTTCAAGCGTCTCGGCAAGCGGCGAGCAAGCAGCCATCAGCTACTCCATCACCCGTACGCATGACGGCAAGGAAGTCTCCGTTCCAGCCGCCGAATCCACCGCCCTGCTACCTGGCGACGTGGTCAAAGTCAGTTCATCGCTGGCGCTGGCGCAAGGCGGCGAAGCTTCACCGGACGCTGCTTCCGCCGACCCGGCCCAGCCCGGAGAAGCCAGCCAGTGAAACCGGAAGGCAGATCGGCTGCGGCGCGACGGCCCCGGTGCGCGATGACGGTGCATCCACTGTCCGCCAAGCGGCACGGCGCGTGATGCCATGACCGAGATGGCGATGAACGAGCCGGTTTCGCCGAAATCGAACAGCTACACGCAGATCCTGAAATCGACGGCGATGATCGGCGGATCGTCGATCGTCAATATCGGTTTCGCCATCATCCGCAACAAGGCGATGGCGCTTTTGCTTGGACCTTCCGGCGTCGGCCTGATGGGTCTCTACAGTTCGATCATCGACCTAACCCAGACACTGGCAGGTCTTGGCATCTCGCCGAGCGGCGTGCGCCAGATTGCCGAGGCAACCGCAACGCAGGATGAAGAGCGGATCGCGCGAACCACCCTGATGCTGCGGCGGGTGTCCATCGTGCTCGGCCTGCTCGGCGCGGCCCTGCTTGGACTGCTGGCCCTGCCGGTGGCTCGTTTCACCTTTGGCGACGACACGCATGTTGTGGCGGTCGCGCTGCTCGGCATCGCCGTCTGCCTCCAGCTCATATCCGCCGCGCAGATGGCACTGGTGCAAGGCATGCGGCGCATCTCACATCTGGCCCAGATAACCATGCTAGGCGCGTTCTTCAGCACCGCCATCGGCATACCTATGGTCTATTTCTTCGGCGAAGCCGGCATCGTGCCGGCGTTCATCGCCATGGCGCTGGCGTCGCTGGCGACATCATGGTGGTACGCGAGACAAATCAAGATCAAGCCGATAAAGCTCTCGACGCGAGAGGTGAGCCAGGAAGCCGCAGCCCTGCTCAAGCTTGGCGTGGTCTTCATGGCAAGCGCCTTCCTGACCACGGGCGCTGCCTACGCAATCCGCCTCATCGTGCTCAAGCATGCCAGCTTCGAAGCTGCGGGGCTTTACCAAGCTGCTTGGGCGCTCGGCGGGCTTTACGCGGGCTTCATCCTGCAGGCCATGGGAACAGACTTCTTCCCGCGCCTGACCGCAGTTGCCAGCGACAACCGGGAGTGCAATCGCCTCGTCAACGAACAGGCGCAGATCAGCATTCTTCTGGCAGGCCCCGGACTGCTTGCAACGCTCACGGTAGCGCCGGTGGTAATGGCCATTTTCTATTCGCGGGAATTCCTGCCGGCAGTAGACCTGCTGCGCTGGATTTGCCTTGGCATGATGCTGCGCATCGTCGCCTGGCCAATGGGCTTTATTGTCCTGGCCAAGGGCGACCGCAAGGTTTTCTTCTGGACGGAAGTGGCGGCGACCACCATTCATGTCGGACTTGCCTGGCTGCTGGTGCCGCAGATCGGCTTGAAAGGCGCCGGCATTGCCTTCTTCGGCCTCTATGTCTGGCATAGCTGCCTTATCTACGTGATCGTGCGCCGCATGAGCGGGTTTCGCTGGTCAACCGAAAACCTCAGGCTCGGCGCAATTTTCCTGCCCGCGGCAGCCGTTGCGTTTGCCGCCTTGATGTTCTTGCCGTTCTGGCCAGCGACAGTGATCGGCGTCACCTTGACGGCCGTCACGGGGCTTTATTCGCTGAGGCTGTTGCTGAGGCTGTTCCCGGCAGAAAAGCTGCCGGGATTTGTCAGGCGCTGGACGTAGACGTTTTAGAGAACCTAAGCGGCGGCTGAGTTTGCTGCGCCAAGAACCTGCTCGAGGCCATCGGCAACGTGCGAAATTTCCGCCTCGGTCATCTGCGTGAAGAGCGGCAGGATGATCGACCCGCCCTGCGCGGCAACACTGTGCTGCAGGCTCGAACCCTGGCGATAAGCGCCCGGATGCTGATAGGCAGGCTCCAGATGGCTGTTCATGATGCCGCGCCGGGTGGAAATGCCCAGATCAAGCAACGCCTGCATCACGGCGCGCTGGTCGGCCCCACGCGGCAGCGTCACGCAGTAACTTTGCCAGTTGGTACGACCCCACTCAGGCTCCACCGGTATGCCAAGGCCGCGGATATGGCCAAGGCGCTCGGCATAATCCGCCGCGATCTCGCGGCGGCGTTCGACGATCCCCGGCAGCTTGCGCAACTGCTCGCGGCCGATGGCTGCCTGCACGTCGGTCATGCGGTAGTTGTAGCCGACCTCCGGATAGGTCTCGTAGATCACTGAATTCGATGAGTGACGCACGGTGTCCGCCACGCTCATCGAGTGCTGGCGCCAGAGCCGGAACTTGCGGTCATATTCGGGATTGGCAGTCGTCAGCATGCCGCCGTCGCCGGTGGTGACGACCTTGCGCGGATGGAAGGAAAAGCAGGCGATATCGCCATGCGGCTTGCCGATCTTTTCCCATTGCCCGTTCCACAGGATTTCCGAACCGATTGCGCAGGCCGCATCCTCGATGACGGGAATGCCGTGGCTCTTGCCAACCTTGACGATGGTGGCGAGATCGCAGGGCATGCCAAGCTGATGCACACACAGGATGGCCTTGGTGCGCGGCGTGATGGCCGGCTCGATCAGGCTCGCATCGATGTTGTAGCCGGAAGCCGAAATATCGACGAACACCGGCACGGCGCCGCAATAGACGATGGCGTTCGCCGTCGCGATGAAGGAGTGGCTGACGGTGATGACCTCGTCGCCCGGACCGGCGCCGACCGCCTTCAACGCCAGATGCAGCGCCGTGGTGCAGTTCGACACCGCAACGGCGTGCGGCGTGCCGACCGTTTCAGCGAACTCGCGCTCGAAGGCTGCGACTTCCGGACCTTGCGTGACCCAGCCGGAGAGGATGACACGGCGGGCAGCGTCGGCTTCTTCTTCGCCGAGAACCGGCTTGGCGACAGCGATCTGGGCGAGCGGCTTGTTCATTCTGCAGCGACCTGTGTTGCCTCGCGCTCCTGCCGCCACCAGGCGACGAGATCGCGCAATCCGTCATCGATCCTTGTCGTCGCCTCAAAGCCGAGCATGGTCTTGGCCTTGCTGGTGTCGGCCAGACGGCGGGTGACGCCGTTGACCGTGCGGGCCGGCATATGGACCGGAGCTGCTGTTGAGCCCATGACCGCGCTCAGGCGCTGCGCCAATTCAAGCAGGCTGATTTCGGTGCCGCTGGCAACGTTGAAGACTTCATCCGTGACATCCGACTTGGCAGCAAGGACGTTGACGCGGGCAATGTCGTGGACATGGACGAAATCCATGGTCTGCGAGCCGTCGCCGTAGATGAGCGGCGCTTCGCCGGCAGCGATGCGCTCCATCCAGCGGATCAGCACTTCGGTGTAAGCGCCATAGACGTCCATGCGCGGGCCGTAGACGTTGAAATAGCGCAAGGCGACGTAGCGCAAGCCATACATCTCGGCGAAAGACCGCAGCAGGCCTTCGTTGAAGGTTTTCGCGGCGCCATAGATGGTGCGGTTGTTGTAGGGGTGATGCGCTTCCGTGGTCGGGAAGCTCTCGGCCAAGCCAAGCACTGATGCCGACGATGCGGCGACCACCTTCGATACCTTGGCAGCGACGGCCGCCTCAAGCACGTTGAAGGTGCCACCGGCCAAAACGTCGAAGGCAAGCCGGGGTTCCTCGGCGCATTGGGTGATGCGGATCGCCGCCTGGTGGAAGACGACATCGACGCCCTGGAACAGGCGCGCCAAAAGATCGCGGTCCTGGATATCGCCATCAACGATGGTCAGCGGGAAATCCGCCATGGCCTGGCGCAGGTTCTCGCGCCGGCCGCGGACGAAATTATCGAGAATGATGATTTCGCGCGGGCGCTCCCGTGCCACGATGTCGGCGATGTGGGAACCGATCAGACCGGCTCCGCCTGTTATCAATACACGCTTGTTTTTCATCGCCTATTTCCCCTCTGCACTGCGCACGGCTTCCGATTCCGGACGCCAGCGCAGGAATTTCGCAGGCACGCCCGCCACGATGGCGAAGGGCGGCACGTCTTCTGTGACCACAGCGCCAGCGCCAATGATCGCGCCCTTGCCGATGGTGACACCCGGAAGAATGGTGGCGTTGGTGCCGATATCGACCCAATCGCCAATGCGCACCGGCCTGATTTCCAGATCGGTGCGGATGATCGGCACGTCTGCCGGAATGCCGTTGTGTTCCGAACCCAGCACCTTCGATCCGGGGCCGAAGCCGACGCATTCGCCGATCACCAGATCGCGTGCGTCGAGGAATACCTGCGGCCCGATCCAGGTGTTGTCGCCGATGATGCAGGTGCCGTCGAAACGGCCCTGCACGATGGCTTGCGAACCGATAAACACGCCTGCGCCGATGTCGAAGGTCTCGATATGCTTGAAACCGGCATTGACGCCGATCTGCAAGCCGGGTCCACAACGCAGCGCCAAGGCCCGCCAGATGGTGCGGCGCATGGTGGCATCGATGAAGCCGTCGCCTGCGGAAAAGCGCTGGTAAAGCTCGACCAGACCCTTGATGTCATAGGCCTCGCGCAGCGCATCGGCGAGGCCGGGCACGAATTCGAGCTCGGGCGCCAAGGTCTTGCGCCCGTGAACCGCCGCCACGACGCGGCTGGCCTGTTTCGATTTAGCCGACACGGAGGGCAGCCCTCGCCGGCTTGGCAGTGGTCGCCTCGGCAATCGCGTCGACGACCGTTGCAATCTGCTCGGACGTCAGTTCCGGATAGAGCGGAACCGACAGAACTTCAGATGCCAACTGCTCCGAAACCGGGAAATCGCCCTTGTGGTGTCCGAGGTCGGCATGGGCCTTCTGCAGATGCACCGGGATCGGATAGTGCAGGCCAGTGGCGATGCCGGCGGCATCCAGGCTCTGGCGCAGAGCCTCGCGGTCGTCGCAGCGAACGGCATAGATGTGATAGACGTGACGCCGGCCGGCCGCTTCGGTTGGAGCCGCCACCGCTTCGACGTTTTTCAGCAAGGTCGTGTAAAGGCGCGCATTGGTGCGGCGCGCCTCGGTCCACTTCTCCAGATGGCGCAGCTTGACACGCAGGATCGCGCCCTGGATGCCATCCATGCGATAGTTGAAGCCTTTCAGCGTGTGGTGGTAGCGCTGCTCCTGGCCCCAGTCGCGCAGCATGCGGATTTTCATGGCGGTCGCATCGTCGTTGGTGACAACCAGTCCGCCCTCGCCGCAAGCGCCGAGGTTCTTGCCGGGGTAGAAGCTGAAACAGCCGGAAATGCCTATGCTGCCGGCGCGCTTGCCGCCATATTCAGCGCCGTGGGCCTGGCAGGCATCCTCGATGACCGGGATGCCGTGGCGGGCGGCGATTTCCATGATCGGGGTCATGTCCGCCATCTGGCCATAGAGATGGACCGGCATGATCGCCTTGGTGCGGCTGGTGATTGCTGCTTCGAGCTTGGCCGGGTCCATCGTGTAGGTGGTCGGCTCAATATCGACGAACACCGGCTTGGCGCCCGTATAGCAAACGGCCGACACGCTGGCGACGAAAGTGAAAGGCACGGTGATGACCTCATCGCCGGGACCGATGCCAGCGGCGAGCAGAGCCAGATGCAAGGCGCTGGTGCCGGTATTCACCGCAATGGCATGGCGAGCATGGCTATAGGTGGCGAATTCCTTTTCAAACGCCGCCACTTCCTCGCCGAGCACATATTGGGTCGAGGCGAGGACGCGCAACGCGGCGGCATCAACCTCTTCCTTGATGCTTGCGTATTGCGCCTTGAGATCGAGAAAAGGGATCATGCCACCCGCCTAATCTTTTCCAGTTCGATGACCCGGCCGCGTTGTGCGAGCGACTGGGTTGCAGCTTCGAGGACGCGCACCACGCGCAGGCCCGCCCTGCCATCGGCGATCGGCGTGCTGCTCTGTTCGATGCACTGTGCGAATTCGCGCAATTCCGTGCTCAAGGCTTCCTTGACGTCGAGATGCGGAGCCCACATGTCGCCGCTGCGGTAGCCGACCAGCGCCTGGTAGACCTTTTCGCCATTTGCCTTCTTCTCGCCGTTGAGCGTGATGCCCTTGTCGTAGACCTTGATCTTTTCGCTGGGCTCGAGATCGTCATAGACGATCATCTTGTTGCTGCCGCCGACCAGCGTGCGGCGCACCTTGACCGGCGCCAGCCAGTTGACGTGGATGTGGGCGATCAGGTTGGTTTCGAAGAACAGGGTGAGATAGGCGATGTTTTCCGGCTCGCCGGGAACATGGCTGATGCCCGTCGCCGAAACCGCGACCGGCTTGTGCTGGATGACGTAATCCATGATCGAAAGGTCATGGACGGCAAGGTCCCAGATGACGCTGACATCGTGCTGGAACAGACCGAGATTCACGCGCACCGAGTCGTAGTAGTACATCTCGCCCAGGCCGTTATCGACCAGTTCGCGCATTTTGCGCACGGCACCTGTGTGGACGAAAGTGTGGTCGACCGCGAGCACCAGGCCACGACGTGCGGCCTCCTCGACAAGACGCTCGGCTTCTTCTGCAGACGATGCAATCGGCTTTTCAACGAAGACGTGCTTGCCGGCCATCAGCGCGGCCATGGCCAGCTTGAAATGGCTCGAGACGGGCGTTGCGATAGCGACGGCGGAGATGCTCGGATCGCTCAGGATTTCGTCATAATTGTCGGTGATCGCAACGGACGGATACCGCGCCTTGACGGGTGCGAGGCGTTCCTTGTTGAGATCGCATACGGCGACCAGCCGGACGCCCGGCACCTCGGCGAAATTGCGAACGAGGTTCGGCCCCCAATAGCCGTAACCGATGACAGCGACGCCGATCATCGTGCACCTCCTGCAACGCGCGCAACAGGCGGCGCATCCTTGACCCGTCCGGTCACGACTGCCGGCACGCCGGCGACAATTGCGTAGTCGGGGACATCGCGGGTAACGACGGCACCTGCTCCGACAAGCGCGCCCATTCCGATGGTGATGCCAGCGAGGATCGTCGCGTTCGAGCCGATCGACGCGCCAGCCCTGACCAGCGTCGGAACGACCGTCCAATCCGCCTCGGTCTGCAGGCCGCCATCGGCCGCGACTGCGCGCGGATGGATGTCGTTGGTGAACATGACGCCGTGACCGACGAAGACACCGTCTTCGATGGTGACGCCTTCGCAGACGAAACTGTGACTGGAGATCTTGCAGTTGCGGCCGATCACGGCGTTTTTCTGGATTTCGACAAAGGTGCCGACACGCGAACCGTCGCCAACCGTGCAGCCATAGAGATTGACGAGGTCGGGGTGATGGATGACCACTCCCTCGCCAAGAACAACACTTGCTGCGATCATGTCTCGGAGCCCTTCATTTTACTCTACGATGCACCGACGCACCCAACGGATTTTCGCCAATCAACGCTCTTGGATCGGTGCGGCATGCGATACTTGGATGCTGACAGAGCAATGCTTTTCGCGTTTCGAGTAAAGGAAACAAATCGCCGTAGCATCGTCTCCGAAAGGCGTACTGCAGTCGTCCCAAATTGCGGGTAGTTCTCGGGAAGCAACCTAACTAGGCTCAGAGTATCGGCCATAGACACCCCTGTCTGAGCCGATAGCAGGCAACGAAATGCAACAATGGTCGCGATATGAAGATCCTGGTCCTGGCGCATCGGCTTGAAGTCGGGGGCACCCAAGTCAATGCGATAGAACTAAGCGCTTACCTTCGGAACAGATATGGACATGAGATCAGCTATCTCGCCACTCCCGGACCGATGAATGCCCTGCTTGAGGAGAACGGCCTTCGTTTTCTCACTTTGCCAGATGCCAGCTCTCACCCATCGTATCGGCGCATTCGAGCGATCGACGAGGCAATAAATTCCGAGCATCCGGATGTCGTACATATCTGGGACTGGCCGCAATGGCTGGATGCTTTTCTAGGTGTCCATCTGTATCGACGCGTTCCTACGGTGGTAACGTGCATGTCGATGGTCGTCCCAAGCGTCCTGCCGCGGTGGAGCAAAACCACATTCGGCACACCGGACATCGTCGAGCAGGCGCAATCCATGGGGTACAGGGATAGTCATCTTTTGATGCCGCCTGTCGATACGGTGCTAAATGCCGCTGATCCGGCAGCTTCACGACAATTCCGAGACGAACATGGCGTTGCGGACAACGATATACTCATCGTCACGGTGAGCAGGCTGGTCGACTGGATGAAGGCAGAAAGTCTGCGCCTGACAATGGAAGCAATCCAAGCCCTCCGCCACGACGAGAGGTTGAAATTCGCGGTTATCGGCGACGGTAGCTCGCGTGGAGAACTCGAAGAGCTGGCAAACCGCATAAACAGTGAAATTGGCAGGAAGGCGATTTTTTTCACCGGCGCCATGCTGGACCCGCGTCCAGGATATGCCGCCGCGGATATCGTGGTCGGCATGGGTGGTTCGGGCCTGCGTGGGATGGCGTTCGCAAAGCCGGTAATCGTCGTAGGCGAACAAGGTTTCTCGGCACCCTTCACTCCACAAACCGAGCCATTCTTCTACCACTACGGAATCTATGGCCAAGGAACTGACAACCAAATATGCGAACCTATCGCTAAAAGCATCACGCGCCTTGTCGAAACGCCTGGGGAGATGCAACGTAACGGACAGGCTGGCAGAAACTTTATCGAGAAGCACTATTCGATAGAGGCGATTGGAGACATCCTGAATGACCTTCTGGTCAACGCAGCAAGCACTCCGTCTGGCTTTTCTGAAACTGTCCGCGATACCTTCAGGACTGCATTCCGAGCCACCTCGCGCAATCTGCATCAGTATCTATTTGCCAGATGAATCGGCGCGTGGGTCGCTTGTACCGAGGTCTACTTTCGGGAGGCATGACCCAGGACGCGTCTGACACCCCCGGTTCGCCCTGCAACTCGAAATACATAACCATGCTCCGCGCCGAAAGCGCGCCAGCAAGGCACTGCAAGAGTCGATCCTGGCTGCGGGCAATTCGGGCTCATGGCCGTCGGCCAACCTGCCCCTCTCGGTACAGCGGCACGGGCGAAGGCGATGCACGCTTCGTTCGCAGCCCACGCCAATAACTGAGCAACATTCTTTTCGCCTTGCCTGTCGCGATATCCAGCAGGAGAAATGCATTCACTGGCCGGTCGCTGATGCTTTTCCCGATAAAACCAAGGGCGCGCCTTGTTTTTCCCTGCCTCACCAACTCTATGGCGACATCCATGACCAGTATCGATCGCTGCTTCCTGTAGCTCGCAAGCAAGGCACGATTCTTCTTCATAATGCGCAGAACGCCTATCATCTGCTTCCTGCGGTTCGATGAAATACTGTCCGGAGACATGAAACCGACCACAACCGGTTCAATATCTTCATACATCTTTGTGCGTTGAACTAGGCGAATGGCAAAATCCCAATCTTCGTTGGCGCACGCGATGGGATCGAACCAAGCCGTGTCCGGAACATGGCTCCGCTTGAATAGCGCATTTTGCAAACTCAACCGGTTTTCCGTCAGAAGATGCCCAACCTGGTCCTCATCAAGCCTCAGGATGGTTTCCGGCGCCGGCGCGTAGGCGACCTTGCCATGGCCGAAATTGAAGTTTGCGTCGCGGCCATAGAGCAACTTGCCACCGGTCACCACGCCGACGTCGTCCGGCAACCGTTCCAGCAGCATCATTTGCCGCTCAAGTTTGTTTGGCAGCCAGAGGTCGTCGCTATCCTGAAAGGCAATAAACTCGCCAGTGGCCACGGCAAGGCCAGAGTTGCGGGCAGCAGCGGCGCCACCGTTCGTTGGCCGCCTGACATAGCGAATGCGAGGATCTCCGACACCGCGGACAAGCCCCTCGATATCCTCCGAAGAGGCATCGTCGACCACGATCAGTTCCAGATCGGTGTAAGACTGTCCGAGCACACTGTCGATCGCCGCACGCAAGCTACGAGATCGGTTGTACGTCGGCAAAATTACAGAAACCTGGGCAGTCGAGGCTTTGCCCATCGTGTTCCGGCGTTCCATCGATGACCTTCCAAGACAACAGTTCAAAGCTTGCGCTGCACTCAAGCGGAGCGGCAGATCGCCAGCTTCTTTGTGCGTTCAATTCAGACCGATACGAACGGGCTGACAAGGGGTAGCACCCTCACTCAAAGGGACAACAGGGAACGATTTCTCGTTTCAGATCGTCGTCCGCGCACGAACCCCTCTGTTATGCCTCTGAGCAGGACCGGCACGAGACAAGCGCCTCGAGGCGTTTTTCGTCTCCTGGTCTTTGACAGGCTCGGCTTCGAGCATCCAGATGCCGCTCGCCAGCAGGAACAGAAATAGCACATACGTCGCGTTCCAAAAATGTACGGTCCATCCAACGAGAAAAAAGCCGCACATCGCGATCACATAGGCAATCCTGTACTGGTCGAGCCGGCCATCCGATATTTTGAGGAACCCAATGGAGAAGAAGGGTATGATCAAGGTCAGCAACATCAAAATTGCTGCTGGTATTCCGTAGTAGACGGCGTGAATGAGCCAGAACATATCGATGCTGGGCGGCATCCAGACAGGCCGTTCCCATCTGTTCAAACCTACGCCGAAGAACGGATTGTCAAGCGCCGAGCGCGTTCCAAATATCCATATGAGAATGCGGTAATACGCCGACTCCCCGTCGAATGAAAACATGCTGAGGAACAGATTCGGCACCGATCGATTGGAAACCATCGAAAGGCTGATCCAGGCCGTGGCCAGCAAGCCGCACAGCAAGCGCCATCTATATACGTAGCCCGACAACAGCCAATTCCAGGACAAAAGCATGCCTTGAGCGATCAAGGCAGTGAGTGGACCGGCCGAAAGGCTGAAAAATGCGGTCGCGAAGACACTCCCCGGCCTCATCCAACGTTTGACCCCTTTTTCGCTATATCCAAGCACAAGAAACGACAGGCCGAACACGCTGCTAGCTACCACACCAAACAGGATCGGATGTTCGAATACGGCTTGGACACGCCTCAGACCTAGGCGCGCATCATTCTCTGCCGTAGTTGGAACCGGCAGCACAGCCGAGAATGCCTGCAAAAGGACATCACGGTGGGTGACCGCTTCCAGTATCGCAAACGGGAGCAGGGCGACAACGAGCCAGAACAATAGATGTACTGTGCGCCGGAAATCGTCAGCATTGCGAATGTAACATCTTGCGATGAAATAGGAGCCGGCAGTTTCGATGAACAATATGCCTGCCGGTTGGATGCTCCCGTCAAAGCCTTGGTTGACCATCAGACTGACCGAGGCCCAAAGACAGTAGAGTAGGAGAGTGATATCCGAAGCGCGAATTCGACCCGCCTTGCCTGAAATCCAGGCTACGAGACAAGGCACCACCATGATCAGCAGCACAGTGCGGTGCATTGAAAGGGCGAGCGGGCCCAGGTGCCAAGTCCAAGGTATAAAGAGCGAGATAAGTAGCAATCGTACCGGCCACGCCAATCGTTGGTGAGCGACGGGGCTCAATCGTGTTCCTCTTGATCTTGCGCGGCGCGGTGTTCGCGACTTTCCAGGTGCGCCGATTGCAGTCCTTTCCATCGTATGCTCCGACCTCGCCGCGTAGTCGCTCAACGCCAAACAGGTCGCCAACCCAAACGTCAGCCGAACCTACCACACGCCAATCTCCGCGTAAGTCAGCCTTCCGCCGACTATCTGCGCATATACCCTTGCCGGAATTGATCCGCGGCGAAGGCAGATACGCCCCGCTTCATCCCATCGGATTATTCGTGTGACTGATTGCTCAAATTGACCGTTGCCTGCAAAGCCCGGACGCTAACGAACTTTGCAGAAAGCTGTAACGGTATATCAAAAGCCTTGCCAAGCGACGTTCGTCCCTACGCCAATCAAAAATGGCCCAATCTGGTGCAGGTATTCTTCGCGCTCGTCCTGCCTTTCATGGTCCTCTGGACGACAACCACAACTGTTGCGGGCGAAGAACGCTACCCTGATAAATCCAACACAGGCGTACCGGCATCGACCGTCCTGACTCGCTATGAAGGCACTCTTCACATCACAACGGACAACCAGGTTGTCGAAGGGCTGGAGGTCATCGGAAATGTTGTGATCGAAGCGAGCAACGTTACGGTAAAGAACTCCAGGATTATCTCCGGAACGCCTTGGCACGCGGTAATGATCGTCGACAATGCTCCCGGCTTCACGTTGATGGACTGCGAGATCGACGGCCAAAGCACCACCGACAACGGTTTCTATGGGCACGGAACCATTCTGCGAAGCAATATTCACGGCGTAGAAAACGGCATGACCATATGGGGGCCGTCCGTCATAAAGGACAATTTCATTCATAGCCTGGCGGCGACTGATGAGGACCCTCATTTCGACGGCATACAGATCAACGGAGCGAATGACGTATCGATCATTCACAACACCGTAATCAACGAACACGAGCAGACTGCCGCAATCATCATGGGGAACACCTTCAGTGGGCTGTCAAATATCGTTGTCGACAACAATCTGCTGATCGGTGGCGGATATACGGTCTATGTCGACGGCAGAAAGGGTGGCGGGCCTGTCGATGACGCTTCAATTCGCATTACTGACAATCGGATTGGCGGTGGCCACTGGGGCAGCTTCGCGCTCTACGACCAGAAGCCTATCCTCTCGGGCAATGTATTGATCAAGCCGCCACTTCCGTCCGCGCAAGACAGCCCCATGCGTCCTCGAGCGGAAGCTGTCTCCCCCTACCTGAACGCGTTCAGGTGAGGTCGGTTCGGTCCGCCGACGACGCTCCCGCCTTCCTATTGCGCCACATCGACCTTAGCGAGCGTGTCCAACCCAGATGGCCGACGAGCCTGCGCCCTTGATCATTAAGCGCAGCCAGCGATGAATAGGCTGCCATCCTCAGCAAGGCGCCGGCCCTGGGCGCTATCAACAACAACTCCCGTTCACGCCGGGCACAGCGGCCGAAGGCGGACTTGTATTCTGCTTCGCCCTGACCAAAATCAAGCAGGGAGATCGCAGGATCGGCACACAAATCCTCAAGCATTCTCAGCATCGTGAAGCGACCGACCGATTGCTTTGAGAACTCCGGATCAAAACCGGGTGTTCCTATGTAGAAGGTGTTTCCGTAAGCCATTCCTGTCCAGAACGACACCGGTCGACCTTCCAGATACAGCACCCATGTGCGGGCCCAGCCTTTCTTCAGACCAAGGCTGATCAAGGCCATCTGAAGCGGCGAACCGGAAAAGGCGACGCCCAATCCTTGCTGGTAAGATCGAGATCCAACCATGCGCATCGCTTCACACATTTCATCCATCTGATGCCACTGGTCAAAACGGCGTAGCTCGATCTTACCTTCGTAGTGAGCACGCAACGCCTTGTCATGGCGGCGCAACGTATTGCGCGTTTTAGATGAGCGACCGGAAAGGAACTCATCAAACGAGCCTGGAATATCTGCGACCCAACGCCGTGAAGGTGGTGGGCTGAAGCCTCGCAGAAGCCTGAGCGTGGACGAGACACCCGCGGAATATCTGTCCGAAGCAACGTCAATGTTGCGCATAATGACAATGTCCGCCTCACCTTTCGAAAGCGCGCTTTGCAGATGAGCAAAGGCGACATCCTCATCGGCGCGGCCCCGACTTCCCAATATGCCGTCGAACGACACAATCAGAGCGAGCAGCTTGACATGACCGAGCACACTGTAACCCACCCGCAACGGCAGGCTTATCGGTTGAATTCGTGCGACGACGAGCAGGTCATGCCCGTCCTCCAACCGGATATGCGATACGTAAGGTCTTGCGCCAAGGTCAGCACTAGCGACCACCGCCGTGAAATAGTCGATGTCTGAATCGATGTCGGACACTTTGAAACTGCCCCAAAGTGGCCGCAACGCCTCGATGCCGGCAAGGCTCGTCACCTCCACGGCACGTGCCTCGACACCCTGATCAACACGGGAGTTCGGTAGAGGTATCGTGGCGAGCATAGGATCACATCCAAACCGTTGTGGGTCCGAGCGCTAGAGCTCTAGTGTCAGGACCTATCAATCTTGAGAGTCATGCCGATCTCTTCAGTTCTGATTCGTCATCGCCGGTGCTGCCGGCAGATTCCGGCCATTCGAACGAAACGCGGCAAGAAGGGCCGCTCTGTGCGCTGGGCTTCGCCAAACTCTCAACGTCTCGCCCATGATCATCGCGAGTCGAAACGTGGCAGTGGCTAGCTTGCCGTGCCTGCGGCGGTAGTCTTCAATACGATTGACCATCATCAGGCCCGACAGGAAGGGGCTGCTCTCATAGTCGCCGCCGAAGTGCACAGCCGTTGCCTGCGGCACATAATTGACGGACAAGCCCCGTTCACGAACACGGCGCAAATAATCCACTTCCTCGCTGTACAGGAAGAAGGACTCGTCCCAATCACCAGCGGCGAGACGGGCGCGCGCCGAAATCATCAGCGCCGCACCGGTCGCCCATTCGATGGACCCGCCGTCCCTGTAGAGGGCCGGATCGTGGACGATCTCGCCGAGGCCGCATCTGGCAGCGAGCGTGCCGCCAAGCAATGCCTCGCCCCACGCAGTAATCAACGAAGGTTCGCGTCGGATCGAAGGCGCGAGATGCCCGTCCTCCGAGAGCATTTGCGGCACGGTGATACCGATCGCCAGATCCGACAGTTCTTCGCACAATATGCGGGCGGAACCCGGCATAAGGCGGATGTCGGGGTTGAGCACCAGGACATCGCAATGCTTGCCAATGGTGGCGGTTGCGGCATTGATAGCGGCTGCATAGCCGGCGTTCCTGCCGGTTTCGATCACGCGCACGCCAACCGGATGGTTGCGCGCAATCTCGACCGAGCGGTCACGCGAATCGTTGTCCACCACAATGACATCGAGCTCATCGATGCCCGCGCAGCCGGCGGGAAGCGAGTCCAGCAAGCCAGGCAGCACCTCGGCGCTGTTGTAAGTGACGATAACCGCCGCCAGCGACAGTGGATCGCGGATGGCTTCACGCCTTGCCGTTCTTCGCAATTCGCCGGATGCCTGTTCCAAGTCCCGTCCAATCTCGCGCTGCTGCGCGCCCACGCAGGGATGCGCGCCAATTTCGTGCAAGACTATCGCCGATACGAAAGGCCAGTTGCAACGCGGCCCAGCGGCGTAGTGCGGCCTGCCTCTTCAGCCAGACAAGGCGTGCGCGTCGTAGAACCCCTAGTCCTATCGGCGTAACCCATCGTAAGCGCACCACGCCCGCGCATCGCCCAGTAAGCCTTTCAGGCCAATGGCAAAACCGGCCAGATTTTCTAGCATCAGGGAGAGTTGGGGCGTGCGCTCCCGACAGCAGCACATGATGCAAGTCCTTGCCCACACCGACAAGGCAGGCCGAACACGGACCAGGAGCGTTCCCTTGGGCATAGTACAACAGCCAGTGCCGATCGCCGCCGACCGAAGCGATATCTTCCCCCTCGACCGGTTGCGGGCGCTTGGCGCCGTTGCGCCGGCAACCCGCGCCCGTATGGACCAACTGGTCGAACTGGCCAAGAACGGGCTGCCGCGCATGTACCGCAAGGGATCGTTCGCGCACACCGTCAGGGGCGTGAATACAGCCAAGGGAAAGGCCGTTCGGGCGGAAGGCGATAGCCTGCGCTATGCGATCGATGTCGCGCTAGGCTTGTCGTTCACCAGCATCGAGGAGCAGCGCCGCATCCTGAAGGGCGTCACGGCGGCTGATCTCATCAGCACCACCGCCACGCGTGCGGAATTTTCCAGCGACCCCGGCGCCGTTGCACTCGCTGCCTGGACGTCGGCGGAAGCTGCCGGAATATATGCCGCGCCCCTCTTCAACCGCCTGACCGCTTGGCTGGAGTCGGGCGACCCGGTGAACACGGTCGATTGCGCCTGGGCGCTTCTCGCAGCGGTGGCGGCGCGTCATCTGGGCGACACCGCCCGATTGACCACCATGGCCCGCAACAGGCTGATCGAGGCACAGGGCCCGTTCGGCCTGTTTCCACATGGGCTGCCCGCCTCGTCCAACGGCCGCTGGCGGGCCCATGTCGGCTGCTTTGCCGACCAGGTCTATACGATCCAGGCGCTGGCCCGGCTTCATGTCGCCTCGCCGGATGAAGAAGCACTAGCAGCTGCCGAAGCATGTGCCGCCCGCATCTGCGCCCTGCAAGGTCCGGCAGGTCAATGGTGGTGGCACTATGACGTCCGCGACGGCAGCGTCGTCGAAGGCTATCCGGTCTACAGCGTCCACCAGCATGCGATGGCGCCGATGGCCCTTCTCGATCTCCGCGAAGCCGGCGGCACCGACCATCTGGCTGCGGTCGTCAAAGGCGTGCAGTGGCTGGACACACATCCCGAAATCGACACGCCGCTGGTCAGCGAAGAGCATGGCGTGATCTGGCGCAAAGTAGCCCGGCGCGAGCCGAAGAAGGCCGCCCGCGCCATTGCAGCCGTGACGACGGCGATCCGGCCCGGCCTGCACCTGCCCGGCCTCAATCTTCTCTTTCCCACCACCTATGTCGACTACGAATGCCGGCCCTATGAATTCGGCTGGCTGCTCTACGCCTGGCTGTGCGGCGGCACGGTCGCGGGCCTGAGCGGGCGTGATCCGAAACAGGCCGTTTCCAGAACCTGGGGAGCGTAGCATGCGCACGCAGCGGCAGCTTTTGTTCGGCGTCTACATGGATGCGATAAGCATGGAGGACGTGATCAACCGCTGCCGCACGGCGCTGGTGACACGCAACCGCCTGCTGCTTGGCGTTCTCAACGCGGCCAAGGTCGTCAACCTGCGCAAGGACTCGCTGTTGCGGAACTCGCTCATCGAGTGCGACATGCTGCTTGCCGACGGACAATCGGTGGTGTGGGCGAGCAAGATGCTTCGCCGCCCGCTGCCGGAACGCATCGCCGGCATCGACATATTCGAGCAATTGCTGACGCTGGCCCATCACGACGCCCGTTCGGTTTATCTTCTCGGCGCACGCCCGGACGTTCTGGCGCGCATGGAGGAAAAGATCGCTGAGCGCTTCCCCGGCCTGCGCATTGCCGGCAGCCATCACGGCTATTTCGAAGTTGCCGACAGCGAGGGCATTGCCGAAGACATCCGGCGGTCGGGCGCCGACATGCTGTTTTTGGGCATGACCTCCCCCAAGAAGGAAATCTTCCTCGGCACCTATGGCCGCTCGCTCAATGTGCCGATCCTGCACGGCGTCGGTGGCTCGTTCGACATCATGGCCGGCATCACCAAGCGCGCGCCCCGTGTCTGGCAACGCGCGGGCATGGAGTGGGCTTACCGGGTGGTGCAGGAGCCGCGCCGCCTGTGGTGGCGCTACTTCTCGACCAACGCCACCTTCCTCGTCCTGACCGCGCGCGAACTGATCGCTCCGGCGCGCGCCTTCAAGGCCGGCAAGGAAACACCGCCCGACCACATTTTCAGCGGCGTGCGGCGCTAACATTCAGGAAATCTCTACTGGAAGCTTTTCCGCCGCCGTCAGGCGATCGGCGTAGCCGCACCGCTTAGCGACTGGATTTTCCTGTCGGCGATGACCTGCCGGATAACGTCGGCATCGACGGTCTTCTCATCCTCGGCGAAGGCATAGACCAGCGCATAGTCGCAGATCTGGTTGATGACGCGCGGCAGGCCGTTGCTGGCCGCGGCGATCAACTCGCAGGCCCCGCGCGTGAAGATCTTGCGCTTGGCGCCGGCCACATAGAGGCGGTGCGCGATATAAGGGGCCACGGCTTCAGCCGGCATACCCGACAAGTGGAACTGCGCCGACACGCGCTGCGCAAACTGCAGCATTCGTGGCCTGGCAATGATTTCATTGAGCTCGGGCTGTCCAACCAGCACAATCTGCAGGATTTCGTCGTTCTCGTCGTTGAGGTTCGACAGGCAGCGCAGTTCCTCCAGCATCTTGGCCGAGAGGTTCTGGGCTTCGTCGAAAATCAGCACGGTATGACGGCCCTGGGCGCGCTCGCCTCTCAGAAACTCCTCAAGCTGGCTGAAGCGCTGGACATAGGACAAGCCGCGGCCGAGCGGCTGCCCCAGCGAATCCAGCACCCAGTGCAGAAGCTGCCCCCTGTCGCCGTGCGCGTTGGACACCAACCCGATGCGCAGGTCGGGTGCAGCGGCACTGAGCAGATGACGGATCAGCGTCGTCTTTCCAGCACCAATCTCGCCGGTGATGACGCTGATCGGCGCAAATGTCGCCAGCGCATATTCGAGCATCGAATAGGCCCGGCTGTGATTGGTCGACCAGAACAGGAAGCCCGGATCTGGAACGAGACTGAACGGCCGTCCGCTAATCCCGAAATGGTTCGAGTAAATCAGGAAGCTGCTCGAACCGCCGGCTGGCCGGGGCTGAGGTGCTTGCTGCTCCGACGCATCATCGTATTTGGGCGCGAACTGCTTTCGATTATGCAACACGGTCACTCCACTCAGTACCCGTACTTTTCAGGCGCGTAGCGACACTTGTTGAGCACGGTGCCGAGCAGGTTGGTCTTTTCGGAAAGCTCGCGTTCGCAAAGATCGACCTCCGAGACCGTGCTCTCCTCGGCCGCGACAACGAGGATGGCGCAATCTACATTGGGCAGGAATCCCATGACGTCGTCGTTGGCCAGCATCGGCGGCAGGTCGAAGATGACGATGTCGGCTGCAAGTTTCTGGCGTACCGACGATACGGCGCGCGCGGCCTCGGGGCTTTGCAGCAGTTCCGCGGCCATGCGCACGGGACGGTTGTTGGCGGCAACGGCAAGGTTTTCGCCATAGCGCGAAAACATGTTCTCGACCGCGATATTACCCTTCAGGAATTCCTCCATGGAAGGCGGCGACTTGACGCCCAGCACCTCGGCCACCTGCGGGCGGCGCAGGTCGAGATCCACCAGCGCCGTGCGGCAGTCCTTCTGGTTGGCAAGCGAAAAGGCCAGGTTCAGCCCGACGACGGTCTTGCCGCAGCGTGCCGTCGGCGACGTGATCATCAGGGACTTCCAGTCGTTCTCGCGCATCACATGCATGACCTTGGTGCGCAGGATGTCGAACGCGACATGGGCAGGATCGGTGCGGCCAACGGTGACCAGTCTGCCCTGCTCGATCCGCCAGGGGTCCGGCCTTCCGATTTGCAAGCCGTCCCAAACCGATTGCGGAGATGCGGCAGGCAAGAGCGCCGGGCGCGCCAGCGCTTCAACTGGCGCAGGAGCAGCAGGCATTGGATGCGCCTTGCCGTTGGTCTTGTGCTTTTTTGCCGGCTTCTTTTGCGGAGGCGCGGAAATCTGCTGGGGTACGGGCGCGAATGGAACGGCCACCCGCCTGTCTGCCTTCTGCTTCGCGGGCGCGGGCATCTGCTGCTCGGCCCTTGCCTTGACCAGCGCGGCCTGGATCAGCTCCATACCTTCAGCTTTTGTACCTTCCAGCACGGCCCTTTTACCTTCCTGCTTTCGTGTCACGTCAGAGAGCCCCATCGGCAGAAAGGCCGAGGGCCGTATTTTGAGGGACGGGAGCGACGATGCCGGAAGCCCCGGCACCAAGGAGCGCTGCAACGGCGATACTGCCGGTCAGAGCCATACCCAATCGCAACCGCCGGAATTTCGACCGCTTCTCCTCGGGGCTGAGAATATAGGGAATGGTGGCGAGCGGCTGGGTCTCCAGGAGTTCTGCGAGTTCGGTCGGACGACGCACGGTCTTATTGAGCAATTCAAGCATCACTATGAGGCCGAGGCCGCCGGCTATTCCCGCTAGGATGCTTGCGGCCACGATGCGAAGCTTATTTGGCTGGATCGGCTTTTCCGGCGCGACGGCGGGTTCCACAACCGAAAAACGGCCGCCCTTGGAGCGGGCCTCGATCTGCTCGCCTGTCGACGCCTGCGCCTGAAGGGCAGTCGCGGAATTATACTGTGCCTGAATGTTGTTTCGCGTGCGCTCGAGTGCACTGAGCTTGGTGTCGTTGCCCGGCGTGGCGGCAATGGTTTTCGTCAGCTTGGCAAGGTTGTCCGATATGGACGCCCTTTCCTCGGCAATGTAGCGCAGCCGCTCGTCGATATCCGAAAGTTGCAGGTCGAGTTCGGTCGGGCCTGCCTTCTTGTTTGCGCCGCCCGAATTGGTGATCTGCTCCTGAAGGGCTGCGATACGCTTGCGCAGCGTCACGATGTTCGGGCTGGTCTCCGAAAAGATGCTGAGCTGATCGGCCAGCGCCCTGTTCATGTCCTGCAGCATCTGCTGCTCAGGGCTTAGCGGCCCGGTAGTCGCCAACTGCCCGGTGTTCTGGAACATCTGGACGAGATTGTTTCGCCGGCTGCGCAAGCCTGCTTCTTCCCGTTCCAACTGGGAGAGCCTGTCCTGCAGGCCGCTTTGCTGGCTGCGCCGAAAATCCAGGCTGTCGGGAAGTGAATCCTTGTTGGCATTCTTGAACTGCAGGATTTCTGCCTCCAGTCCGCTCAACTCCTTGCCCAGCCTGTCGACCTCCTGGTCGAAGAACTTCATCGTTTCGCCAGCCCGGCCGGTGCGCAGGCTGAGGTTCTTGTCAACGACACGGTCGACCAGATCGTTGACCACTGCTGCGGCAAGCTTAGGGTCCTTGGCGTCGAAGGAAACGGCAAAGACAGTGGCGCCTTCGCCGCGCCCTTGAGTTTCCAGCTGGACCTGTTCGAAATGGAGCCTGTCGCGCATGTCGTCGGCAATATCGGTCGCCGACATCTTGGCGATATCGCTGCCATAGACATCGAGCCGCTTTGCCAGATCCTGCAGCTTGCCCTGGGTGGTGACTTCCTGCTGAATAACCTCGAACTGTTCCACGGCGCTGATCGGCACAGTGGAACGCGCCATCTCCGTGGGGATCTGTGGAGCCTCGACGAGGATCTTCGCGCTTGCGCGATAAAGCGGCGGTACCAGCAGTGCAACCGCTATGCCGCCGACCGTGCATGCCGCGATGATCGCCGCCACGTGTGGCAGTCGCCGCAACAGCAGCGATAGATAGAAACGGATATCGACATCACCCATGGCAGGCCCAACAACTGTAAGCCGGTACTGATTCCAGCCTGTGCATTTTCGAGTTTCAGCCTAGCCGGCGATAGATCGCTGATAGGTGCTAAGGGTGTCAGCAACGGCCAACAGGCCTAATCCTTTTGCGTGACAGCCTGTCACCTTGGGCTATACGAAAGGGTCTAGTTCGCAGGCTCAATAGCCACTTCCGGTGCGATGCATTGCGGCCGCCGGTCCCTGAATCGCGATGCCGTATTCGCGTGTGAAGAGCGCAATGTCCTCCAGCAATCCCTCGACAAATTCGGCCTGTGCCTGCAGCACGGCGATGCGTTCGGAATATCTGGACATCGAACTGGTCAGGCCGTCCACCTTGCCCGACAAGTGATCGGCCCCGTCGTCCTCGAGCGCCGCCATCGAGAAGGCAGCGTTTTCAGCAGCCTGTTCGCGTCTTGACCGAAGCCCGGACCGCTCGTGTTCGATCTCGGCGGCAAGCGTCGACAGCGTGTCGGCAAGACGCTGCATGCGTGCGGCGTCCCCGGCACTGTCCCGGTCAGCGCTGCGAATCCTGAATCCGAACAAGGCCATGATCTTCTCCGTTGTTGACGCGCCTCGCGCATCAGCTTGAAGACAATACTGGCCTATCCCGGCGGCTTTTCCATCTGGTCATTCGGCTGTCGCAGCGCCGGTTACATGTGATTTATCTTACTCCATAAAGCTTATGCGTAAGCTTGGCCGATGCTTGCTATCAAAAGTCTTCATGCGCGTGACGTTTGCCAAAGTTGCGCGATCGCGCCGACATGCCGACAGGAAATGCCATGGATTCGCCTCCTCGATTGAGCGTCGTCATCCCGCATCTCAACGAACCGGGTGACCTGCGCCGCTGCCTGCTTTCGCTCGTCGAACAACGTCGGGACGGGATCGACTTCGAAATCATCGTCGTGGACAACGGCTCCGCGCAACTGCCCACGCAAGCGTGCGCCGGCCTGCCAAATGTGCATCTGCACCGGGAGGCGACACCGGGACCTGGACCAGCGCGGAACTTCGGCGCAAGCGTGTCGCGCTCGGAGCTCATCGCTTTCATCGACGCCGACTGCGTCGCGTGCCCCGGTTGGGCGCGCTCCATCATCGAGCGCATGGAGCAACATCCCGAAACCGGCTTTCTGGGCGGCGATATCGGCATCTTGCCGGCCGATCCGGCAAGGCTGACGGGCGTCGAGGCCTATGAAAGCATCTACAGTTACCGCGCCCGCGACTATGTCGAGAAATACGGATTTGCCGCGACTGGCAACATGGCGGTGCGCGCATCGGTGTTTCGCGCCGTCGGGCCATTTGGCGGCATCGCCACCATGGAAGACACCGAGTGGGGGCAACGTGCAAGCGCAATGGGCTTCAAGATCGCCTATCTGTCGCAAGCCAAGGTGCTTACCAACTCGTGCAAGTCATTCGGGGAACTGGCAAGGCGGTGGGACAGGCATGTCGCGCACGAATTCCGCCATGTCGGCGGCAGCAGCAAGGCGATGGCGCGATGGCTCGCCACTGCCGCGGCACTGGCGGTATCGCCGCTGCCCGGAGCCATCTCAATCTTACGATCTAGCCGTATCAGCGGCCTGCGCGCCAGATGGCTGGCGCTGGTCTGCCTGACCCGCATCCGGCTCTACCGGGCCAGGCGCATGTTCGGTCTTGCGCTCAAAGACAACAGCGCCGCCGTTGTCGGAACCTGGAACAGGGAAAAGTCCTGACGGCTTTGCACCCGATGGGCAATTGCGCCTCATTCGGCCTACGCCTTGTGTCTAGCCTACACCAAAAGCCTCATCCTTTTTGATGTGTGCTGCATCGCAACAGCCTCCGTTCGCATAGGTTATTGAACCATCGGAGATACCACCTGCGCACTTTGAACAAGTGCAGTTGGCGAGAAGGTTGGTCATTCAGCTTCGTGAGAAAACAAAAACCCGCCGAAGATTCCCTTATCGGCTTAGAAAAAAGCTGAGATTTCCGACGTTACCCCTGCCGAATCACGGATTGCTCCAAAAGCATTTTGCAAGTGCCTGAAGACTACTTTCCGTATCTAGATCAAACTGTCTAAAGTCGATGAATTGCTGCCAAAAATCATAACTGGTTAAGCTTTTATTAATGTGAACTACTCTGTGACGGACTTGCTCCCTCCTGAAGACGTTCACTTGGGCTTGGCTTTGGCGTTCGGACGCTGGAAGCACGTATCATTGGGCGGGGCAGTCTATGCTGGAAGAATATTCCAGAACGCACATCCATGGCCTGCCGTTCGACTTGCCGGAAGGCAATCGAAAGCCATGGTCTCGGCAAATCTATTTCGGCTTCAAGCGTTGCTTCGATGTCGCGGCGACCGTAGCCGTGGCGCCCGTTGCGCTTGGCCTGGTCGGTTCCATGGCGCTTCTGGTCAAGCTTGACGGCGGCAAGGCGTTCTACGCCCAGCCCCGCGTCGGCCGCAACGGCAAGGCTTTCAAGCTGTGGAAGCTGCGCACCATGGTGCCCGACGCAGAGGCCAAGCTGGAGCAGTATCTGAAGGACAATCCGGCGGCTCGGATCGAATGGGACCTCAACCAGAAGCTCAGGCAGGACCCCCGCATTACCAGGGTCGGCCAGTTTCTGCGCAAGTACTCGCTGGATGAGCTGCCGCAGCTTTTCAACGTGTTCCTCGGGCAGATGTCGCTTGTCGGCCCGCGGCCGATGTGCCTCGACCAGCGCTCGCAATATCCGGGCACGGCCTATTTCGAGCTTCGGCCGGGCCTGACCGGCCTTTGGCAGGTCAGCGACCGCAACAATTGCACCTTCACGGAACGCGCCCTGCACGACACGCGCTACGCGCGCATCATGTCTTTTGGAACGGATATGCAGATCATCTTCCAGACCGTCGGCGTGGTGTTTCGCGGAACCGGTCTGTGATATCCGGGATTTTGGCGCCTCACAAACAACAGAGCAATAAAAACGGGCCGCCAATGCTAAGCATGGCGACCCGGCCTCGGTCAGAAATGAGGCTTAAGCTCTCTTGGTCACGAATGAATGACAGGCATGCGCGCGCCAGCATGGATGCTGTGCGAGGGCACAACGAAATCGCCCGGGAACAAATCGTTGATCTTGAAGGCAACTTCGGTCCTGTTGGTGGCCTTGAGCTTCTTCATGATGTTGCGGATATGAACCTTGACCGTGCTTTCGCGAAGGTTGAGTTCATAAGCGATGATCTTGTTGGCCTTGCCACGCCGCAGCGCTTCGACCACTTCGGTCTGCCGCGAGGTGAACATGCCGGCCATCGGACGTGCAGGCTCGGCGCCGGATTCCAACATCTGACGCATCGCCATCACGCTGCTTGCCGGGACGAACACGCCGCCGGCAAGCGCCAGCCCGATCGCCTCGATGCAAACCTGGATGTTTACCGACGACGGAATGTAGCCGCGCGCACCGCATTCCAATGCCTTGACGATTTGCGGCAGCTCGTCGCCGTCAGCAAGCACGATGACCGGTACGCCCTCGAGCTCAGCCGACAGGTTCCTGATTTCCTCGGCAACGGACGGCTCCGTGATCTTGCGGCTGCCGACATTGACAAGGATCGCGGAGGCCGACGGGTGGTGCAGCCTCTGCATCTTCCATTCTTCGATCGACGCAAAGGCAAGCACATTCATGCCCGACTTCTGGGCCGCCACGCTTTGCACGAAGCATTCACGGCCGAGCGCCCTGGAATCGATCATCACCACGAACTTTGCAGGCAGTGCCGACAAATCCGCAACGCTGTCGCCATCGTCAGGTCTGACAGACTGCTGCTGAAAGTCGAACTGGGTATGATTGACGTTCATTTCTCCCATAAGTGTCATGACACGTAGCTCCTTTCCCTACGGCACCAAGGCCGCAGGCCGCCTTCCCCACCGCTTCCCCGAACACCAGCCGCCCTTGGCATCTACCAATGGCGCCACCCTGTCCCACAGGGATCCCAACTCGGTTTCGCGGACTATTGCACCAGATTGGAATAGATAAAAAGATTGTACTAGTCATTAATTTAGGTTAACGAAGCTTTAAATTTATGATCTTTTTCCCCAATATCTCACGCCCAATCGGCTTAGTTGGTTAATTTGTAAACTTTACACATATTATTCTAATAAAATGCCAGCTAAATTACCAAGATCAATCATTCCCTGACTAACAACTTGAAACGTAGACGAATATTTCTGCCGCTCCGGCCACGACATAATCTCAAAAATGCAAGATTACGTCTTGTGCCGACCGCCTTGCCAGACCCGTCGAGCCCGCAGGAAATCGCGCTGACCTTGATTCCTGCCGCGAATCGCGAATCAGGCGAACGACGGTCTTCAAGTCTCCTTCCGAATATATCGGATTTTTAAAATTGCCTGCGCCGATCTTTCTTTTCCGAATAGTTTCGGGATTGGCAATTGCGCGCGCACCTACTGCAATTTTGGAAATAAAAGTCGAGTCGTTTCCTACACAAAACCCCTACACATTTCGATGTAGGGTACCTATTCAACGTGGTTCGAGGTAACCCGACGCCAGGCTCGCGTGTAATCCACCACGCAAAGAATTTTCGCCTGCAACCTTCGGCAATCGATCTACGAAGCTTACGCAAGACTTGCACGGATATTGAATAGCTTGAATTTCAACGCCAATTGCACATCAGGCACTAACTTAAATTAGTGCTTCATGCTTAATTAGGGTACTATAATCCAGATTGCAGCTAGTGATCACAACCAGAGATTGGAGCCTGCCTGCAACATGGTAGCTCGCACGGATGCCATATTCCGCAAGTTGGGGGCGTATACGACGCTTGGTCCCCAGGAGGCGGCTATGCTCGAAACGCTGCAAGGCGCGCGCACTTTCGTCGCTGCGGGCAAGGAACTCATCTACGAGGGGCAACAGCAGCACGCGGCCTATATCCTGCACGATGGATGGACCTGTGCCTATAAACGATTGCGTGATGGCGCGCGGCAGATCGTCGAAATCGAGATCCCCGGCGACTTCATCGGCCTGCGCAGCCTGTTGTTGCGAAATTCCGACCAGAGCGTCGTGGCGCTGACCAACGTCGAGGTCAGCAAGATCAATACCGACCGGCTTTGGGAAGCGTTTCGCCTCACGCCCCGACTTATCATGACGCTGCTATGGGCCGCGTCCCGCGACGAAGCGATGGTGACCGAGCACCTGGTCTGCGTCGGCAAGCGCGACGCCATGGCGCGCACCGCGCACTTCCTGCTCGAACTCGGCGCGCGCATGGAACTGATCGGCCTCGGCTCGTCCACCACCTACCGATGTCCGCTGTCGCAAAGCATCGTCGCCGACGCCGTCGGCATCACCGCCATACATCTCAACCGCGTGCTGCGGCACCTTCGCGAATCCGATCTCCTGCTTTTCCGCGACGGCGTGGTCACATTCCTCGATCGGGACCGGCTCGCCCAGCTCACCGATTTCGACTTCACCTACATGGACCACTACAAGCCGGGCTGAACCTCGTCCGCCCTGCGAGCTTTGCCCTACCCGCCAAGGCCCTGCGTGATCATCTGGGCGGTTGCCCGCACCTTTTCGCCGAGAAGCGGCATATCCTCCACCGGCACCTGCGAAGTAAAGCCAATCAGGCAAATGCCACGGCATACATCGTCGTTCGGCGAAAAAACCGGAGCGACGGCAACCGTGTTTCCGGCATAGTACTCGCCCACGCTGAGCGAATATCCGTTCTCGCGAACCTGCTCGATTTCCTCGAGGATCGTCTTGCGGTCGGTCCTGGTCAGGGCCGTGAACTTCGTCTGGCAGTGCGCCGCGATGTAGTCGTCGACATCGGCCGGGGTCATGGCCGCCATTGCCACGCGCGAGAGTGCGGGCGTTCCGGGGGCAAAATACTTGCCGATGTCGATCGTGACCTTGATTTCGCGCGGGCTGTCCGTCTTTGCGATGATGAGGAAGCTCTTGTTGGCCAATTGGGTGAAGGTCAGGCAGGTCAGGCCCGTTTCCTGCACCAGCGCCTCGATCGGTCTTTGTCCGATCATCAGGATATCGCGCCGCTGGGCTGCGGTGGCCCCCAGCACAATCAACGACGAGCCCAACGAGTAAGCCTTCGTCGTGGGGTCGTACTCGACCAGATTGGAGAACTCCAGGGTTCGCAGAATATAGCTGCAACTGCTTTTATGGACATCGATCGCCTTGGCGATCTTGGTAACCGTGCACTGCGTTGGGACCGAGTTCTCCTGCAGATACTGCAAAATTGCGGCCGCGCGCTCAACTGCGGGAACCAATGAAACGGGTCCCTTTGCGTCGGTCTTTTCACCAGACTGAGGTTTTCCGGTCTGCATTGCTTTTTGTCTTTCGATGATTTGCCTGCACTCGTGGACTTTCGGTGACGCCTAAGTCAAGCGGCGCACCAGCAGACGCTCCTGTGGGATTTACCGGATAGCAGCGTGAGAAACGTCGGCGGGTTCGCGATTCCCCGAGGTGCCGAGGCCGACTTCCGGCACGATGCCCGCTCGGGCCTGCCCTGCGTTCGGCATGCAGAGACCAGCACGCTATCGCGCAAACCACGCCCACTCCCGGCCGCTGCCTTGAGACCTTGGGTCCCGGCAGATCCAGCCGCTGCACACGAAAATCGAATCACCCGCTTGTGCACCAAAAAATTCCATGTTACGCATTGTTCAACATACAGATCATTGTTCAATATATAGAACAATTGAAATCTGTCAAGAAGAGCTCGTTTCGAGCCTGTCGGTTTTTGGGAGGACCGCGTGATGGAAACAGCCTCGTCATTCGATGAGCAGGATGGCTTCGTTGCCGTTACCCAGACCGATGAATTGGTCCCGGGAGAAATGAGGCGGTTCGTCGTTTCGGACCGCGCCCTGGTGCTGGCCAATATCAACGGCTCTTTTCACGCTTTCGAAGACCGCTGCCTGCACTGGGGCGTGAAGCTCTCGAACGGATGCCTTGAGGGCAACGCCGTTCGTTGCCGGGCGCATGGCTGGAAACACGACGTGGTGCGCGGTGAGATCGTCGCCTCGGAGCCTCCGGGCGATGAAGGCCGGCCGGTCCGCACCTTCAAGGTCAAGATCAGGGACAAAACGGTGTTCGTCGGCGGGAGCGTTGCTTCGCCGAAGGCAAACACCGCGAGGTAATTCGATGTCCGCCAATCACCGATGGGCATCCGAATAAGTAGACAAACATAGATTTTGGTGAGGAGAGAACTGCCATGGATATGGATATCGAAAAGAAGAAACCGGACCTCAGCAACTCAGAGGTGATGGACATCGACACTTACTTCAAAAGGTTGGTGCAGCCTGAAACACCGCCCGCAATCTGGCGCTGGGACGACATCGTCAAGGTGATGGACGGGATGGAAGCGGACCCCAAGCGCTATCCGAGCTATCGCCGCGCTGTATGTCTCGTAAACAATTCATGGGCCGGGGCGCCGGGCGCATCGCCTGCCTTGTTCGCGGGCTTCCAGCGCTTTCGTCCGGGCGAACATCTGCCGCCGCACAAGCACAATTCGGTCGCGCTTTACTACTGGGTGCAGGGCAAGGGCCGGGCGATCGTCAACGGCACCGAGATCGAATTCAAGGCCGGCGACGTGCTGACCTGCCCGGCCTGGAACGAACACCAGTTCTTCAATACCGGCGACGAAGACCTGATCATGCTCTCGATCCACGACCTGCCGATCCTTGCACAGATGCGCGCTCTGTTCTGGGAAGAGCCGATGGGCCAGGAAAACATCCAGCACATCGTCAAGTCAGAGGCAGCTTCGTGGAACGCGGACGAGCAGGAAGAAGACGTCGCCAACCTCAAGTCGATCCTTATCAAAACGGCTAATTGACGGCCGGTTCGCAACTTAGCCCACTGCCAGCATCCACCTTCTTCGCAAGGGAGATTATCTTGAGTTCCACGACGACCTCTTTGCAAGGTGGCTCTGCTGGCAGTTTCTTCAAGCGTGGCGCGGGCAGTTCATCTCCCGCAGTCATCATCCTGCCGGCAGTTGCCGGCCTGAATTCCTACATAGATCGCATGTCGGATGCGCTGGCCGAGCAGGGATATGCCAGTGTCGCGATGGACTATTACGCAAGATCCGGAGGCGTTCCGGATCTCAGTGACCGCGCGAAGATCATGGCTGCCGTCGCATCCCTGTCGGATCGCGACGTGTTGGCCGACGTCGCAGCCAATGTCGAGTTCCTGAAATCTCGCCCGGATATCGACGGCAAGCGGATCTCGGTGATGGGATTTTGCGTCGGCGGAAGTTTTGCAATCCTGGCGGCCTCGGAAATCGAGGGCCTTGCTTGTGCGGTCGGGTTCTATGGAACGATCCGGTACGGCCAGACAACCGACCGCAAGCCGGTATCACCGCTTGACGCAGCCCAGCACCTGAAATGCCCGTTGCTGGCTCACTATGGCGAGCAGGACCCGCTGATCCCGCAAAGCGACGTCGAAGCGTTGAGATCAACTCTCAAGTCGCACCCCGCGGAAATCTACAGCTATCCGGGCGCCGGTCATGCGTTCCACGAAGACTACCGCCCGGAAGTCTACCGGCCCATCGCCGCGCAGGAGGCATGGCGGCGGTCGCTGGCTTATCTGGACTGGTATCGAGCGAAGTAACGGGTGCGAGGCGTGTTGCCTCACAAAATTGCGCCCTGAAGCCATCAAGCGAGGAGGACAAGGACCGACGGGGATTTGACTGAGGGATTTGCCAAGCCACACGGCCAACGAAAACAAAATATTTCGGCCTTGGCGCAGCCAGGCGCCGAAGGTTTCCAAGGGAGGGGAACCAATGTCACGCATCGTCAATGTGGAAGACACCATCGACAATTTGAAGATTGGTCGATTTAACATCAGTCTGCTGTTCTGGCTGTTCATCGTGATGATGCTGGACGGATATGACATAACTGCCGCAGCTTTTTCCGGCCCGCATCTTGTTTCCGACTGGGGTATCGATCGCGCTGAACTCGGGCCAATGCTGGGCGCAAGCCTGTTTGGCATCCTGATCGGGTCGCTTGCCCTCGGCAATGTCGGCGACCGCTATGGGCGCAAGATCGGCACCATTATTTCCTGCATGATTTTCGGCGTTTTCACGCTTGCAGCCGCCTGGTCATCCTCGCTCGGCGAGCTTTCTATCCTGCGCTTCCTTGCCGGCATCGGCATTGGCGGTGTGTTTCCAAACGCCGTTGCACTGAGCGCCGAATACGCGCCGAAGCGTTTGCGCGCCACCATGGTCATCCTGATGTTCACCGGCAATACCTTTGGCGCCTCGCTGCCCGGCCTCGTATCCATGTGGCTGGTCCCGACGCACGGTTTCCAGATCCTGTTTTCACTCGGCGGGGCGGTCATGATCGCGGTCGCTGTCTGCCTCTGCTTCACGCTGCCCGAGTCCGTCAGGTACCTTGCGTTGCGCGGCAACAAGCAACGCACCGTCGAAATGCTGCAGCGGCTGGACCCTGCAATCGACATCAGTGAAAGCGACCAGTTCGTCACCCACGAAGCGGCAGGCAGCAAATTCCATCTCAGGCAGTTGTTCGAAGGAAAATTCGCGCTGGCTACACCCCTGTTGTGGCTGGTCTTCGCCATCAACCTGATGATCTTCTATTTCATCAACAGCTGGATGCCGACGCTCGTTTCCACCGTGGACGGCACGGCAACGCGCGGCGTTCTCGCTTTGACGATCTTCCAGCTTGGTGGCACATGCGGTGGCCTTGCGCTCAGCCGGCTGGTGGACAAGCAGGGCCTGAAGCCCATCACCATCATGTTCTGCATTGCAGTGCCGGTGGTCGCCTCGCTCGGCTATCTGGCAACGTCGTGGCCTAGCCTGATGCTCTTTGCAGCATTTCTCGGCGGCTTCTGCGTTCTTGGCCTGCAGTTTGGCCTGAACGCCACGCCCGGCATGCTTTACCCGACGTCGTGCCGCGCCAACGGTGCAGGCTTCGCCTTCGGCATCGGCCGTGTCGGCGCCGTGCTCGGCCCGGTCGTCGGCGGCATTCTCGTCGGCATGCAACTGCCGATCAGCGCGCTCTACGTCTATGCGGCTGTCCCGCTCATTATCGGAGCCGTGGCCTGCTTTGCGCTGACGAAAATCTTGAAGCCGGCAGCGGCGTAACAGGGGACTAGCAAAATGAAGCTCTGTCGTTTCAACGACAATCGTCTGGGTGTTGTCGATGGCCGGGAGGTCATCGACGTCACCGAGGCGCTGGATGTCATCCCGCGATCCGGTTATCCGCTGCCGGCGTTCGACCCGCTGATCGCAAATCTCGAAGCGGTAACGCAGCGGATCGGCGCGCTTCGCGGACAAGCGAAGCGGCTGCGGCTGGAGGATCTGCGCCTTCTCAGCCCGGTGGCGAATCCGGGCAAGGTCGTCGCGGCACCGGTCAACTACCGCAAGCACCTGGAAGAAGTGCTGGCCAACGCCGACCTGCACCACGACGTCAAGATCAACCACATCGAAAAGGCCGGCCTGTTCCTGAAGGCCCCCAGCTCGCTGGTCGGCGCGGGACAGGGCATCCAGTTGCGAAAGCTGGATCGCCGCAACGATCACGAGGTCGAGCTGGCGGTGGTGATCGGGCGTACCGCCGACCGCGTATCGCGCGCGCAGGCCCTGCAACATGTCGCGGGCTATTGCATCGGCCTCGACATTACGATCCGCGGACCGGAGGAGCGCAGTTTTAGGAAGTCGCCCGACAGCTACACCGTGCTCGGCCCCTGGCTCACGACTGCCGACGACGTTCAAGATCCGGGTCGTCTCGACCTGCAAATATCGGTCAACGGCGAGAGGCGGCAGAAGTCCAACACCGCCGACCTTATCCTCGGCGTGGCGGAACTGATCGAGTTCGCGTCGTCGTTCTACACGCTCCAGCCGGGTGACGTGATCCTGACCGGAACGCCCGAGGGCGTCAGCCCCATCAGGCCGGGCGATGTAATACTGGCCGAGATCAGCGATCTGGGCACGATGACCGTGCATGTCTCAGCGAAAGCCGAGGCGCTCGATCAAAAGGTTGCGTAGTCGGCTGTTGGCTCCGACAGGTAAGCGCAAACGCTAGAAAAGCGGAACCACCGGGTCGGCGGCAATAGTGCTATTGCCGCCGATTCACTATTCCCACTCAATCGTTCCGGGCGGCTTGGACGTAACGTCATAGACGACCCGGTTGATGCCCTTGACCTCGTTGATGATACGGGTCGCGGCGCGGCCGAGGAATTCCATGTCGTAGTGGTAGAAGTCGGCCGTCATGCCATCGACCGAAGTCACGGCGCGCAGTGCGCAGACGAACTCGTAGGTGCGCCCGTCGCCCATCACGCCCACCGTCTGCACCGGCAACAGCACAGCGAAGGCCTGCCAGATGGCGTCGTAGAGGCCGGCCTTGCGGATCTCGTCGAGATAGACCGCGTCGGCCTCGCGCAATATGTCGAGCTTCTCGCGCGTGATGCCGCCCGGGCAACGAATGGCAAGGCCCGGACCCGGGAAAGGATGGCGGCCGATGAAGCTTTCCGGCAGGCCCAGTTCCTTGCCGAGCAGGCGCACCTCGTCCTTGAACAATTCGCGCAGCGGCTCGACCAGTTGCATGTTCATGCGCGCAGGCAAGCCGCCGACATTGTGGTGCGACTTGATCGTCACCGACGGCCCGCCGGTGAAGGACACGCTTTCGATGACGTCCGGATAGAGCGTACCCTGGGCAAGAAAATCTGCGCCACCCAGCTTCTTCGCCTCTTCCTCGAACACTTCGATGAACAGGCGGCCGATGGTCTTGCGTTTCTTCTCCGGATCGCTCTCGCCCTCCAGCGCCGAGATGAAGCGCTCGGAAGCATCGACCAGGATCAGCGGCAGATTGTAGTGCTCGCGGAACATCGCCACCACGCTGGCGGCTTCGTTCTTGCGCATCAAACCATGGTCGACGAGGATGCAGGTGAGCTGGTCGCCGACGGCCTCATGGATGAGCAGCGCCGCCACGGAAGAGTCGACGCCGCCCGACAGCGCGCAGATCACCTTGCCCTTGCCGACCTGCTTGCGGATCGCCTCGACCGCGTGCTCGCGGTAGGCGGCCATGGTCCACTCGCCCTTCAGGCCAACGATGTTGTTGACGAAGTTGGCAAGCAGCCTCGCACCGTCCGGCGTGTGCACCACTTCGGGGTGGAACTGCACTGCATAGAAGTGCCGCTTCTCGTCGGCAATGGCCGCGAAGGGCGCGCCGTTCGACGTGCCCACCACCTTGAAGCTCGGCGGGATGGCGGTAACGCGGTCGCCGTGGCTCATCCAGACCTGGTGCCTGGTTCCCTTGGCCCAGACGCCGTCGAACAGGGCGCAGTCGTCTTCGATCTCGATGAAGGCGCGGCCGAACTCGCGCTCATGGCCGGCCTCGACCTTGCCGCCGAGTTGCGCGCACATCGTCTGCTCGCCATAGCAGATGCCGAGCACAGGAACGCCAGCGGCGAAGATCGCGTCGGGTGCGCGCGGGCTGCCGATATCGACGGTGGAGTGTGGACTGCCGGAGAGGATGACGCCCTTCGGCCGGATCCGCTTGAACGCCTCGTCCGCCGATTGGAACGGCACGATTTCGCAGTAAACGCCGGCCTCGCGCACGCGCCGGGCGATGAGCTGCGTCACCTGGCTGCCGAAGTCGATGATGAGGATGGTGTCGGAGTGATTGGTCGTCGTCATGGCGGGCGTTTAAAGAAGAACTTGAGTCGGCGCAATGGGTTAGTGGTTGAAGCTGACAATCCGATTCCGCCGCCTCATGCAATGAGTCACGCGCACCGCTCCCGTTCATCCATCGAGTCAAGTGCAGCCGCTAAGCCCGGCCTATGGAATCCGAAGCGAGCCCGCCTGAAGTGCGGTTTCCAGCGAGCCGATCGCGGCCGCCAGTTTGCCATCGATGACGTGAAGGTATTCGGTCCAGTCGTCGATATGCTTCAGCTCCGCCGCGCCGTCGGAGATGCCGCGCAGCGCGATCAGCGGCAGGCCGAACAACTGGCAGGCCCGCAGGCAGGCATAGGTTTCCATGTCCACCATGTCTTCGGCAATGGCGTCGTAAGCGCTGCCCGAGACGATCGACGCGCCGGTGGAAAGCGTCGCCTGCTTCACGCCGGGGACAAGATGCGGCAACGCCATTGTCACCGGCAGGCCGAGAAAGGGCGTCTCGCCCTTCGCAAATCCGAGCGGTGAAGCATCCATGTCGCGATAGGAAACCGACACCGCCTGATAGACTTCCGTCTGCTCAAGCGTCCGCGATCCGGCCGATCCGAGCGAGACGACAAGATCGGGCAGCGCGCCGGCAGCATCCAGCCGCGCCAGTTCGGCGCCCAGCTTCACGCCGGCTTCGACCGGCCCGACCCCTGTCATCAATGGCGTGAACAGCTTGCGCAACGCCGGGCCGTACTCGGCGTCGAGCGCCATGACGAACAGCACGCGCTTGCCGGCGATGGTGACCGTGGCCATCTCAGCCGGCGATGCCGTCGCGGCCGGCAACCGTCATCATCGTGCCAGTCATGGTGGCGATGAGCCTCGCCTCGCCGTCAGATCCAAAGGCATACGCCTGGCCGTCGGCAACGATGATCGTCCGGCCGGGCTTGGTCACCGAGCCGCGAAACAGGAAGCGATCGCCCTTGCCCGGAGCCAGCAGATTGACCTTGAACTCGATGGTCAGCACGCTGGCGTTTTCGGGCATCATGGAAAACGCTGCATAACCGCAGGCCGAATCGAGTGCGGTGGAAATAACCCCCGCATGCAGGAAGCCGTGCTGCTGGGTGAGCGTGGTGGAAAAGGGCATCTCGATCTCCACGATGCCGGGCGTCACCAGCGTCAATTCCGCGCCAATGGTGACCATGGCCTGCTGGCGCGCAAAGGAAGCCCTCACGCGCTCTTCATAATCGGGAGCCGGTACGATCTTCGCCGCCATCGTCAATCCCCTAGCCTGATCTGGGCCCTCGCCTGATCTGGGCCCTCGTCCAAAGTGGAAGCGCTTATTGCAGAGCAATCCACCCTGCACAATCGCATCGCCGCCGTTTTGCTCACTGGCCCAAGAATTTACAGTTGTTCCCGCAGCCGGTGCGCTGCATCCTCGGCCAACGGAGGACATCGCCATGAGCATCGCAAGGCTGCAGAAGGAAACCCTGACCAATCTTCCCTTCTATGAAGAGCGCGTCGATCTGGCCTGTGCGTTCCGCTGGACGGCGCGCCTCAACATGCATGAGGCGGTGGCCAACCACTTCTCGCTGGCGGTGAACGAGGATGGCACCCGCTTCCTGATGAACCCCAACCAGGCGCATTTTTCCCGCATCAAGGCGAGCGACCTTTTGTTGATCGACGCCAACGATCCCGAAACGCTCAAAGGTCCGAACGCACCCGATCCGACCGCATGGGGCCTGCACGGGGCCATCCATCGCAACGTCGCCCATGCGCGCTGCGTCATGCACGTCCATTCCATCCACGCCACGGTGCTTGCCTCATTGGCGGACTCGCGCCTTCCGCCCATCGACCAGAACTGCGCCACCTTCTTCAACCGCCATGTCGTTGACGAAAACTACGGCGGACTTGCCTTCGAGGAAGAGGGCGAGCGCTGCTCGGCCTTACTGGCCGACCCGAAGAACAAGGTGATGGTGATGGGCAATCACGGCGTGCTGGTGGTGGGCGACAGCGTCGCGGACGCCTTCAACCGCATGTTCTATTTCGAGCGCGCCGCCGAGACCTACATCAAGGCGTTGTGGACCGGGCAGCCGCTCCGGGTTCTTTCAGACGAGATCGCCGAAAAGACCGCGCGCGAACTGGACGACTATCCGGGACAGGCCGAACGTCACCTTGGCGAGCTCAAAGCCATTCTGGACGAACAAGAGCCGGTCTACCGCAACTGAGCGCGCGTTTCGGCCCCGATCAAAGGCCCAGCACCTGCCGCAACTCCTGAGGCGAGTTGACGTTGATCGCACCTGCCGGGCCGGCCATCGGCCGTTCCGGCCAGAACACCGTCTTCATGCCGGCCGCCAGGCCAGAGTTGACGCCTGTCCAACTGTCGTCGATCGCAACCGCATCCGCAGGATCGACACCGGCAAGATACGCCGCGCGCAGGAACGGCTCGGCATGGGGCTTTCCCTCGCGCACATCATTGCGGCTGACAGACTTCATGCCGGCATAGGACAGGCCGACGGCCCGCAAATTGACATCGACCACGATGCGGTCCGAATTCGACACCACCGCCTGGTGAACGCCCCTCGCCTTCAGTTCGCGAAAGATCTCGAGCGCGCCCGGCCGCGGTACAAGCTTCTCGACCAGCGGCAGGTAATGCCCGTACTTGCGCGCTATCCATTCGTCATAGGGAACACGCAGGCCATATTGCTCGCGAAACATCTGGTAGACGACGCTGGCGGCGATGCCGACCACCTGCTCGGCCAGATCGGCGGGCGGCACGATGCCCTCTTCCTCAAGGGCTTTGCGCAATGCGATTTCGTGCAACGGCTCGCTGTCGACCAGCGTGCCGTCCATGTCCCAGAAAACCGCCTTCGGCGTCATGCAAGGCTTCCTTTGCCCCGAACTTCGTCATGTTGTTCATAAACGGTGCAGCGCAAGAGATAAACCGGCAACTGGCACGGGCGTGGCATCCTGGGCGAAGCCGCCCCCACTTCGTCATCCCGGAATTCGCTTTCGAGCGCAGCCGAGAAAGGAATGTCCGGACCCGTTCCGTGACACCGCGGCAGCGCTTCAATCGCCCAAGCCAAAGCTGGCTTGGGGTGCCGAAACATGACACTGTGGGGCGGTCCTGCCTGTTGCCAAGAGCCATGTCCGGCTACGTTTACATTCTCGCATCGAAGAAAGACGGTACTCTCTACACCGGCGTTACTGCCGATCTTGGACGGCGCGCGCACGAACACAAGCAGCACATCTCTTCCGGCTTTACCGACCGATATGGAGCAATCCGGCTTGTCTGGTATCAGGAGTACCAGGATATCGGCGAAGCCATAGTCTTCGAAAAGCGCATCAAGCGGTGGCGCCGTGCATGGAAAGTCCGGTTGATCGAGGAGATGAACCCCGACTGGCGAGAATTATACGGCGGCATGGGCTGGTAGTGCAGCGTGTGTGGCACGTTTTGCGCATCCGGTTTCATCGTCACGGAATGGATCCCGGACAGCATCGCCATCGCTTCGCTCGGCTCGCTTCCGGGATGACGCGGTAGGTGGGTTTCGCCTCGACGGATGCAAGGCTGGCTAGTCGGGCGTGATCCCGAATCATGTTGAGGCGTATTCCCATCCACTTCGTCATCCCGGAATTCGCTTTCGAGCGAAGCGAGGAAGGAATGTCCGGGATCCATTCCGTGACAGTGCGGCAGTGCGAAAGCACTTCAGAATGTGGATTGTAGACGCCCCCTCTTCATGCCAACCCATTGTTCCCGCTCAGTTCCCGAAAAATCTTCCACCTCACTTATCCCCGCCCTTCCCACTTCCCGCATACTCTGCCCCATCGCTCTTGCGGGAACCGGCTGCGCACCGGGCAACGGTTAGGGCGGCGGTGACCTCCCCCCATTGGTTCGGCGCCAATGGACCCGAGGGCATCCGACAGGCCGGCGTCCTGCGGCGGGCTTTCCATGACAAAGGAAAGAGAACCCGTGGCGGCAGGAGGCGCATTTCGCCTGATCGTCGCGACAGGGTGAGACCCATCGGACGATCTTGGGACCGGTCGACTGGATGACAGACACCGGACGGGCGGCCGCAAGGCCGCATACTTTATCTAAACGAGCGACCGAACGGCCGCCCGTCCTCCCGACCTGCGCTACACAAGCAAAGGTCAGTTCTTTGACAATGGCCAGACGGCAAAAGCCGGGCGTGGCGATGAATAAGTGTGTCTACGGCAGGTGCGTCAGTAAAGCTTGCAGCGCGTCTTCGACGTGACTTGGTAGGTCATCGTGTCCTCGCTCCTGCTCGCATAGTGGCGCGAGGTTTCGGGACTGCTGGAGGACGCTTTGCCCTTTAGCGAAAAGGACTTCAGCGTGCACTTTTTCCCGGAGATGACCACGACGACGCTTTGGTCGTTGGTCACCACATAGCTCGTAGGACTGTCGGTCGCGATGTTCAGCGTGTAGGTGCCGCGCTGGGTGACCTTGCCGGACAGTTTCAAGACGCCGCCCGAATAGCTGCCGGTGCCCTTGATGGTGGTCTTGAAAGAACCGCGCTGCGACTCGTCCTTGATCTTGCAGTTGAAGTTCTCGTTCTGGGTGCCATCCACCTTGTAGGCAAAACTTGGGGTCTGCAGCGCCCCGTCGATCTTGCACATCTTGGTCTGGAAGGTCGTCGTCGTGATCAGCGAGCCGCCCTCGAAGACCTGAAACCCGATCGACGAATTGTCATATTTGTTCTTTGTCCTCGACGCGCCGACATTCGGATTGCCGGACGTATAGTTGTCATAGACGACGGACAGGTTCTCGATCATCAGCCAGCTGAAATTCGCCGGTTCCGCGACAGACGGCGACGAAGCGAGGCCAAGCAGCATGGCCGAAAAACATGCTGCGCCAAAAGACTTCCGGTTCGACATCTCTTCCCCTTACTGGCAGCGCAGGACGCCGTTGACATTGGCGCATTGGGAGCCGGTCGGAATGGTCTCCTTGCCTTTGCCAGCCTTCTTCGCCTTACGCACGAGGTCGTCGTTATGGCGTTGCAACTGCTGGACAAGGTCGTTGTCGCCAATGGTTTGGGCCGCAACGATCGCCGCGTGATAGGACTTGCTGGCGGCACGCACATCGCCCTTGGTTTCCGCCTTGACCGCCGCCTGAAGATGGCCGTGGGCAACAGCTATCGACCAGTTCTTGTCGTTTTGCGTCGCCTCATCCCAGTTCTGGGCTTTGCGGGCACTTTCGGCCGCCAGCTTGAACGCAGTCGCCGCGCGGCTGAAATTGCCCTTCTGCATGTTCAGGAAGCCGCTCCTGTTCATCATGCGGCTCGCATTGCCGGCGTCTTTGGTGTCGAGGGAAGCCTGACCGACATTGTCTGTCGGCGTAAGCTGTCCGGCCAGCGCACCGACGATGCCGAGAATGCCCGCAGCCGCACCAATCGCGGCAGCCGTGTTGTTCGACGAATTGCTTCGGGAGACGGACGTTTCGGGAATGCAGGCCCAGGCATTCGAGGCCAACTGCTTGCCCGGTCCGCAAATGCTGTCGGCCGCTGCCGGAGCCGACCAAGCGGCAACAAGAGAAATCGCAAGCGCCATGCCGGCGCCTCTCACCGCTTGCCTTTTCAAAATATCCCCCCGCAATAGAACAGGCCAGACATATTGCTGGACCGCAGTATAAGACTGACTGAGCCGACGACAAGATAGCTGCCGGCGAGTGCGCCGGTAGGGCGCTTGGCTCAATCGCTCGTCCGTTGCAGGCCTTGCCAAAATGTCGCGGGTCAGCCACAAGCGACGCTCCACGCCGCAAGAATGAAATTCCGCGGTCTTGACTACGGCTTCCGGCTTCATGCCGACGTGCCGCCCGAAAGTTGGATACCAATGTCTGCGATCGAAGCCAGTGCGAGAGCACCGGAAAATCTCTGGCGTGACGAGATCAAGGCGACACTCGCGCTGTCGTGGCCGATGGTGCTTACCAACCTCGCCCAGACGGCGATGACCGTTACCGACGTCATGATCCTCGGGCGCGTCAGTGCCGGCACGCTGGCCGCCGGCGCGCTCGGCAGCAACCTCTATTTTGCGCCGATGGTGTTCGGCCTTGGCCTTATGCTGGCGACCGTGCCGATGATGGCTCATTCGGTCGGCCGCAACCGCCATTCCGTGCGCGAGTTGCGTCGCACCGTGCGCCAGGGCTTGTGGGCCGCCGTGCTGATCAGCCTGCCGATCTGGCTTCTATTGTGGAACGGCGAGACCATCCTGCTTGCCATGGGCCAGGAGCCGGCGCTGGCAGCAGAGGCCGGAGCCTACCTGCGGGCCCTGCAATGGGGCCTGCTGCCGTTCTACTTCTACATCGTGCTGCGCTCCTTCATCACCACGCTTGAACGGCCGGGATGGGCAACGGTCGTTGCGTTCGTGGCGGTCGGCGTCAACCTGCTCGGCAACTGGGCGCTGGTGTTCGGCCATCTCGGCTCACCGGCGCTGGGCATCGTCGGCTCGGGCATCGCCACCAGCATTGCCAGCCTGATGATGTTCGTCGGCATGTTCCTGGTCGTGTCGCTGGATCGCCGTTTCAAGCGCTACCGCCTGTTCGGCCGCTTCTGGCGAGCCGACTGGCCCCGCTTCCGGCAGTTGATGCGTCTCGGCATCCCCATTGCCGCGATGATGGCGTTCGAGACGACGCTATTCAACGCGGCGGCCTTTTTGATGGGCATCATCGGGGCGGCGTCGCTCGCGGCCTATGCGATCGTCATCCAGCTCTGCTCGATCAGCTTCATGGTGCCGCTTGGCGTCAACCAGGCCGCCACCGTTCGCGTGGGCATAGCTTACGGCGCAGGCGATGCAGCCGGCGTCAGCCGTGCCGGCTGGGCCGCCTATGGTGTTGGCGTCGGCTTCATGGGGCTGTCGGCGCTGGTCATGATTACTGTACCGCACCTGCTCATCGGCCTCTTCATCGATGTCCACAACATCGCCAATGCCGAAGTGGTCGCTATCGCTGCGACATTCCTGATCTTCGCGGCGCTGTTCCAGATCGTAGACGGCGCACAGGCCGTCGGTGCCGGCATGTTGCGCGGCCTGCACGATACGGGCGTGCCGATGGTCATCGCCGCAATCGGATACTGGGGCGTCGGCATGCCGCTCGGCGCGCTTTTGGCATTCCACTACGAGATGGCCGGCGTGGGTATCTGGATCGGCCTTTCAGCCGGGCTTGCCGTGGTCGCAGTGCTTCTTCTCTGGCGGTGGATGAAGCGCGACCTGCTCGCGCCGGTGCCGAGATTCAGCCCAACCTGAGATCGGCCAGATACGGGTTCTGCTCAGCTGTTTGCCGGAACGCCGAAGGGTCGAGGTCGGCGATCAGGAGTTCCTCGCTCCTATCCCCGGCGGCGGCGAGAAGCGTGCCGTCGGGCGCGGCCACGCCGGAAAGGCCGGCATAGGCGAAGCGATCGTCGGCGCCGCAATGATTGACGTAGGCGACAAACACCTGGTTCTCGAAGGCACGTACCGGGATCATCTTGCGGGCGATGAAATCGGCATGATCGCTTGCCGGCAAGGCTGTCGGAACCAACACGGCCTGCGCACCTGCCTGGGCAAGCCTGCGCACATTTTCTGGAAACTCGACATCATAGCAGATCAGCATGCCGAACCTGATGCCGGCATGTTCGATGATATGCGCTGAAGGCGTCTCGGCGGCAAAAAGACCCCGCTCATAGGGACCGTAGAGATGCGATTTGCGGTAGACGACCGGCGGCTTGTCGCCGTCCACGAAAAGCGCGCTGTTGTAGACAGTCTCGCCATCCCTCTCGGCAAAGCCGGCAAGTATGGCAACGCCGGTTGCGCGCGAGACTGCGGCAAGGTGCCTCCAACTCGCGCCGTCCGGAGCCTCTGCCAATGCCGCCATGGCCGGGCCAGCGCCGTAGCCCGGCAGGGCAAGCTCGGGCGCGACGAAAAAGTTAGCGCCTTGCGCAGCGGCCTTGCGGACAGCCGCCTCGATACTGCTGAGATTGGCGGTGACGTCGCCAGCCTTCGCCTGCATCTGGTAAATCGCCAGCCGCATCAGTTGCCATCCGATCCCATGGCGCCAAGCAAGCGCCTGATGTCGCCAAAGCGGGCGATGGAGCCGAAAACCAGGGCTGCTACCGCAACGAAGAATACCGAAACCGAGGCCATAGTCGGCGTGTAGCCGTAACGCAAGGCGTTGAAAATCTTGATCGGCAGCGTCTCGGTGGTGAAGCCGATGGTCATGTAGGCAACGATGTACTCATTGAGCGAAAGCACGAAAGCGAAGGCGTAGCCCGAAACCAGATAAGGCAGGATGAGCGGCAGGACCACGGTCTTCAACACCGTGCGATCATCCGCGCCCATTGTTGCGGCTGCCTCGACAAGCGAACGGTCGATGGAGGCAAACCCGAGCGACAGGGTCACCAGCGGCAGCGTCACGAAGAAAATGGCATGGCTGATGATTGCCGTGAAGAACTGGCCGAAGAGGCCGACGGTTGCCCAGAAGGTGAGAAAGCCGAGTGCAGTGATGACTGGCGGCAAGATGAACGGAGCGAGGCCGAGAACCTGGAATATGTTGGCCCAGGGCGCAATCCGCCGCCACAGGAACCAAGCCAGAGGCAGCGCGATTGCAACCGCGATTGCCGCAGAACAGACGGCAAGCGTGACCGAATGGATCAGCGCCAGACGCCATTCCGGATCGGTAAAAATCTGACCGTACCACGACAGCGAAAAGCCGCGCGGCGGGAAGGTCAGTTCCTGCTTTTCATTGATCGAGACGCCGGCGACCACGATGAGCGGGGCGGCCAGAAACAGCGCTACAAGCGTGAAATAGAGGCGGCGCAAGGCGATCACAGCGCATTCTCCTTGCGACCGACGAGAAGCGTCATACCAACCAGCGCCAGCGAGATCAGCACCAGGAACACCGCCATCGCTGCAGCAAACGGCATGTTCGACTGGTAGATGGCTTGGTCGGTGATCAGCACCGAAAGCGTCCAGTGCTGCGGGCGACCAAGTATCTGCGGCAACAGGTAGGAGCCGAGCGCAAAGACGAAGACCATGATCAGCGTTGCCACTATGGTGTTGCGCAAGGCCGGCGTTACGACATTGAAGAAGGCGCGCAGCGGCGATGCGCCAAGTGTGCGCGCAGCTTCCAGCAAGGTCGGGTCAAGACGGACAAGCGCCGGATAGAGCACTAGGATGGTGTAGGGCAGCGCCTGGTAGACCATGCCCGTCAAAACCGCCCAGAAACTGGGCAGCAGCGCGACCGGTTCCTCCATCAGACCCAACGTGACGAACAGATTGGTGATGCCGGCCGTGCGTGAAAACAGCGTCGACCATGCAAAACCGATGATGACTTCGGACAGCGAGAGAACCGACAGCAGGCCTACCAGCCACAACGTCTGCACGCGCCTCGAACATCTGGTCAGAAGGTAGGTGAATGGAAACGCGATGGCCACGCAACAGATCGCGACCATGACTGCCAGCATCAGGGAAAAGCCCAGCACCGATCCGAAGAAGACAGACAGGAAGCGGGCGTAGTTGTCGATGACGAAATCGGGGGTGTAGAAGCCGGCGGGATCGCGTTTGAAGAAGCTGACAACGATCATCGTGGAAAACGGCACGACGAAGAACACCACCAGCATCAGGCCGGGAAAGAAAAGCGGCGTGTAGTCGGTTATCGTCTTGGGGGCTTCGCGCCTCATTGCTTCAGCACCACGCAACTTTCAGGCGGCAGGACGACCCCGACGCTCTGGCCGACGCTGACGTTGGGCCGCTCGCGCGGCGTCGCAACGGCGATAATGGTTGTGCCGCCCGCATCGACAAAGGTCTCGATGGTGCCGCCGAGGTCCCGCACAAAACTGACGGTACCGACAAGCGCGCCCTCTCGGGGCGCCGTAATACTGACGTCCTCGGGACGAATGGAAAGCGAAGCCTTGTTCATGCCGGCGGGTAGCGCAAGACCAGGAACGGCAGTGCCAAGCACGGTAGCGCGACCGGCGCTATCGGCTTCGATCGGCAATAGATTGGTGATGCCAATGAAGTCGGCAACGAAAGCATCAGCCGGCTTGCGATAGATCTCGATCGGCGGCGCGGCCTGCAGGATCTTGCCCTTGCCCATGACCACGACAAGATCGGCCATGGTCATCGCCTCGCGCTGGTCGTGGGTGACGACGATTGTCGTGATGCCAAGCCGCTGCTGCAACTGGCGCAGTTCCACCTGCATGTCCTCGCGCAACTTGGCGTCGAGCGCCGAAAGCGGCTCATCAAGCAGGAACAGCTTGGGCGAAAGGGCGAGCGCGCGCGCAATGGCCACGCGTTGGCGCTGGCCGCCGGACAGCTTTGCGACCGGCCTGTCGGCAAAGCCAGGCAGATGGATCAGCGCCAGCAATTCCTCGACCCGTTTGCGCTGCTCTTCCTTGGCCCGGCCGCGAATGCGAAGGGCGTAGGCGATGTTTTCGCCGACGGACAAGTGTGGGAAGAGCGCCAAAGACTGGAACACCATGCCGAGATTGCGCTTGTGCGTCGGCAAAGAGGTGATGTTCTCGCCATCGAGAATGATGGCGCCACCAGTTGGCTCCTCAAGCCCGGCGATCATCCTCAGCAACGTCGTCTTACCGCAACCCGACGGGCCAAGCAGGCAGACGAAGGTGCCGTGGGGAACCGATAGGCTGACATTATCTACAGCGGCAAAATCACCAAAATTCTTGGTAATGTCGTTGATGGCAAGACCGGACATGGGACCCTGTTCAATACGTTACCGTGAAGGATGTGAAATGCACCAGTCTCCCCGAAAACGGGGAGACTGTACCGACAGGCCTGATCAACTATTCCTGTCGCGCGCAGCTAAACTAGCCGCTCAGCCGACGATCAGCTCGGTCCACTTCTGGTTGATCCAGTCCGACTTCGATGTGTAGAGATCGTAGCGCGGGATGATCGGTTCGATCTCCGACGACACGGCCGCGAATTCCTCCGGCTTGAGGTCAAGAACTTCTCTCTTGAGAGTTGGAGCCGTGCCGACCTTGCGCGACATCAGACCCTGGATCGCAGGCTGGCTCATATAGTCGATGAAAGCATGTGCCTCTTCCACCTTGGTCGACGCGCGCGACAGAACCCAGTTGCCGGAGTCCTGAATACCTCCCTCTTTCGGGAAGGTCGAGCGGACATGGAAGCCGTCAGCGGCAGCAAGGCCGGTCACGTCATGGTAATACTGGCCCATCGGAATTTCGCCCGATTTCAGCGCCTGCTCGAACTGAGCCTCGTCGCGATACCACAGACGCACATTCGGCTTCACTTCCGCGAGCTTTGCGAAGGCTTTTTCCAATCCCTCATCGGTGTCCAGCGCATTGGTGCCGCCCATGAAAGTCTTTGCCGTTACTTCGAGCAGGAAAGAGTTGGAGGCCAGCGCGAGCAGGCCGAGCTTGTCCTTGTTCGCCGGATCCCAAAGCGCATCCCATGAGGTTGGCGCGTCCTTGTAAGTATCGGTGTTGGTGACCAGAGTGATGTACCATGCCACTGCGCCAATGCCGGCAACGCGGCCATCCGGGTATTTGTTGACGAAGCGGTCGAGCAAGTCGCCATAGTGCTTGAATTTCGACGTATCGAGCGGCTGCCACAATTCCGTCGACTGGCCCTTCAATGTAGACGTCTGCGACATCATCGAAAGATCGGCTGGCGCCTGCCCCGCCTTGGCTGCCTGTTCAAGTTGCACCAACCATGCTTCGCCGGTCGGCTCAGCCACGGATTCAACGGCAATCCCTGTCGCCTTCGTGAACTCAGGGAAGATGTGTTCATCGAACGACTTCTTGAAGTAACCGCCGTAAACGCCGACTTTCAGAGACTTGTCCTGTGCGCGCAGCACAGCCGGCATTGCGAGCATGCCCGCTGCCGCAATGCCCGCGCCAAGCACGGTGCGGCGGCTGAATTTGTTGTTTGCGAAGTCAGTCATCGTTGTCTCCCTTGTTCCGGCTTGGCCGGGTTCCCTTGTTATACGAATTCTATGCCTTTTCGTTCACGCTGTCTTTTTCAGCGGTGGCCCTTCACAGCCGGACTGAACACCATCAGGCTCAGTATCTCGAACAGCACCTGAGCACCCGCATGCGCCGTGTTCGTGGTCGCATCGTATTGCGGCGCCACTTCGACGACATCGCCGCCGACAAGGTTTACTCCCTTCAAGCCACGCAGGATTTCCAGAACCTCGCGCGTGGTGAGCCCACCCACTTCCGGAGTGCCTGTTCCCGGAGCAAACGCCGGGTCGAGACTATCAACGTCGAAGGAAAGATAGGTCGGACCGTCTCCGACAATCTTCCTCGCCCGCTCGATAATCGCCGGGATGCCAAGGCCGGTGACTTCCTCCGCATGGATGACTGTCATGCCGGATTCGTAGGTGAATTCCCAAAGATATTCCGATGAACCACGTATGCCGATCTGAATGGTGCGGGTCGGATCCAACACGCCGTCCAGCACTGCATTGCGGAACGGGCCGCCATGATGGAACTTGGTGAGATCGTAGGCGCCTCCGGTATCGCAATGGGCATCGATGTGGATCATGCCTACGGGGCGGTTCTTGCCCACAGCCTTCAGGATCGGGTGGCTGATCGAATGGTCGCCGCCAACCGATAGTGGGATCACGCCGGCGTCGACAATCTGGTTGAGACGGTTCTCGATGTCTTCATGGCTGAGTTCGAGGCGGTAACGGCTGCGGAACGGCACATCGCCGATATCGGCAACCTTGAGTTCGTAGGTCGGTGCGCAGTCGAGCACGTGGTTGTAGGGGCCGATGCGTTCGATGGAACGCAGCGCGCGCGGGCCGAAGCGCGAGCCCGTGCGGTTGGTCACGCCCAAATCCATCGGCACGCCGATCATCGCCACCTGCAGGTCGCCGAAATCGGGAGTTTCAACAGAAATTTCGCGATGCGGCGCGGCGAGGAACGTGGGCATTCCGGCGTAAGGCGCAACGCGCGTGCCGCTCTTTGAAAATATCTTGTCGGCGACGCGGCGGAACTTCGGATCGAACAATTCGCCGCCGTGAGCCTCGCCATACTTGGCGCGCAGCGCATCCAGCTTGGTCTGGTTGAAGCCCATCTTCGCATCTCCTCCCTGAGATACGGCATGCACGAACCCGCGCAGAAGGCATTGGCAGCCCTCGATGCCGTGTTGTCCGATGATCGGCGCGGATTGTCCGGGAGGACGAATGGAAAATCAATTGATATTGTTATAGGTGATATTGTGAGAAAAACTAACAAGCGAATAAATGGCCAAACGGTTGCCGCCACTTAATCCGCTGCGTGCTTTCGAGGCGACGGCGCGTCATGCCTCGCTGACCAAGGCGGCGGGTGAACTGAACGTGACGCATGGGGCGATCAGCCACCAGATCAGGGCGCTCGAGCAATCGCTCGGCGTCAAGATGTTCGAGCGCAGCGGACAACGCCTCAAGCTTACTCCGCATGGAGCGGAGCTTTTGCCGGCGGTGTCGAACGCATTCGATGGTATCGCCGCGGCGACGCAACGCCTGACGCGCCCAGCCAGCACCGGAACGCTGTCGCTTTCCTGCGTGCCGGCCCTGCTTTCGCTATGGGTCATCCCGCGTCTCGGCAGCTTCACCGCACAATATCCAGACGTTCGCCTGAAGCTGACCGGCTCCAATGACGAACAGGACATCCGTTCGCCCGATATCGACCTTTGCCTGCATTATGGCGATGGCGGGTGGAGCGATTGCTGGCTGCGCAAATGGTCGGGACTTGAGCTGTTTCCGGTTGTCAGTCCAACATTGATCAACACGCGCTCGCTACGCACCATTCGCGACCTTGCCAACCACGTCATACTGCATGGCGATGATGGCCGCGAGTGGCACACCTGGTTCGCCGCCGCCGACGCACTCGACCTGGAACGCGGACGGCGGCAATATTTCAGCGACGCCCATCTTTCCATCGGCGCCGCCTTACACGGACATGGCGTGGCGCTCGGCGACACGGTGACGGCAAGCGACCTTCTGGCGCGAGGGCAACTGGTTGCGCCTTTCGGGCTATCAGTCCCGGCAGTCGACGATTTTTATGTCATCTGCCGCAACGAAATGCGCTCCGCTCCGATCGTGCAGGTCTTCATCGACTGGCTGTTTGCCGAAAAGGGAGAGGCCGACGACCGCCCAACCGGTTCGATTGCCTCCCGCATCGGCATGCGCCGCAAACGGCAAGCCCCGAAAGGCGGCCACGAAATGCCCTAAGTCGTTGCGGTTGCAGGGCGTTCTTTTTATCGTGCCAAGGCGAAAGCGGGCAGCGCTTTGAAAAAATCGATGCTATGAGGCATGGTGCGGACATGGTTCCGAGCAGCGAAGGCAACCTTGACTCATGGCCAAGACTGACATTGCGCGGCGCGTCTACAACCACACCTGGAAGCTCGATCCGATCGTGCGCAGCTTGCTCGACACGGATTTCTACAAGCTTTTGATGCTGCAGATGATCTGGGGCATGTACCCCAAGGTCGACGCCACCTTCTCGCTCATCAACCGGACGACTTCGGTTCGACTGGCCGACGAACTCGATGAAGGCGAATTGCGCGAACAACTCGACCATGCGCGCACCTTGCGTTTCAGCAAGAAGGAAATGATCTGGCTGGGCGGTAACACCTTCTACGGCCGAAAGCAGATTTTCGAGCCGGAGTTCCTTGCCTGGCTGGAAGATTTCCAGCTTCCTGAATACCACTTGTCAAAACGGGACGGCCAATACGAACTGACCTTTCCCGGTCCTTGGATGTACACCACGCTTTGGGAGATCCCGGCGCTGGCCATCATCAACGAACTGCGTTCACGCTCTGCCATGAAGGAGTTCGGGCCGTTTGCGCTCGACGTTCTCTATGCGCGCGCCAAGTCCAAGATGTGGGCGAAGACCGAGCAGCTCAAGAAGCTGCCGGGCATCAATATTTCGGATTTCGGTACCAGGCGGCGTCATTCCTTCCTGTGGCAACGCTGGTGCGTCGAAGCGCTGAAAGAAGGCATCCGTGATTCCTTTACCGGCACATCGAACGTGCTGCTCGCCATGGACAACGACCTCGAGGCTGTCGGTACCAACGCGCACGAATTGCCCATGGTTCTGGCCGCGCTCTCCAACAGCGAGGCGGAACTCAAGGAAGCACCCTACAAGGTGCTGCAGGATTGGCAGCGCTACTATGGCGGCAACCTGCTTATCGTATTGCCGGATGCGTTCGGGACAGCCGCCTTCCTGCGCGACGCGCCGGACTGGGTGGCCGACTGGACCGGCTTCCGGCCCGATAGCGCGCCCCCAATCGAAGGCGGCGAAAAGATCATCTCGTGGTGGCGCGAGAAGGGGAAGGATCCCCGCAACAAGATCCTGATCTTTTCCGACGGATTGGAGGTCGAGACCATCGTCGAGGCTTATCGGCATTTCAACGGCAAGGTGCGCATGGCCTTCGGCTGGGGAACAAACCTCACCAACGATTTCGAGGATTGCGCGCCTGTGCCGACAGATCGGCTGAACGCGATCTCGCTGGTGTGCAAGGTGACGGAAGCCAACGGGCGGCCCGCGGTGAAACTGTCCGACAATCCGGAGAAAGCCACCGGCGACAAGACCGAGATAGCGCGTTACCTGCGCATTTTCGGCGAGAAGGATCGAGTCAAGCAACTGGTGAAGGTTTGAGGCAGCGGTGCGCAATCCGGCTGCGGTGATTTGTGGCTTGCGGGCTTGGCCGTCAACGTTGCTCGCAACCCTTCTGCTTCTGTCCGTTGCGTCGGCACCCACTTCTGCTTTCGCCCATGCATCCGATCGCGGCCATGTGTTGCTCTTGCCAACCGGCTACTATGTCGTAGGCGGGGCATTCGCGGTCGGGGCATCGTTTCTGGTCTTGGCTCTATTGCCGCCGGACATGCTGGAACGACTTTGGCGCAAGCGCCTGACGTTGTTTCACTGGCCGGAAAAGCTGCGTCCCCTCGTCAGCCTACTTTCTTTCTTCGCACTTGCGGTTCTCGTCGCTGCTGGTCTGTTCGGCAGCCGCGATCCGCTGTCCAACCCATTGCCGCTCACCATCTGGACGTTGTTGTGGATTGGATTGACGCTGCTGCACGGCTTGTTCGGCAACCTGTGGTCATGGCTGAACCCTTGGTACGGCCCGCATATGCTGGTCATGCGACTAACTGGCGGCCCGCTAGCAAGAATTCGGATTTCATCAAAACTCGGCTGTTGGCCGGCAGTCATCTTGCTTTTCGCCTTCGCCTGGTTCGAGCTTGTCGATCCGGCACCGGATGATCCCGCACGACTGGCTTTTGCAGTCGGCTTCTACTGGCTCGCAACTTTCGTCGCCATGCTGGTGTTCGGCTACGATGAATGGAGCCGCCGCGGGGAATTCTTGTCGGTTTTCTTCGCTATTGTCGCACGCTTCGCCCCGCTGGAGCGAAGTGCTGACAATCACTTGAGACTCTGCCTGCCCGGTGCACGACTTCTGGATGCGGAAACATTGCACCCAAGCGGCACCGCTTTCATCTTGCTGGCGCTGTCGTCGGTATCCTTCGACGGTCTGTCGAAGACGTTTTTCTGGCTCGACCTCAACGGCATAAATCCGTTGGAATTTCCCGGCCGCACCGCCCTGATTGGCATCAGCACCGTAGGCCTTTTGCTCAGCTTCTTCGTACTCGCCGCGATATTCCTGATCGCCGTTGGCGCGGGGCAAAAGATGTCGCGAGATGCGTCACCTATCATGTCAACTGCCGGACTATTGGTCTGGTCGATCGTTCCGATTGCCCTTGCCTATCACATTGCCCACTACCTGACTTCGCTTCTTGTAGACGGCCAATATGCCATCGCCGCTCTGTCAGACCCGTTCGGGCGAGGTTGGAACCTGTTCGGCACCGCGGCCATGCAGATCGAGGCCGGAATCGTTGCGGGCGCGCAATCGGCGTGGGTCCTATGGAATGTACAGGCCGGCGCGATTATCGCGGGCCACCTATTGGCGGTTCTGGTTGCGCACGGACTTGCGTTTCGACTGCACCCCGAACCGGCAAAGGCTGCGATCAGCCAGTTTCCTCTTACCTTGCTCATGATCGGCTACACGATTTTCGGACTTTCGCTGCTGGCGACGCCTACCGCCGGATAGGTTGGGTGAACACGCAAAAAGCTTCGCGCAATGGTTTCTTGCCATGGTCCGGCTTTGATGGTTTAGCTTCTGGCCATATGTTTTTGACCGGTTGCAACAAATGCAGTTTCGCATTTCACTCAATGGCCACAGCTGAAAACAGGGATTGATGCCATGACTGATCGGCAGGGATTTTTCGATCTTAGCAAGACAGGCATTTCACGCCGGACCGCGCTCAAAGGTCTTGTTGCTACAGGTACCGGTCTCGTCGCTCCCGGATTTGTCCGCTACTCTCAGGCGCAAAGCTCAGCGCCGATCAAGATCGGCTTCCAATGCCACCGCACCGGTATCGGCGCCGCCTATGGCCGCTGGTATGAAAAAACCACCAATGCGGCGATCAAGCTGATCAATGACGCCGGCGGCATCAATGGACGCCAGGTTGAAGTCGTCATCGAAGACGACGGCACAGATGCCGGCCGTGGTGCCGAGGTGGTCGGCAAGTTCGCCAACCAACACAAGACCGACATTGTCTATGGGACGCTGTTTTCCAACGTGGTGATCGGCTCTGCACCAACCGCGGGCGAGCTCAAGATCCCCTACTATGTGGTGAGCGAAGGCTATCACGTCGCCTCCGGCAAGCTGAACCGCTATTGCCTGCAACCAGGCATAACCGATGTGCGCGCCCAGGTGACGTCCGTTGCACCGTGGATCGCGGCCAATGCAGGCAAAAAGGTCACCATGGTGTTCCCGGACTATGCCTTCGGCTACGACCACCGCGACTACCTGCCGCCGGCGCTCAAGAACGCCGGTGCCGAAGTCATCGCCCAGATCGCCATTCCGCCGACGGAAAGCTCTTTCACCAAATATTTTCCGCAGATCCCAGCCGAAACCGACGTCATCTATCACGTCATGGTTGGACCGGCCGTGCTCACCTTCGTCAAGGAACTTGGTGAGTTCTATGGCTCGAACGGGCCCAAGCTGTTCGGCTTCATCGATTCGCTCGAAGCCGTGGACGTCAACAGCCCCGGCCTCGAATATCTCGACGGCAGCCATTTCTGGGAAGGCGCGCCGCGCTATTCCCAGACCGACGACAGCGACGCGATGAAAGCCTATCGCGCAGCCGTTGGCATCGACGACAATGGCGCTTCGACAAGCGACGCCAAGGACGTCTCCACCGCTGCCCACATGTTCGGTTGCTGGGAAACGCTCTACGTCATCAAGAAGGCGATGGAAGACAGCGGCTACAAGGGGCCGGAAGACCGCGCCAAGCTGATCGAGGCAACCGAGGCGATGACCGAATTCGCCGAAGGGCCTGAGCATCCGCAAGGCAAGAAGGTCTTCAACGGCAAGATCCATCAGGTCTTCGGCAGCCAGAACATTTCCAAGCTCGAAGGCGGCAAGCTTACCGTGGTTCACAAGACGTCGATTGAAGACGGGCAATACGAACCCGAGGCCGACTACACGACGCAGGCTCTGTGATCGGAAAGTGACAGGGTTCGATCGGGCAGCCTGACTGAATGGCCTTTGGACCTCACCTGCTGCTGGCGGTTCTGGAAGGGCTGGTCACCTCAGCCGTGCTCGCCCTGACTGCGCTTGGTCTCTCGCTGGTGTTTGGTGTCATGCGCGTCGTCAACGTCGCGCATGGCGAATTGTTCATGCTGGGGGCCGTGCTGGCGTGGGCGATTGCCACCAGCATCGGCGGTAGCCCGGCGGTCGGGTTCATGGCGGCGCTCGTAGTGGCGCCGCTGATCGTTGGCGCGGTTGCGCTGGCGGCCGAGCGACTGGTGTTGCGCAAGGTGAACTACGATCCGGAAGCCACGATAGTGGCAACTATCGGCCTGCTCTACATCATTCAGCAACTGGCGCTGACCTTCTACGGCGCTGACGCACGGCCAGTGCCGCCGCCGTTCAATGTGCGCATCTCGCTGCCCTGGTTTGGCTATTCCGGCTACAAGCTTTCCATCATCGCGGCCTCCGCGCTGCTGCTTGTCGTATCGTGGCTGGTCATGACGAAGACAAAGGCAGGGCTGATCATGCGCGCTACGCAGTATGATCGTGAAACCGCACAGGCTTTCGGTATTCCGGTCGATCGTGTCTATGCCGGCGTGTTCGCGCTCGGCGCCATGCTGGCCGCCGTCGCTGCGGTGCTGATCGTGCCGATCAGCCAGGCACACTACCTGATGGGACAGGACCCCCTGCTCTTGTCCTTCATAGTCGTGATTATCGGTGGCCTCGGCTCGCTCCGCGGCACCGTCGTGGCGGCAGTTCTGATCGGCGTTTCTGATGGCGTCATCTCGATGTTCTTTTCGCCAACGCTGGCCAAGATGATCGCCACCCTGCTCGTCGCCATGGTGTTGGTGTTTCGCCCGCAAGGACTGTTCGGCAGGGCAGTCCGATGACGGAAGGTTCGTCACCGGTCCGAGCTTACGTGCTGCATCTGGCCGTCATCGCCATCCTGGTCGTCCTCAATTTCATCCTGCCTGCATATCATCACGGGCTGTTGGCGCGCATTCTCGTGCTGGCAACATTCGCCATGGGCTACAATCTCTTGTTCGGCTATGTCGGGCTGCTCAGCCTCGGCCACGCCATGTTCTTTGCCGCCGGCCTCTATGGCGCGGGCCTCGGAGTTCACCATTTCTATCTGTCGGTTCCCGTCGCCTTCATTGCCGCGCTTGCTTGCGGGGCGGTGCTTTCCCTCGTTATCGGGCTATTGGCGCTTCGCACCTCAGGCGTAGCCTTCATGATCGTCACCATGATGTTTGCCCAGGTGCTCGCCCTGGCCATCCTCTATTTCGCCCCGCTGACCGGCGGCGATCAGGGGCTCGTATTGCAGCAACAGGAACGGGTGGTTCATCTCGGCGATACCGTGCTGGACCTTACAAATCCCACGACGCGCTACATGGTTGCACTCACACTGTTTTCGATTGTGCTTCTGTTGACACTAGGTGTCGTGAGGTCGCGCTTCGGTCGCGTTCTGATCGCCATTCGTGAGAACGAAGAACGTACCCGCATGTTAGGCTACGATACGTTCGCCAACAAACTAGCGGCGGTCGTGGTTTCCGGCGTCATCTGTGCCGCCGCGGGTAGCGCCTATGCGCTGTTGTTCGGCTATGTCGGCGCCAATTTCGCCTCGGTACAGTATTCCATCCTGCCGTTGCTGTGGGTGCTACTGGGGGGAGCGGCGACGACGCTCGGGCCGCTGATCGGCACGCTCTTCATGTACTATGTCGTCGATATCACAAGCGGCTATACGTCTGCCTATCTCCTGATCGTTGGCATTGCGCTGATCCTGCTCGTGCTGTTCTTCCCGAAGGGCATTCTAGGCACGCTCAGGCAACGCTGGGTGCGGTGGCTGCCATGATGCCGCTGATGACAACGAAAGGCCTGTCGCGTCATTTCGGCGGTCTGCGCGCCGTGGACGATGTCGACTTCGCCCTGATGCCGGGAGAGATCAGGGCCGTGATCGGCCCGAACGGCGCCGGCAAGACCACCTTCGTCAGCCTTGTGTGCGGCCGCATCGAACCGACGGCCGGCATGATCGTGTTCGACGGCTCCGACATCACCAACCTGCCTGCACACAAGCGGGTGCGCCTGGGCATTGCCTACACCTTCCAGATCACCAGCATTTTCGCAAACCTCAGCGCTTATGAAAATGTTGCCCTGCCCGTGCAGCGCACGCTAACCGACGGCCGCTCGAAGGGGCAGGTTCATGCCGATGTGACGGAGGCCCTTGAGCGCGTCGGGCTGGCCAATCGCGCCCATATACCCGCCGGTCAACTTGCCTATGGCCACCAGCGCCTGCTCGAGGTGGCGATGGGGCTGGCGCTGAAACCCCGCCTTCTGGTGCTGGATGAACCGACACAAGGATTGGCGGACAGCGAGATCGAGAACTTCACCGGGCTTGTCCGCGAGATTGCCCGCGATGCTACAGTGCTCATCATCGAGCACAACATGCCTGTGGTGATGGAACTGGCCGACCGCATAACGGTGTTCGAAGCCGGTCGGATCCTGGCTGAGGGAACACCGGAAGCTATCCGCGCCAACGCCGCCGTCCAACGCGCCTATCTGGGAGGCGGCGATGACTGACGCCTTGACCATCTCCGGGCTCGACTGCTTCTACGACGAAGTCCAGGTGCTGCATGGTCTCGAATTCAGCTTACGCCAGGGCGAAGTCCTGTGCCTGCTTGGCCGCAACGGCGCCGGCAAGACGACGACACTGAAAGCTATCATGGGCCTGGTGCCGGCCCGCCAAGGCTCGATAAAGCTCGACGGCATGGAAATGACCGGCCTGCCGGCACATGAAGTGCCGAAAGCCGGCATTGCCTACGTGCCGCAAGGCCGCCGCCTGTTCGCTGAAATGACCGTGGCGGAAAATCTGGAGATCGGGCTCAACACACGCCACAAAGGCCGGGCCACGCGCGAGACCGTACTGGAGATGTTTCCTTTGCTCCGCGAGAGGCTGAAACAGCGCTCGGGCACCTTGTCCGGCGGCGAACAGCAGATGCTGGCCATGGCGCGGGCGCTGTGCGTGGAGCCAAAGGTGCTGCTGCTCGACGAACCCACCGAAGGCCTGATGCCCTCAATGATCCAGAAGATTCGCGAGGCCGTTTCGCAGCTGCGCCAACGGGGTGTTTCGACGATACTGGTCGAGCAGCGGGTCGACGCGGTCCTGTCCGTCGCCGACCGGGTCTCGTTCATCGAAAATGGGCGCAACCGCGAAACGGTCGATATCGAGCAATTGCGGGCCAACCCCTCAGCGGTGAAGCGCTATGTCGGGGTTGGCTGAGTTACATCGTTCTCAGCCAAAGAAGATTACGCTCGACACGATAAAGACCGGGATCAACACCAGTCCGGACCAAAGCATGTAGCCGAAGAAGCTTGGCATCTTGACGCCATTGTCCTTGGCAATGGCGTAGACCATGAAATTGGGCGCATTGCCGATATAGGTGTTGGCCCCCATGAAGACGGCACCCGCGGATATGGCCGCCAGCGTCGAGGCATATTCGTTCATCAGATGCTGCGGGTCACCGCCGGCCATCTCGAAGAACACAAGATAGGTCGGTGCATTGTCGAGGAACGACGACAACACGCCAGTCAGCCAGAAATAAGCAAGATCGTTCGGTTCGCCCGATTGCAGTGTCACCAGCGATACGAGCGGACCCAACGCTCCACCGAGACCCGCCCGCAGGATGGCGACCACCGGCACGATGCAGATGAAGATGCCGGCGAACAGCTTGGCGACCTCGGCAATCGGACCCCAATTGAAGCCATTTGCCGCGCGGTATTCCTTACGCGACACGGCGAGCGAGACGAAGGCGAGCGCCAGGATGATGACATCGCGAACGAGGTTCTGCAATTCGACCGTGACGCCTTGAATGGTGAAGGCAATGCCGGGCTGCCACGAAGCCGACATCAGGATTGCGGCGATGACGCCTGCCAGCAGCGGCAGATTTGGCAATCCGCGGATGCGTACCTTGGAATCCGGTGTTGGGTCCTTGATCTTCGGCTCGCCCTGTTCACGCCTGTGAAGGATTACGTCGAGGACGACAAATGCCGCCAGCACCAGCCCGCCAACGAATAGTGTGTCGGGCAGGATATGCACTGTGGTCCAGAAGAAATCGACGCCGCGAAGGAAACCGACGAACAGGGGCGGATCGCCAAGCGGCGTCAACGAACCGCCGATATTGGAAACCAGAAAAATGAAGAACACGACGACATGAGCGTTGAACGGCCGGTTGTCGTTGGCGCGGATGATCGGCCGGATCATGACCATCGATGCTCCCGTTGTGCCGATCACGGAAGCGAGGATGGCGCCGATGAGCAGGAGACCTGCATTGACCAGCGGCGTGCCATGTATGTTGCCGGCAACCAGAATGCCGCCCGAAATGGTGAACAGAGCAAAAAGCAGGATAATGAACGACATGTATTCCAGAAGCACCGCGTGCAGAACGGCTTCGGTCGCAGTCGGCATGCCGTAGCCGGCGACCAGCGGTACAACGACAAGGGCCGACCAGAACGCGGCGATCTTGCCGTAGTGATGTTCCCACACGTGCGGAAACAGAAGCGGCCCAGTGGCGATAGACAACAAAAGCCCGGCAAACGGCAACGCCCACCAGAGCGACATTTCACTGCCCGGCAAGCCATGTGCTTCAGCGCCAAGGGCGGGTGTTGCAGCAACTCCCGCCAGCGCGAGAACAGCCGCAAGAATTTTAAGAATACGCACCTCTACCCCGCCCATTTCTCAATCTGCGGCTGCCGCGCAATCGTCGCAGCAACGATTTCCCACCGCACCTAGGCCAGCTTGACGCCCGCCTCGCGCATACGCTTGACCATCGCCTCGACGGACCCGTTCAGGTTGATGCCTCGACAGGCATCCAGTCGCACGGACGTTTCGAGCCCCTGCCTCACCGCATCCAGCGCGGAATACGCGACGCAAAAATCGGTGGCAAGACCGACCAGAGTGATCGCGCCAATGCCACGTTCCTTCAGATAGCCTGCCAATCCGGTCGGGGTCTTGTGGTCATTTTCGAAGAAGGCCGAGTAGCTGTCGATTGCGGCGCGAAAGCCCTTGCGCACGACCAGTTCGGCCTTGGTCCAGGCAAGGCCGGAATGAAAGTCCGCGCCGAGGCTGCCCTGAATGCAGTGATCGGGCCACAGCGTCTGCTCGCCATATGGCATGGTGATCGCTTCGAACGGCTTGCTGCCCTGATGGCTGGAAGCAAAGCTCGAGTGGCCTGCGGGATGCCAGTCCTGGGTCAGTACGACATGCTCGGTGTTCCGGATCATGTCGTTGACCAATGGTACGATCTCGTCGCCGCCGGTGACCGCCAGCGCGCCGCCGGGACAGAAATCGTTCTGCAGGTCGATGACGACGAGTGCTTCGCCAGCCATGAAGCCTCCTTGTGAACCGATTGCACAGCGCCCTTGCGGGCCGCAGTAACTTGACCAGATGCGCGCCTGCGTCAACCTCAAAGCAACATCCCAAAAGCCGCTTTGACAATCCAAGGTGGCTTGATATCATTTGCATACGAATGAATTTGACCGGCGCCGAAAGCCGGCTGGGCCAAGGGAAAGGCCCCTGCCGCGCGGCAAAGGAAGGCAAGGCGTGATCCGTTACGCGAAACCCACCACGGTCGCCGAGGCGCTATCGCTGCTCGGAGAAGATAGCTGGCGCATCCTGGCCGGAGGCACCGACTTCTACCCCGCACAAGGAACCAAGCCGTTGCGTGAGAATATTCTCGACATCAACGGGTTGGCAGAACTTCGCGGCATTGCCGAGACCGGTTCCCATTGGACGATAGGCGCGCGCACGAGTTGGACGCAGGTTGCAAGCGCTCCGTTGCCGGCATGTTTCGAAGCGTTGAGGCAAGCAGCGCGCGAGGTGGGTTCACGCCAGATCCAGAACGTTGCAACGGTGGCCGGCAATCTCTGCAATGCCTCGCCCGCTGCCGACGGCGTGCCGGCGCTGCTCATTCTCAACGCGGATGTCGAATTGAGTTCTACGCAAGGAAACCGCCATCTGCCGCTTGGCGATTTCATTCTGGGCAACAGGCGTACCGCCTTGCGGTCGGACGAAATCGTCACCGCCATCCGCATTCCGAAATCGGCTGCAGTCGGGCGGTCCGCATTCCATAAACTCGGCGCACGCCGCTATCTCGTCATCTCGATTGCGATGGCGGCAGTTAGGCTGGTCATCACGGACGGCATCGTTAGCGACGCGGCTGTCGCGGTCGGGGCCTGTGCGGCAACTGCGAAACGGCTTCATGGCGTCGAAACGGCGATCATCGGACGCAAGGCGGACCGGTCGATTGTTGACGCGATCATGTCCGCACAAATCGAGGAATTGACACCCATCGACGACGTGCGCGGCACGGCAGGCTACCGGCAGGATGCGGCCCGCGAGATCGTGGCGCGCGCAGCGCTCGCGATCGTCGACGAAAGCCTCGACAAGGCGGCGGCATGAACCCCCGCCTGCCGTTCACCGCGCTCGAGGTCAACGGCTCGTCCGTGTCTTTGCCGGTTTCGCCGGTGCGGCGGCTAAGCTCGGTGCTGCGCGACGACCTGCACCTGACCGGCGTCAAGGTTGGCTGCGACGCCGGCGATTGCGGTGCCTGCACTGTACTTGTCGACGGCGAGCCTGTCTGCGCCTGCCTGATGCCGGTTGCCTCGGCCACGGGCACGAAGATCACGACCGTCGAAGGCTTGGGCAACGGCCGTCTGTCGGCGCTGCAAGCTTCGTTCCTCGAACACGGCGCAGCGCAATGCGGTATCTGCACCCCCGCATTGCTTGTGGCTGCCTCGGCCTTGCTGGAGCGGAACGCAAAACCCGATGAGGCCGCCGTACAAGACGCGCTGGGCGGCATTTTGTGCCGCTGTACCGGCTACCGAAAGATCATCACCGCCGTGATGGCGGCGTCACGCAAACACCCAGCAACCGACATCGATTTCCGCCTGCCCGAAGCCGGCTGCGCCATCGGCGCATCCCCGGTCAGACTGGACGGAATTGCCAAGGTAACCGGCGAAGAAAAATATGGGGCGGATTCCTTTCCGGAAGATGCGCTGGCTGTGCTGGCGGTTCGCTCGCCGCACTATCATGCAAAATTTTCGATAGGCGACCTTGAAGCCTGGAAGAAAATAAACCCAGGCATAGTTGCCGTTTTCACTGCAGCCGATATCCCCGGCATCAACCGCTTCGGCGTCATCCCGCCCTTTGCCGACCAGCCGGCATTGGCGGAACAGGAGGTGCGTTTCCGTGGCGAAGCCGTAGCGGTGATCGCTGGCGAACGCGACGCCATCGCCAACCTCGACCTCGCCTCGTTTCCGGTTAGCTGGGCCGAACTGCCGCACGTCTTGCAACCCGGCCAAGCATGCGCGGAAGGCGCGCAACTCGTCCATGAAAGCAGGGCCGGCAACATTCTGACCAAGGGTTTCGTCGAGCAAGGCGACCCGGAGGCAGCGCTTTCCAGCGCTGCAATCATCGTCTCCGGTGAAATCGAGACATCTTATGTAGAGCACGCCTACATCGAACCGGAAGGCGGCTATGCCTATCTGGATGGCGAGACGCTGGTCATCGTCGCCTGCACGCAAGCGCCTTACATGGATCGCGACGATACCGCCAAGGTGCTGGCGCTAGCACCCGAGAATGTCCGCATCGTGCCGACCGCGACCGGCGGCGGCTTCGGCTCGAAGCTCGACGTTTCGCTGCAACCGCTGATCGGCCTCGTTGCGCTGAAGACCGGGCGTCCGGCGGCGATGGCCTATAGCCGCAACGAATCCATGATGTCGACCACCAAGCGGCATCCCGCTTTCATGAAGGCATCGATCGGCACCGATGCAGATGGCCACGTCTGTGGCATGATATTCGACGGCGACTTCAACACCGGCGCCTATGCAAGCTGGGGGCCAACTGTCGCCAACCGGGTTCCAGTCCATGCTTCCGGACCCTATGCGACGCCCAACTATCACGCCGCCGGCCGCGCCATTCATACGAACGGGCCAATCTCAGGCGCATTCCGTGGTTTCGGCGTACCGCAAGCGGCGATCATGCAAGAAACACTTTATGACGAGCTTGCCGACAAGCTTGGCAAGGACCGTCTGGATTTCCGCCTGCAAAACTGCCTGCGCAAGGGCAATGTCACCGTCACCGGCCAGAAGATGGATGCCAGCGTCGGCATTGCAGATTGCCTCGAGGCGCTGAAGCCGCACTGGAGCCGCGCCCTTGCCGACGCGACCGCCTTCAATGCGCGCAACGAAACCGTGAACCGCGGCGTCGGCGTTGCATCCTGCTGGTACGGTTGCGGCAACACCTCGCTGCCCAATCCATCGACAATCAAGGTCGCGATTTCGCAGGACGGCCATGTCGTCCTGCATCAGGGGGCAGTTGATATCGGGCAAGGCTCGAACACCGTCATCACCCAGATTTGCGCCGACGCCCTCGGCTTGCCTCTGGCGATGTTTCGCCTCAAAAGCGCCGATACCGCAATCTCGCCAGATGCCGGCAAGACGTCGGCTTCGCGACAGACTTTCGTCACCGGCAAGGCTGCCGAGAAAGCCGGGCGGGCGCTGCGCGACCAGATCCTGCGCTTCGCCAATGTCTCCACAAACGCGACACTGACCCTCGATGGGAACGTAGTGGTGGTTCACGAAGGCGAAGCGGTGCGGCGCATCGATCTGACAAACCTTGCCGCTAACGCCGAAGGCTATGTTTTTGAGGCAATGGAAAGCTACGATCCGCCCACCACGCCCCTCGATGCCAAGGGGCAAGGCAAGCCCTATGCCGTCTACGGTTATGGCGCGCAGATCGCCGAACTGGAAGTCGACCTCAAGCTCGGCACGGTCAAGCTGGTGAAGATCACGGCGGCACATGATGTCGGCAGGGCGATCAACCCCGTCATGGTCGAAGGGCAGATCGAAGGCGGCATCGCGCAGGGCATCGGCATGGCGCTGATGGAAGAATATATTCCGGGTCGCACCGAGAATTTGCACGACTACCTGATCCCGACCATTGGCGACGTGCCGCCGATTGAATCGATCCTTGTCGAAGTTCCAGACAGCGAAGGTCCATTCGGTGCCAAAGGGTTGGGCGAACACGTGCTGATCCCGACGGCTCCCGCGATCCTCAACGCCATTCGTCACGCCACCGGCGTGCTGGTCACCAAGGTGCCGGCTACGCCGTCTCGCATCATGGCAGCGATCCGGGCAAGCGAGGCAAGCCAATGAGCGAGCTTTCGGAACGTTTCGAAACGCATGAGAGCGGCGACAAGCAGCTTGCCGAAAAGATCCGCTGCGATGCGTGTCCGGTCATGTGCTACATCGCGGACGGTCGCACAGGCGCCTGCGACCGGTACGGCAATATCGGCGGGCGCATCGTACGCATGGATCCGCTCACCATCCTCGACCATGCGGCGGAAACAGGCGGCAGCGTCGTGCCCTTCGTTGCCAAAGGCGACAACTGGAACGGCGAACTGGTCAATGCCGGCCGCCGATTCGTCACAGCGATAGGCGCTGGCACCACTTATCCCGACTATAAACCTGCACCGTTCATCGTCAGCCAGGAAGTCGAAGGCGTGGACCTCGTCACCGTGGTGACCGAGGGCATTTTCTCCTACTGCGGCGTCAAGGTGAAGATCGACACTGACCGTCACCTTGGTCCGGAAACGGCGACAGTACGAGCGCAGGGCGAAGCAATCGGTCACGTCACGACCGGCGAATACGGCTCGCAAATGCTGTCGCTTGGCGGCGTTCATCATCTTACCGGTGGCTCGAAACCGGAAGGACGCGCTACCTGCGACGCCATGCTGAACCTGTGCAACAAGAAGCCGGTGGAACTTGCCATAGACGGCGGCGCAAACGTGATTGTGCAGGCCGGCAAGCCGCCGATCATAGACGGCAAGCTCGAGCAGCGCATGCGTGTTGGCTGCGGCTCGGCCACAATCGGCATGTTCGCCACACAATGGCGAGGCCTGGTCGATGAGGTGGTGGTGGTCGACGATCACATCACCGGCGTCGTTTCCGAACATCAGGCCGGCAAGGTTTTGGATTGGCAGGATACCGGCATCAAGATCGTGGGGCGACGCTCGACCCCGGGGCGCTATTTCAAGGTCTCGGAACCCGGCCTCGGCTGGGGCGGAACGACGATCTCCGACCCGTTATCGATCCTTGGCGAATGGAACCCAAAAAAGGGCGCGAGGCCGGGCCTCTCCATGCTGATGGTTTCTACAACCGGCGAACAGTTTGCCTATTACGAACTGGACGACGACCTGAAGCCGGTCGAAAGGCCGTTTCCCGACAGGCTCGCCAAGTCGGTGCGGCTGATTGAGGAAAACTGCGAACCGGCGCTGTGCACCGTGCTTTTCGTCGGCGGTGCGGGTGGCTCGCTACGAGCCGGCGTTACGGAAAACCCGGTCAATCTGACGCGCTCTGTCCATCGGCTGCAGACTTACGTGACTGTCGGTGGAGCACCCGTCTATATCTGGCCGGGCGGTGGCATTACCTTGATGGTGGACGTCATGCGCGTCCCTGATGACGCGTTTGGCTATGTGCCGACGCCTGCGCTGGTAGCGCCAATCGAATTCACCATGCGGCGCGACGCCTATATCCAGCTTGGCGGGCATGAAAAGGAAATCCGCTCGGTCGCGGATATTGTCGCGCATGGCGGAGAGTATCTCAACCCGCGCCAATCATCGGCGGCTTCGACCCAAAATCCATGGCCGCCATTGGCACAGTTGCGATCAAGCGGAAGCACCTTGCGATGATCGGCCCGCAAGCAAAATGGCTGCCGGACGGCAAGCGGCTGCATCTCAACCACGGGCCGATCGACCTGATCATCGAAGCCTTTGGCGAAGACGCAGAGCGGCGAGCCGCCTATCGTCAGGCGGTAACGCGTTTCCAGACCATCCTGCCGGAACTGGTCGAGGAACTGAGCGAGCTGCGCCGCCCTGCTTCCAAGATTCAGCGCCGCTTCACGGGGCCGACCGCGCGCCGCATGGAAGACGCGGTTGCCCCACTCTCGCACGACTTCATTACGCCTATGGCAGCCGTGGCCGGCTCAGTGGCCGACGAGATGCTGGCGGCGCTTACAGCTGGGCGCAAATTGACAAAAGCCTACGTCAACAATGGCGGCGACAGCGCACTTTACCTCACCGAAGGACACTCGTTGACACTTGCCATTGCCGGTACCGGGCATGGCTTTGCAGACCGCGTCGTCATTCAAGCCGAAGATAGTGTGGGCGGGGTTGCCACCAGCGGCTGGCGCGGACGCTCGTTTTCACTCGGAATAGCCGATGCCGTGACTGTCTTGGCGCGGTCAGGGGCCGAAGCGGATGCTGCCGCGACCTTGATCGCCAACGTGGTCAATCTTCCGGGCCATCCGGCCATCGCGCGCACCCCAGCCAGTAGCCTTGCACCCGACAGCGATCTTGGCGATCGGCTGGTGACGACCGACGTCGGACACCTCACCGCGCTGGAAGTCGAGGCCGCGCTGTCATCCGGCCTGGCCATTGCCGAAGACTTTCGCCGGCGCGGCCTGATTGATGCGGCCGCCCTTTTCCTGGCTGGGCAAGTCCGCCTGTGCGGCGCGCCCACGCTCCTCCGTCCATACCATCACCCCAAGGAACTCGTTGATGCCTGAATTTCCCATCCGCAAGATTGCCGTGCTGACGGAAGAGATCTTCCACGAAGGCGGTCCCACCGCCAAGGAACCGCGCCGGCGGGCCGCGGCGCTGGCTGTGGTGCAGAACCCGTTTGCGGGGCGCTACGTCGAAGAACTCCAGCCGGCGATGGAAGATTTGAAGCCGCTCGGCCTGCTACTGACCGACAGGCTGATCGCGGCGCTGGACGGCGACATCAGGTCGATCGACGGCTACGGCAAGGGCGCAATCGTCGGCAGCGCCGGCGAAATCGAACATGGCGCGCTGTGGCATGTTCCGGGCGGCTATGCCATGCGCGCGCGGCTGGGCGAAGCCAAGGCCATCGTCCCGTCAGCCATGAAAGTCGGCGCGTTCGGTTCGCGTCTCGACATACCGCTTGGGCACATCAACGCCGCCTATGTGCGCAGCCATTTCGATGCGTTCGAGGTCGGCATATCCGACGGACCGCGACCGGATGAAATCCTGTTTTGCCTGGCGATGAGTTGCGGCGGGCGCATCCATGACCGGATGGGCGGACTTGCCGTCAAGGACATCAAGGTTTGGGACGGGCAGCGGTGAGAATGACCAACACCGGTCCGGTACTGGTCGAGGCGGACGATCCCGTTCCCGACGACTACCACCTGCAGGACCAGATCGGCTTCATCCTGCGCAAGGCGAACCAGCGCCATCTTGCCATCTTTGCCGCGCGCATCGGCGACCTGACCCCGCCGCAGTTTGCGGCGCTGGCGAAGCTGCACGAAGTGGGCGAGACCTCGCAGAACCAACTCGGTACGCTGATCGCCATGGACGCGGCGACCGTTAAAGGCGTCATCGACCGGCTGAAAGCGCGTGGTCTCGTCGACTACGGCAAACACGAGGCCGACAAGCGCCTTTTGATGGTCAAGCTGACCGCAGACGGCTTTGCCATGATCGAGCGCCTGATCCCGCTCGCCGCCCAGATCACGCAGGAGACACTTGCTCCCCTGACCGCACGCGAGATCGGCACCTTGATGCGCCTGCTCGGTAAGATCGCCTAACGCGCGTACACCAGCCCTTTGGGATCGATCTCGGGTTTGCGGCCGGCAACAAGGTCGGCAAGGAACCGCCCCGAACCGCAGGCCATGGTCCATCCGACATGGCCGTGGCCGGTGTCGAGATAGAGATTTTCATACCGTGCCTTGCCGATGACCGGCACCGAATTCGGCATCATCGGCCGCAAGCCCGCCCAAAGCTCTGCCTTCTTCTCGTCGAAGGCACCGGGGAACAGCTCGTGCGCGGTCTTGAACATGGGCGCGAAGTCCTTTGGCTTGAAGGTACGGTCGAAGCCGGTGAACTCCGCCGTGCAGGAGAGCCGCAAGCGGTTGCCGAGGCGGGAATAGCCGACGAGCCTGTCCTCGTCCGCACCGCCCATCGTCGGGCCCTTGGTTTCGTCTTCGAGCGGGATGGTCGCCGCATAACCCTTCACCGGATAGACCGGCAGGTCGACGCCATAGCGGCGACCGAGAAGTCCGCTCTCGGGGCCCATGGCGACGACGACTACATCGGCGCCGAGCATGCCCGCCGACGTCTTCACCGAACGCACCTTGCCGGCCTCGATGTCGAGGCCTTCGACGGTGGTGTTGAACTGGAATTTCACACCAAGCTTTTCGGTCGAATAGGCCGCCAGCTTGCCGACGAACTGGCGGGAGTCGCCGGTCTGGTCGATCGGCGAATAGATGCCGCCTGCAATCAGCTCCTTTGCGGCAGCAAGTCCTGGTTCGATCTCGGGCAGTCGGTCGCGGCCAACGATTTCGATGGGTAGTCCGTTTTCGGCCAGGAAGCGATAGTTTCCGAGGCTTGCGTCGAGACTTTGCTGCGAGCGAAAGAAGTAGAAGATGCCTTTCTTGCGCTCGTCATAGGAAATGCCCGTCTCCTGCGACAACGCGTTGATGCAATCGCGCGAATAGAGTGCGAGGCGCAGCTTCGGCAGCGTGTTGGCCCGTAGCCGCGCCGGGGTGCATTGGGTCAGGAAGCGCAGGCTCCAGAGATAAAGATAAGGATCGCTGAGAAGCCTGACCCTGATGCCGAGATCGTGATTGAACATGCCGCGCACGAAGGTCTTGAGCGCGGCTGGCGATGCCCACGCAGTCGCATCGCCCGGCGAAACCAGACCGGCATTACAGTAGCTGGTGCCCATGGCAGCGGTCGGGTGACGCTCGACGACGGTAACGTCATGACCGTCGCGGGCAAGATAGTACGCCGCAGCCGTGCCTACGACGCCTGCACCCAAGACAAGTATTTTCATAGCAGCCCCTGTGCGCCGACGCTGGCCTCGTCCGCGCAGCGATTGGCCCTCTTAGCGCGTCCTTGCCCGTGTTTCGAGCGCCAATGGCGATACGGTGGATATGTCAGCCGCGCGAAGAATTCTTGCCGCTCAGGATGCGCTCCCACGCCAGCGCATCGTGGACGATTCCGTCGAGGTCGTCATGCTGTGGAGCCCAGCCAAGCTGCTTTCGCGCCAAGCCGGAATTTGCAACGACGGAGGCGGCGTCGCCTGTTCGACGCCCTACGAGCCTGAAATCGAAGTCGCGGCCGACGGCCGTGCGTACACTGTCGATGACCTGCAAGACGGAGTAGCCATGACCATACCCGCAATTCGCGACGAGATTTTCCCCTCCGGCACGATGCCTTTGCAGAGCTAGCCGGTGAGCGGCCACGAGGTCGCTAACATGTATGTAATCACGGACGCAGGTGCCGTCGGGCGTGGCGTAGTCGCTACCGAACACCTGCATAAAGGGCCGCTTGCCAAGTGCTGTCTCGCAAGCAACCTTGATCAGGTGCGTGGCGCCGGACGTCGATTGACCGGTGCGACCCTTGGGATCGGCACCGGCGACGTTGAAGTAGCGCAGCGCCGTGTAGCGGAATCCATGAGCGACGGCAGCATCGCGCAGCATCCACTCGCTCATCAATTTCGAACGACCGTAAGGCGTTTCAGGTGTGAGGCGGTCGTCTTCTTTGACCGGCCTATTCCTGATACCGCCGTAAACAGCTGCCGTTGAAGAGAAGATGAAATTCCCGACGCCGGCGTGGACAGCCGTTTCGATGAGCGCCCGTGTCTTGCAGGTGTTGTTCTCGTAGTAGGCCAGTGGCTCCGAAATCGAGTCCGGTACTACCGCCGACCCGGCAAAGTGAATGATCGCATCGACCTTATGTTCGCGGACAAGACCGCCGACGAGTTCCTTGTCGGCAATGTCGCCAACCACCAGACGGGCTTCCGGGGCCACCGCCCATTCAAAGCCGGTCGAAAGACGGTCAATGACCACGACCTGTTCGCCCGCGTCCAGCAATTCCCAGACCATGTGGCTGCCGATATAGCCTGCGCCGCCCGTCACCAAGACTGCCATCTGACCTGTTCTTCCCGCTTTGTTGCGTGCCGGCATCGATCCGCCGGCCACGATGGCGACAATCCGTTAAAAAGCCATAGTGAAAAAGCTGTCCACGACCGGGAACGTTTTTGTTTCACCGCGATCCAACATTCGAGAACTCATGATTTTGACGGGCGTGGCATTATGACCGACCGCGTTCGATGGACGCCGCATTAGCCAGCAACTAATATTCCTCGCGAAAATCGGGATGCTGAAATGAACTATCAAAGGTTCTTCGAAGAAGCCATCGACCAGCTTCACGCCGAGCGCCGCTACCGCGTCTTTGCCGATCTCGAGCGCATGGTTGGCAAGTTCCCGCGTGCGTTGTGGCGGGCCGGCGGCCGCACCCAGGAAATCACCGTGTGGTGCTCGAACGACTACCTCGGCATGGGCCAACACCCCGACGTGGTGCAAGCCTTCCAGGACGCCGGCGGCCGCATGGGCTCGGGCGCGGGCGGCACCCGCAACATCTCCGGCACCAGCAATCCTCTGGTCGAGCTTGAGCGCGAACTTGCCGACCTGCACGGCAAGGAGGCCGGGCTGGTGTTCACGTCTGGCTTCGTTTCCAACGAGGCAGCGATTTCGACCATCGCGCGGCTTTTGCCCAACTGCCTGATCCTGTCGGACGAACTCAACCATGCGTCGATGATCGAAGGCGTGCGCCGCTCCGGCGCGGAAAAGAAGGTTTTTCGCCACAACGACGTGGCGCATCTGGAAAGCCTGCTCCAAGCCGCGGGCCGCGAACGCGCCAAGTTCATCGTTTTCGAAAGCGTCTATTCGATGGACGGCGACATCGCTCCGATCAAGGAGATCGTCGAGCTCGCCGAAAAATACAACGCCATGACCTATATCGACGAGGTCCACGCCGTCGGCATGTACGGGCCGCGCGGCGGCGGCATCACCGAGCGCGAGGGCTTGGCCCATCGCATCGACGTCATCGAAGGCACGCTCGCCAAGGCGTTCGGCACGCTCGGCGGCTATATCACAGGCACCAGCGCGGTGATCGATGCCGTGCGCTCCTATGCGCCGGGTTTCATCTTCACCACGGCGCTGCCGCCGGCGATCGCCGCGGCCGCGACGACCTCGATCCGCCATTTGAAGGCCTCGCAGGCCGAACGCGACGCGCAGCAGCGCCAGGCCGCGCACACCAAGCACATATTGTCCGCCGCCGGCCTGCCCGTGATGCCTTCGGTGACACATATCGTGCCGATCCTCGTCGGCGACCCGGAACTGTGCAAGATGGCCAGCGACCGGCTGCTTGGCGTTCACGGCCTCTATATCCAGCCGATCAACTATCCGACCGTGCCGCGCGGCACCGAGCGCTTGCGCATCACGCCCACGCCGTTCCACTCGGACCAGCTCATCATGGAACTGCAGACCGCGCTCATCGAGACGTGGGACGCACTCGGCATTCCCTACAGCACGTCCGGACGACCGGCGGTTGCCGAGAGCGAACGTGTCGTGCCGCTCTTGGTGCCGAAGTCCGGCGGTTGAGCCACCGGCTCGCTTCCGGGATGACACGGTACGTGGGCATCTTCGCGGCGTGATCGGTTCCGTTCCCTTCGTCATCCTCGGGCAAGCCTGAGCGCAGCGAAAGGCGCGACCCGGGGA
>NZ_JBMDKS010000025.1:0-78122 GCF_057809835.1 Mesorhizobium sp. FG116
TTCCGTGACAGTGCGGCAATGCTCAGGCGAGGTAGAAAACAGCACAAGCGAAAGCTCGCCCTGCAACGAGTGGATGCGAAAAATTCCAGCGGCTGCGAGTGATCCCTGGCATTCCCTTCTTGCTCCGCCCCAAAGAGAATTCCAGGATGATGAAGCGGAGAGGTTGCGCCCCCACTTCAAGTGACGAAGCGTAGGGATGCGCTTCCTTTGGTAGCATGACGAAACGGAGGGGAGGAAGCTGGCCTACTCGGCGGCGAGCTTGTTGCCGGTGGCGTAGGTGGACTGATAGCGCGCGCGCTGGCGGTTCAGCGCCACCATGGTGTTGCGCATCAGGATCGCCACCGTGATCGGGCCGACGCCGCCCGGGACCGGCGTGATCCACGAGGCCACGTCCTTGACGCTTTCGGTGTCGACGTCGCCGACGATGCGGCTTTGACCGTCCGGACCGGTCTCGGCATTGATGCCGATGTCGATGACGGCTGCGCCCGGCTTGACCATATCCGCCTTGATGAGCCGCGGCTTGCCGACGGCTACGAACAGCGCATCGGCGCGGCGGGCGTGGGCGGCGACCGAGCGCGTCATGTGGTGGCAGACGGTGACGGTGGCGCCCTCGCTCATCAACAGAAAGGCGATCGGCTTGCCGACGATCTCGGAGTGGCCGACGATAACCACTTCCAGACCCTTGAGGTCGAGGCCGGTTTCCTTGAGCAATTCGACCGACGCGGCGGCGGTGCATGGCGCAAGGTCGAGATCGTTATAGACGATGTTGCCGATGGAGGCCGGGTGCATGCCCTCGACATCCTTGAGCGGATGGATGGCGCCTTGCAGCGCCTTGATCGGAATGTGCGGCGGCACCGGGCGCTGGATGATGATGCCGGTGACGCGCGGATCGGCATTCATGCCGTGGATGGCGGCTTCCAGTTCGGCTGCGGTGAGGTCGGCCGGAAAGTTGCGTTCCTCGAAATCGATGCCGGCAAGCTCGGCCTTGGCGCGCTGGTTGCGCACATAGACGCCGACCGCGGCGACATCGCCAACGGTGATCGAGACCAGCCGGGGCTGGAAGCCGTCAGCCGCGGCGGCTTCGGCCTGCGCGCGCACTTCGGCAATGATGCGCTTGGCGACCGGGCCGCCCCTCAGGTAGCGCGTATCATCGGAGATAGACATTTTTGTTTCCTGTATGGAAAATGGTTTGCATAGGGAGATAACCGAGAACGCCGCCAAGAGCAACGCGAAAGCGGGATTTTCGGCAGCTTTGACCGCCTTCTTTCAGGCCAAGTGCAGATTGGCAACAAAAAGGGCAGCGCGGCGTCGCCGGCTGCCCTCTTCGCGACCGGTCATGTCCCCTACACGACCCGTCCCCCGTAGTTGCGGACTTTTCTACATCACCACGACTGTGGTGCCAACCGGCACGCGCTCGTAGAGGTCGACGACATCTTCGTTGCGCATGCGGATGCAGCCCGACGAAACCGCACCGCCAATGGTCCAGGGCTGGTTGGTGCCGTGGATGCGGTAAAGCGTGGAACCGAGATAGAGCGCACGCGCGCCGAGCGGATTTTCAATGCCGCCGGCAAGGTGGGTCGGCAGGAAGCGGCCCTTGGCCTTTTCGCGCGAGATCATTTCCGCCGGCGGATACCAATCCGGCCATTCGCGCTTTTGCGAAACCTTGTGCGTGCCGGCCCATTCGAAGCCGGGCTTGCCGGTGCCGACGCCATAGCGGCGGGCCTTGCCGTTTTCGCCGACGAGATAGAGGAAGTTCTCGGTGGTATCGATGACAATGGTGCCGGGCTTCTGCGGCCCGTCATAGGCCACTTCCTGCGGCAGGTAGATCGGGTTGATCTGCGGGCGGGCCACGACACGCTTCTGTGGCTTCGGCACGGCAGCGGTGCGGATGCGGTCCGGCTGGACCTGGATCTGCGCCGGCGCTTCGACGGCGCGAAGCTTGCGCTTCTGTTCCGCCTGCTGCGCGCGCTTCAGCGGACGCACGGCGGTCGGTTGCTGGCCAAGCTGCATGACCCACGGCGCGGACAGGTCCGGACTGACCATGACCGGCGGGCGTTCGGCATAGCGTTCGCTGGCCATCGATGCGGGCGCCGCAAAGGCAAGGGCGCAGACCGCGCCAAACAGGGAGACGGAAAGTCGTTTCATCGGGATTTGCTCTCAGCTTAATCGTCTCGGCCCAACGGCAAGACCGTTGGCCCAAGACCCGTTGGCATGGCGCGATGTTGGCTGCGAGCAGCAACCGAAACGTGAATCGGAATGCGTAAAATGCGGTTTTGTCAGTAAACCTTTTGGTATGGTTATCGGCGCGTTCAGGAATCTGGTAAAGCGCCGGTAAAAGGCGAAGCGACAAAGGTTAATGGGCGAAATCCATGAGCGAGAACACTGGCCTCATCACCGGCCCGGACGGCATCGAGCGTTGCTTCTGGCACGGCAATCTGCCGGACTACCTGCACTATCACGACCATGAATGGGGCCGCCCGATGGCCAACGACACGCGGCTGTTCGAAAAAATCTGCCTCGAAGGTTTCCAGTCCGGCCTGTCGTGGCTGACGATATTGAGGAAGCGCGAGAATTTCCGCGAGGCGTTCGACGGCTTCGAGTTCGACCGCGTGGCGCGCTTTACCGACGAGGACGTGGAGCGCCTGCTGGGCAATGCCGGCATCATCCGCCATCGCGGCAAGATCGTCTCCACCATCAACAATGCCAGGCGCGCGCGCGCGTTGGCCGACGAGGCGGGTTCGCTGGCGGCGTGGTTCTGGAAGTTCGAACCGGGGCCTGAGGAGCGCCCGGCGGTGGTCGATCTCGCCCATCTCAAGGCCAACCCGACGACGGCCGTTTCAGTGCGCATTTCCAAGGAACTGAAGAAGCGCGGCTGGAGCTTCGTCGGCCCGACCACCGTCTATGCCTTCATGCAGGCGATGGGGCTGGTGAACGACCATCTGGAAGGTTGTTCGTGCCGTGCCGAGGTGGAGAACGAGCGCAAGCGCTTCAAGCGGCCGCGCTGACCGCGCTTGCGGCGAAAGGCCGGGGAGCCAAACCCTTGCCGCATTAGACGGCATCGGTTAGGACAGCCGCGTCGCAGGGTCCGGCAGTTTTGCCGCTGCGGCATGTCCTGAATTGCCGAGTATCAATCCATGGCCGATAAATCGGAAAAGATGAAAGCGCGGCTGCCGCGCGGGCTCGCTGACCGCAGCGCGGAAGACATCCGCGCCGTCGAGAAGATGACGGCGAAAATCCGCGAGGTCTACGAGCTTTACGGCTTCGAGCCTGCGGACCAGCCGCTGATCGAATATACCGACGCGCTTGGCAAGTTTCTGCCGGACCAGGACCGGCCGAACGAAGGCGTGTTCTCGTTCCAGGACGATGACGAGCAGTGGCTGTCGCTGCGCTATGACCTGACCGCGCCGATGGCCCGCTTCGTGGCGGAGAATTACGACCGCCTGCCGAAGCCCTTCCGCAGCTATCGCTCAGGCTGGGTGTTCCGCAACGAGAAGCCGGGTCCGGGACGCTTCCGCCAGTTCATGCAGTTCGACGCTGATACGGTGGGAACGCCCGGCGTAGCAGCCGACGCCGAAATGGCGATGATGATGGCCGACGTGATGGAGGCGGTGGGCATCAAGCGCGGCGACTATGTTATTCGCGTCAACAACCGCAAAGTGCTGGATGGTGTGCTGGAGGCGATTGACCTTGGCGGCGACGAGAACGCGGGACGTCGGCTGACCGTGCTGCGCGCCATCGACAAGCTGGATAAGCTGGGCGTCGAGGGTGTTCGGCTTTTGCTCGGTCCCGGACGCAAGGATGAGTCTGGCGATTTTACTAAGGGGGCAGGGCTTGAACAAAGGTACATTGATTTTGTTGCAGATTTGTTTTTGAGAACAGATGAAGGCGGATCGACGAGGCAGGTTCAATCCTCAGAAAATGCCCGAAAGTCGATGAACTTGCCTTTGCAAGGCGTCCTCGGAGGAAGCAAGCAAAACGAGACGTACCTGAACGGTGTTGATGAGCTGCTTAGTCTTAAGAATTTGGTGACAGCTGCTGGTTATGGGCCGGAGCGCATACTTATCGACATGTCTGTCGTCCGCGGCTTGGAATACTATACCGGGCCGGTCTACGAGGCGGAGCTGCTGGCCGAGATTCCCAATGACGAGGGAAAAATCGTGCGCTTCGGGTCGGTAGGCGGCGGTGGGCGCTATGACGGGCTGGTGTCGCGCTTCCGCGGCGAGCCGGTACCGGCGACCGGTTTTTCGATTGGCGTCTCGCGCCTGATGACGGCGCTGAAGAATCTCGGCAAGCTCGATACGTCCGATGTCATCCAGCCGGTCGTCGTGCTGGTCATGGACAAGGACACGGAAAGCCTCGGCCGCTACCAGAAGATGGTGTCCGACCTGCGCAAAGCCGGCATCCGTTCCGAAATGTATCTCGGCGGCGCGGGCATGAAGGCGCAGCTCAAATATGCCGACAAGCGCGGCTGTCCAGTGGCCGTCATCCAGGGCGGCGACGAGCGCGCCAAGGGCGAGGTGCAGTTGAAGGACCTGATCGAGGGCGCGCGGCAGGCTGCGGCCATTGCCGATCATGCCGAATACAAGGAAGCGCGTCCCGGCCAAGTGACGGTGGCCGAGACCGACCTCGTCGCGGAAGTGAAGAAGATACTCGCCGCCCAGGCCGAGGACAGGGCCGCAAGATGAGGGCCGGAGCGTCAGCCGCAGCGCGGCAAAGGCCGTCGTCATGACCGCGCGGCCGGCCATCGCCATCGAGATCGCAAGGCTGTTCGCAGAGCGCGGCGCGGTGCCTGTGGACGTGGCGGTGCTGCAGCCGGCCGATCCGTTCCTCGACATGGCCGGCGAAGATTTGCGCCGCCGCATTTTCCTGACCGAAAGCGAGACCGGGCAGACGCTGTGCCTGCGCCCGGAATTCACCATTCCGGTGTGCCTCGACCACATCGCTTCGCAGGCCGGCACGCCGCGCCGCTATGCCTATCTCGGCGAAGTGTTCCGCCAGCGCCGCGAAGGCGCGAACGAGTTTTTCCAGGCTGGCATCGAGGATTTGGGCGACCGTGACACGGCGCGCGCCGATGCGCGTTCGCTGGCCGATGCCCACGCGCTGATTTCACTCGCTCTGCCCGGCGAAACGCTTGCGGTGACGCTCGGCGACCAGGCGGTGTTCGAGGCGGTGCTGGCGGCGCTTGGCCTGCCGCGCGGCTGGCGTATGCGGCTGGCGCGGGCCTTCGGCTCGGATGCGATGCTGGAAGCGGCTCTTGCCGATCTTGCCAATCCGCCCCGCAACGGGCAACTGGCGGGCGCGGTGGCGATGCTTGCCATTGACGGCGACACGGATGCTCTGACCGCGCACATTGCAGGCGAAATGGAAGAAGCCGGGCTGTCCGCCTCGGCTGGACGCACACCCGTCGATATCGCGCGCCGCCTGATCGAGAAAACCCAGTTGCGTAGCGTGCGGCTTTCCGACGACGCCTTTGCCGCGCTGAAGACCTTTCTCGCCATCGATACGCCGCTTGCAGAAGCTGCACCCGCGCTGGAGAAATTCGCCGCCGATGCGCGCCTGTCGCTTGGCGAAGCGCTGGAGAAATTCGCCGCGCGCGCCGAGGCAATCGCCGCGCATGGGCTGGGCGCGGGTACAGTCCGCTACGATGCGGCCTTCGGGCGTCCGCTCGATTATTATACCGGGCTGGTGTTCGAGATCGCGGCGAGCGGCGTTTCCCCGCGTGTTCTTGCCGGCGGTGGCCGCTATGACCGGCTGCTGACGTTGCTCGGCGCAAAGACGCCCATTCCCGGCGTCGGTTTCTCTGTCTGGCTCGACCGGATCGAGGCCCTGAGGGGAGCAAGCCGATGACGGTGACATTGGCCATTCCGTCCAAGGGCCGGCTGAAGGAGCAGACGCTGGAGGTGCTGGCCAAGGCCGGGCTTGCCGTCAGCCTGCCCAGCGACGAGCGCACATACCGCGCCCATGTCGAGGGCCGCGACGACATCGAGGTCGCCTTCCTGTCGGCGTCGGAGATTGCCGGTGAAATCGGACAGGGCGCGGTCGATCTCGGCGTTACCGGCGAGGATCTGGTGCGCGAGAACCTGGCCGACTGGGAACAGCGCGCTGAAATAGCGGCTCGACTCGGCTTCGGTCATGCCGATGTGGTGGTGGCGGTGCCCGACATCTGGCTCGACGTAGACAGCATGGCCGACCTCGACGATGTCGCCGCCGACTTTCGCCAGCGCCACGGGCGACGCCTGCGCATCGCCACCAAATACTGGCGGCTGACGCAGCAGTTCTTCTCCGGCAAGCACGGCATCCAGGTCTATCGCATCGTGGAAAGCCTTGGCGCCACCGAAGGCGCGCCCGCCGCCGGCTCGGCCGATGTGATCGTCGACATCACCTCGACGGGCTCGACGCTGCGCGCCAACAGGCTGAAGGTGCTGGCCGACGGCGTGGTGCTGAAATCGCAAGCCTGCCTTGTCGCTTCGCGCACGGAGCGCGGCGCAAAGGCGCAGGCGCTCGTGGATGAAATCGCGGCCAAGGTGCGCGCGGCAATTGCCGGATAGGCTGGCATTCCAACCGGTCAGGCGGTAAATCCTCGACCATGATCAACGCCCTTAGCTCGCCCGACCTGCAGCAAAGCAACCGGCTGCGCCTCAACACGCTGATCCGCCTGCGCTGGCTGGCGATTTTCGGCCAGAGCATCGCCGTGCTCGTCGTTGCCTATTGGCTGGAATTTCCGCTGCCGGTGGGCCTCTGCTTCGCGCTGATCGCCGGGTCGGCCTGGATGAATTTGTGGCTGGCGTTCCGCTATCCGGCGGCGCACCGGCTGAAGCCGCTTGCTGCCATGGGCATCCTGACATTCGACAGTTTGCAGCTTGCCGGCCTGCTCTACATGACCGGTGGCCTGACCAATCCGTTCTCGCTGTTGATGACGGTTCCCGTCGTCATCTCGGCGACCTCGCTGCCGCTCAGGCTGACCGCCGTGCTCGGCCTGCTGGTGATGGCGGTGGCTACCTTTCTTGCCTTTTTCCACCTGCCGCTGCCGTGGATCGAAGGCGCGCCACTGGTGATGCCGTTCGTCTATGTCGCGGGCATGTGGATGGCGCTTCTGTCTTCCATCGCGTTCACAGCCATCTATGCCTTCCGCGTGGCCGACGAGGCGCGGCTGCTGGCCAATGCGCTCGCCGCGACCGAACTGGTGCTGCAGCGCGAGCAGCATCTTTCCGCGCTGGACGGGCTGGCGGCCGCTGCCGCGCATGAGCTTGGCACGCCGCTCGCCACCATCACGCTGGTGGCCAAGGAAATGGAAAAGGTGCTGGGCAAGGACCCGAAGTTCCATGACGACGTAACCCTGTTGCGGACGCAAAGCGAGCGATGCCGCGAAATCCTCAAGCGGCTGACCAGCCTGTCCTCCGAAGGCGAGCCGCTATTGACCCGACTGCCGATCACATCGCTGATCGAGGAGGTGATCGCACCGCACCGCGATTTCGGCATTTCGATCAAGCTGAAACCCGGCGAGCGCATCGGCGCGGAGCCGGTGGGACGGCGCAACCCCGGCGTCATCTATGGGCTTGGCAACCTTGTCGAGAACGCCGTCGATTTCGCCCATACGAGCGTGAGCGTGAGCTGGACCTGGGACGATGCTTCGGTCCTTCTCACCATCACCGACGACGGCGCCGGTTTTCCGGCAGAAGTCATCGACCGCATCGGCGAACCTTACATGTCGACGCGGCAAGGGGCCGAGCCGGGCGGCGGGCTGGGGCTTGGCCTGTTCATCGCCAAGACGCTTCTGGAACGCTCCGGGGCCAGCATCGTGTTCAGTAATTCGAGCGGACCGGGCGAAGGCGCGGTGGTGCAGATCAAATGGCCGCGCAGCGTGTTCGTCTATGCCGATAACTTGGCTGGCACATCGCTCGACGCGGTGTAGAATTGGACAGCGGCGCTCAACACCTATATCTGCGCGTGAAAGATGCTTTCTTGCACGATAAAAATTGGGCACGACAAAAAATTGGGACCTGACAGATCATGACCGGCGAAGACGTCACTGGCAGCATGGTAACCGGCGGCGACACTTCGCTGCTGATCGTCGATGACGACAAGCCCTTTTTGACCCGGCTGGCACGCGCCATGGAAACGCGCGGCTTTGTGGTGGAAACCGCCGACAGCGTCGAGGAAGCGGTGGGCAAGGCGCGCGCCAATCCGCCCGCCTATGCGGTGGTCGACATGCGGCTTGGCGACGGCAACGGCCTCGACGTGGTGGCTGCGATCCGCGAAAAGCGCGAGGACGCCCGCACCGTCATCCTGACCGGCTATGGCAATATCGCCACCGCAGTTACCGCCGTGAAGCTTGGCGCGATCGACTATCTTTCCAAGCCGGCCGATGCCGACGATGTGTTCGCGGCGCTGACCCGAACGTCCGGCGAGCGCGCCGCACCGCCGGAAAATCCGATGTCGGCCGACCGGGTGCGCTGGGAGCATATCCAGCGCGTCTACGAGATGTGCGAGCGCAATGTCTCGGAAACGGCGCGCCGGCTGAACATGCACCGCCGCACCTTGCAGCGCATATTGGCCAAGCGCGCCCCTCGCTAGGCGGCGTCAAGGTTCAGGTGATGGCGGCCTGCAAATAGCGGGCTCAGTCAACTCTCAACGACATCTGGACGGCTTTGGGAAAATCCGGGCCGCGAAGACCTGTCTGACTGCCGGTCGCTAATGACAGGCCGCCACGTCGTTGCCGTTTGGGCCTTGCAAGAAATGGCCGGGGTTGGCGCACGCGCACCACCCCGGTACTGTCGGGCGTGAATCAAGTTCACGCCGTTCGACCCATCACAAGACATGCGAGGTAGACATATGCAGCCAGAAAGACCGCGCCCGGTTTCGATTTTCCGCGAATTTCTCGACAGCGAGGCGTCCGGCGGAATCGTACTGATGGTGGCCGCGGCACTGGCGCTGATCGTTGCGAACTCGCCGCTGGCGGAGGGCTATTTCGCGGCGCTGCACGCCTACGCCGGACCGCTCAGCGTGTCGCACTGGATCAATGACGGGCTGATGGCGGTGTTCTTCCTGCTGGTCGGGCTGGAGATCAAGCGCGAGGTGCTGGACGGGCAATTGTCGACGTGGCCGCGCCGGATGCTGCCCGGCATTGCCGCCGCCGGCGGCATGATCGTGCCGGCCCTGGTCTATGTCGCCCTCAACCGCAACAATGCCGAGGCCCTTGCCGGCTGGGCCATCCCGACGGCGACCGACATCGCCTTTGCGCTCGGCGTCTTGTCGCTGCTCGGCAACCGCGTGCCGGCAGCACTCAAGGTGTTCCTGACCGCGCTCGCCATCATCGACGATCTCGGCGCCGTCATCATCATTGCCGTGTTCTATACCAGCGGCCTGTCGCTCGCGTATCTCGGCGCCGCCTTCGCCGTCATCGCCCTGTTGATCTTGCTCAACCGCATGGGCGTGCTTTCACTTGTTCCCTATATCCTGCTCGGCGTCGTGCTGTGGGTGCTGGTGCTGAAGTCCGGCGTCCACGCCACGCTGGCCGGCGTTGCGCTGGCGCTGACGGTGCCGCTCAGGGTTTCGCCCGGCATCGCGCACGATCTCGATCACTCGCCGCTGCACCGGCTGGAACACGCGCTGCACGGGGTCGTGCCGTTCGTCATCATTCCGATCTTCGGCTTTGCCAATGCCGGGGTCAGCCTGACCGGCCTGACGCCGGCGGCGCTGTTGGAGCCGCTGACACTGGGTGTCGCCGCAGGGCTGGTGGTGGGCAAGCTGGTCGGCGTGTTCGGCGCATCAGCGCTGGCAATCCGCCTCAAGCTTGCCGACATGCCGGCCAATGCCGGCTGGTCGCACCTTGTCGGCATATCGCTGCTCTGCGGCGTCGGCTTCACCATGAGCCTGTTCATCGGCCTGCTCGCCTTCGGCGACAACCAGGCACTGCAGGATGCAGTGAAGGTCGGCATCCTTGCCGGTTCCTTCGTCGCCGCGGTCCTCGGCGCGGGCGTGTTGCTCGCCTCGCCAAAGCCGGGGCGGGAAGAGGAGTTGTAGCCGCGACGGCTATCGACCACGCGCTACTCGCTCTCGCCCTCCAGCGCCGGCACCGAGACGCCGGCAAGCTCGGCCGCCAGAAGGCGGGCGGCACCGGCGCGCGCGATGCGCAGAATCAGCGCCTTGCGGGTGGCGGCCGCCATGCGATGTTCCGGCGCATCGCGCATGATTTCCGCGCCATAGCCGTCGGAGAGGATGAAGCCGCATTCGTCGGGGAAGATTTCCGCCGGCACGCCCGGATGGGTGGCGAAGAAGAAACGGTCTGAATGCAGCCGGTAATCCGGCCATTTGCGGTCGACGCGGAAATCCTCGATGGACGACTTGATCTCGACGATCCAGATGTCGCCTTGCCTTGTCAGCGCGACAAGATCGGCGCGGCGGCCGGTGGCCAGCGACAATTCGGGCAGCACATGCGCGCCCATGTCGGTCAACAGGCGCTGAACGCCACGCCGGACGAGCAGCGCGCGATCCGACTGGCGGCCATCTATAAGCGGGTTATGGGAAAGCGGCGAAACGATTGGCATGGCACCCACCATGCCAGAGTTTGTTCACGTTTTGAACCCTATCGCGCCTACAACACCATCAAATATCTTAACCTCGACGTAAAGCCATTATGGTCTCGATATCTTTGTCATTGTTTACGCCCAAAACAGTATAACCCTTAAAATCAAGGTTTACGACCAAAAGTAAGTCTTTTGAAGGATCAAACTTTGAGCCGTTATTAATAGCATTGGCGAGAGATCCCGAAGACCCCTCCGAGGATTCCAACACAAAGAAAGAAGTCGTTTCTTTCCAATAGTTGCGACCTACAGCCTTGTTGCGGATTGCGTCATTAACCGAGCTCCATCGCTCTTGGTAAGAGCCATAAAGACTGGACTCATTTGCGATCCGGAAAGAGACAACAAAGATAGTCATATAAAGGTTTCCTTATGTGGAAACCTTTGGTTGGGTTGACAGTAAGTCGAATGCGATTCATGGTGCGCACGTGTCTTCGAAATGCCGCAACCCAGCCAAAGGTTTTGCGGTTATCGACACGGAGCCGGGGTGCCAGCCCCGGCTTTGTCGTATCGAGAATCAGCACTATGCCAATTCGCTTAGAATTTAAGAGCGACTCGGTTTGGGCCGTCAAGAACGTATTTGCGCCGAAAAGATAAACGTGACGGCTTTTCCCCTTAGATTCGTCTGTTCGTTGAGCAATCGCGCTTAACGCCCACTCATATTTACGTTTTTCCTGCCATCTCCTCGAGGATCGGGCAGTCGGGACGGGCATCGCCGTGGCAGGCGAGGACAAGTTTCTGCAAGGTGGAGCGCATCGACTGCAGTTCGCGGATCTTCTCCTCGATTGCGGTCACATGGTCGGAGGCGATCTGGCGGACGTCGGCGCTGGCGCGCGAACGGTCCTGGTAGAGCGCCATCAACTGGCGGCAGTCGTCGATGGAAAAGCCGAGATTGCGGGCGCGCTTGAGGAAGGCGAGGCGGTGGACGTCGTCGCCGGAATAGTCGCGATAGCCGTTGCCGGCGCGCTGCGGCGCGATCAGGCCGATTTCCTCGTAGTAGCGGATGGTCTTGGCCGGAAGTCCGGCGCGACGGGCTGCATCACCGACGTTCATTTGCCAACCTCAAAGCACTGTGCGGCAGTTTATTAAAATTCGGGTCATTGATTTTGCTTCACATTCCCGTGAATGCTGTTGCGAAAATGCAATAGTCTGCAACTTACGCGATGGCTATGCCCAGCATATAGGCACCGCCTGCTTGGCAAGCAAAAAAATAGCCAGCATGTATACGTTCCAGAAATCGAGGCCGATTCGGCCGGATGATTCTGGGCGGGGGCAACGGTTTTACATGCGGGTGAAAGCTTTCCTTCTTGCCGCAGCACTGGCGACCGCGCTGGCCGGTTGCAGCACGATCGGCTCGACGCCGATCTTCACCTCCAGCTACGGCGCTGTGACGGATTCTGGCTACAAGCTGCCGCGCATTCCGATCGAGAAGGTAAAGCGCGAGTTTCACCGCCAGGTTGTGAGCTACGACACCAGCGAGAAGCCGGGCACGATCGTGGTCGATACCGGCAGGAAGTTCCTTTATCTGGTCATGGCCGACGGCAAGGCGATGCGCTACGGCATCGGCGTCGGGCGCGAAGGCTTCGAATGGCGCGGCACTGCCCGCATCGCCATCAAGCGCGAGTGGCCGACCTGGACGCCGCCCTCCGCCATGATCAAGCGCCAGCCGGAACTGGCGAAATATGCCGGCGGCATGGAGCCCGGCCTGATGAACCCGCTCGGCGCACGCGCGCTCTACCTGTTCAACAAGGGTGGCGATTCGGGCTATCGCCTGCACGGCACGCCTGAATGGAATTCCATCGGCAAGGCGATGTCTTCGGGCTGCATCCGGCTGATGAACCAGGACATCATCGACCTCTACAACCGCGTCGACACCGGCGCGAAGGTCATCGTGATGTAACAAGTTTTGTACGCGGACCGTCTAGGCAACACTGACGTCCCAAACAGGAAACCGGGCTCAAAGGCCCGGTTTTTTGTTGTCTGCGCTACGTGTCTGCGACGGAAAGTCAGGCGACCTGTTCGACCTGCTGGACTTCCGGAACGAAGTGCCTGAGCAGGTTCTGGATCCCGTGCTTAAGCGTCGCCGTGGACGACGGGCAGCCGGCGCACGAGCCCTTCATGTGCAGGAACACGGTGCCGTTCTCGAAGCCGCGGAAGGTGATGTCGCCGCCATCTTGGGCCACTGCCGGGCGCACGCGGGTGTCGAGCAGTTCCTTGATGGTGACGACGAGTTCCTCGTCGGCCTTGTCGTAGAACTCTTCCGTCTCGCTGGTCTCGGCGGCAGGGGCCGAGCTCGTCATCACCGGCTGGTTTGACATGAAGTGTTCCATGATCGTGCCGAGGATCGCAGGCTTCAGGTGCTGCCACTCCGGGCCGTCCTTGGTGACGGTGATGAAGTCGTAGCCGAAGAACACGCCGGTGACGCCCGGAATGTCGAACAGGCGGCCGGCAAGAGGCGAAGCCTCGCGGGCGCTGTCGGCATCACGAAAATCGGCGGTGCCTTCGCGCAAGACTTCCTTGCCCGGCAGGAACTTCAGCGTGGCCGGGTTCGGGGTCGATTCGGTCTGGATGAACATGGCCGTCTCCATGGCCGCATTCGGCCGTTCAGATTGGAATAATTCTAAATAGACCTCCCGCCGGTCTTATTCAAGCGATAAGGCGCGGGGAAAGTGGCTGGCTGCAAAGATGCGGGCTGGCGGATGTCTATTTAAGGCTGCGCGCGCAAAAGAGAAAGAGGTTTGCGCCGCCGGCATGCAGACAGGGGCGGACAGCCTAGGAAAGGCTTTCGATGTCCTCGTCCGACAGGGTTTGCGGGATGACGGTGACGGGAATGGGGAAGGCCGCGCCCTTGCCGACCACGGAGGCGACCAGCGGGCCGGGACCTTCCTTGCCCGAACCGGCGGCAAGGACCAGGATCGAGATGTCCTGATCCTCCTCGATCAGCTTGTGGATCTCCTCGACCTTCTTGCCTTCACGTACGACCAGTTCCGGCTCGATGCCGAACTTCTGGCGCACCTTGTTGGCGTAGGTGTCGAGTGCTGCGTTTGCGGTCGCGGCCGCCTCCTCGCGCATGATCTTCTCGACGCCCAGCCAATGCTGGAAATCGTCGGGCTCGATGACGTAGAGCAGCACCAGCACGCCGTTGGTGCTTTGCATGCGCATCGAGGCGTAGGCGACGGCCCGTTCGCATTCGGGCGTGTCATCGATGATGGCGAGGAATTTGCGGCGGTGACCCGCTTCGCGGACGAGACGTTTGGAAACCATGTTTTACTGTACGACTCGGATTGGTGAACCGGCGCAATCTGCCACCGGCGACAGCCGGCGACAAGCCGGTGGATCGCCAGGGCCTGACGCTATCCTCTCAGTTCCCGGCGCAGGATCTTGCCGACCGGAGTTTTCGGCAGCTCGTTGCGGAACTCGATATATTTCGGCCGCTTGTAGCCGGTCAGGTTGACCTTGCAGTAGGCGGCAAGCGTCTCGATGGTAAGATCGGGGTCCTTCTTGACCACGAAGAGCTTCGGCACCTCGCCCGACTTCTCGTCCGGCACGCCGACGGCGGCAACCTCGAGCACGCCCGGATGCTGGGCAACGACCTCTTCGAGTTCGTTCGGATAGACGTTGAAGCCGGAGACGAGGATCATGTCCTTCTTGCGGTCGACGATCTTGGTGAAACCCTGCTCATCCATGAAGCCCATGTCGCCGGACTTGAAGAAACCGTCCTTGGTCATCACTTTGGCGGTCTCGTCGGGCCGGTTCCAGTAACCGGCCATGACCTGTGGCCCCTTGATGCAAATCTCGCCGACCTCTCCCAAGGGCAAATTGTTGCCCTCGTCGTCGCGGATGGCGATCTCGGTCGAAGGAATGGGCAGGCCGATGGTGCCGGTGAAGTCCGGTGAACTGCACTTGTTGGCGGTCGCCACCGGCGAGGTTTCCGACAGGCCATAGCCTTCCGTGATGTGGTTGCCGGTCAGCGCCTTCCAGCGGTCGGCAACGCCCTTCTGCACGGCCATGCCGCCGCCGAGGCTCAAGATCAGCGGCTTGAAGTCGAGCTTGCGGAAATCCTCGTTGTTGAGCAGCGCGTTGAACAGCGTGTTGAGGCCGGGGAAGATGTTGAAGGAATATTTGCGCAGTTCCTTGACGAAGCCCGGAATGTCGCGCGGGTTGGGGATGAGGATGTTGTGGGCGCCCTGCTGCATGCCCATCAGCGCGTTCACCGTCAGCGCGAAGATGTGATAGAGCGGCAGCGCGCAGATATAGGTGAGGTGGGCCGGCTTCGGCTTCACCGCATAGGCATCCTCGACCCACAGCGCGAGCTGGGCAACATTGGCAAGGACGTTGCGGTGCAGCAGCGTCGCGCCCTTGGAAACGCCAGTGGTGCCGCCGGTATATTGCAGGAAGGCGACGTCGTCGGGCGACACTTCGGCCGGCTTGAAGGCAAGGCCGGCGCCTGCCTTCATCGCGGCGTTGAACTTGATGTGACCGGGCAGCGACCAGGCCGGAACGAGCTTCTTGACGCGGCGAACGACAAGATTGACCAGCGCGCCCTTCAGGCCGCCGAGCAGTTCGCCCATCGAGGCGACGACGACATGCTTGACCGGGGTCTTGCCGATTGCCGCCTGCAGGGTCGCGGCGAAGTTTTCGAGGATGACGATGGCTTCCGCACCTGAATCCCGCAACTGGTGCTCGAGTTCGCGCGGCGTATAGAGCGGATTGACATTGACCACGACGTAGCCCGCCCGCAGCACGGCCATCATGGCGACCGGATATTGCAGGACGTTTGGCATCATCAGCGCGACGCGCGCGCCTTTTTGCAGGCCCTTCGACTGCAGGAAAGCGCCGAAGGCACTCGACAGGCGCTCGACGTCGGCAAAGCTCAGCGTCTTGTCCATGCAGGTGAAGGCCGGATTGCCGGAAAACTGCTGGCAGGCGGTGACAAGAAGGTCACCGATCGAGGCCGACTGCATCGGGCCGATCTCCGACGGCATGTTCCGGGGATAGCTGGCGAGCCAAGGCTTTGGCGGCAACCCTGCTGTGAGTCTGGTGATGGCCTTGGGCAAAGGCTTTTCGCCTGCCGGTTTCTTTTGAGCGGGTTTCTGCGGAGCGGGTTTCTTTGCTTCAGTTTTCTTCGTCTCAGACTTTGTCTCAAGTTTTGGGGGTACAGATTTTGCAACCGCCGGCTTTTTGGGCGCGGCCTTCACGGCGACCGGCTTTGAAGCAGCTGGCTTGGCTGCAGCTGGCTTGGCGGCGGCCGGTTTGGGATTTGGCGCTGCAGGTTTCGTCGCCGCCTTTGGCGACGGCTTGGCCGAGCTGGCCTTTGATACGGTCTTGTCAACGGCCTTGGGCGCTGCCTTCGCAGCGGGCGCCTTGGGAGCCGCAGCCTTAGCGGCCGGTGCCTTCGCCGCAGCCGGCTTGGCCGGTTTCGCAGCGGCTTTCTGGACAACGGTCTTGCCGCCCGCCGAACCCTTGTTGCTTGCCTTGGCCAATTTTGCCTCCCCTGATTTCGCCTCGCCGGTCGTGTCGCGGCCGTTGTCGCCGGCCGTCGGGAGCGCCGTCACAGGGACCGGCTCCTCTTTCACGGAAGTTCCACGCAACAATGTATGGCGACAATTCCGGCCCATGCAAGCCGTGCCCCTAGGGCAAGCCGGACGGAAACGTCGAACCGCCGCGCATAAATCCATGTCCGCGGACCGCAGGAAGCCGTCGGATTGCGGAGGTTGCACAACGCGCGCGTTACACTCGGTCGCCGACAGCTGCCTGCTCATTCCATTTGTTGCGCAATATTGGCAATCACGGGAATTTTGTTCCGGTTCCGCAAGGGCAGGCAGGCAGGGAGTTCCAAAGCCGGAAAAACGGTGCTTATATGCGCGCTTCACGAGCCTGATTAGGGGGCTTGGAAGAACATCAGGGAGTGCTCAATGAACAAAAAGCTGACTTTTGCGGCCGCGTTGCTGGCTGCAACCGTCATGGGCGGCATGGCCAATGCCAAACAGCTGGTCTACTGCTCGGAAGCGTCGCCTGCCGGTTTCGACCCGTCGCCGTGGAGCGGTGGTAACGACTTCGACGCATCCTCACGCACCATCTATTCGCGTCTTGTCGAATTCGAACATGGCAAGACCACGATCTCGCCCGGCCTCGCCGAGAGCTGGACGGTTTCCGACGACGGCCTGGAATACACCTTCAAGCTGAAGTCCGGCGTGAAGTTCCAGACCACCGACTATTTCACCCCGACCCGCGACCTCACCGCCGACGACGTGATCTTCTCCTTCGAGCGTCAGTGGAAGAAGGAAAACCCGTGGTTCGAATATCTGCCCGGCACCGGCTGGGAATATTTCGCCGGCATGGGCTTCCCGGACCTGCTCAAGGAAGTCGTCAAGGTCGACGACCTGACGGTCAAGTTCGTCCTCAACAAGCCTGAAGTCGCCTTCCTGCCCGACCTTGGCATGGACTTCGCCTCGATCGTGTCTAAGGAATATGCCGACCAGCTCGAAAAGGCCGGCACCAAGGAACAGTTCACCCAGAAGCCGATCGGCACCGGACCGTTCCAGTTCGTCGACTACCAGGTTGACGCCGTCATCCGCTACCAGGCCTGGGACGGCTATTTCGGCGGCCGCCAGAAGATCGACGACCTGATCTTCGCGATCACGCCCGATCCGGCCGTGCGCGCGCAGAAGCTGAAGGCTGGCGAATGCGATATCATGTCGTATCCGGCACCGGCCGACATTGCCGGCCTGCAGGCCGACACCAACCTCAAGGTCGATGAGCAGGAAGGCCTGAACATCGGCTACATGGCCTACAACACCACGCAGGCTCCGTTCGACAAGGTCGAGGTCCGCAAGGCCCTCAACATGGCCGTCAACAAGCAGGCGATCATCGACGCGGTCTATCAGGGCGCCGGCCAGGTTGCCGTCAACCCGATCCCGCCGACGATGTGGTCGTACAACACCAGCATCAAGGACGACGAGTACAATCCTGATGCGGCCAAGAAGATGCTCGAGGAAGCCGGCGTCAAGGATCTGTCGATGAAGATCTGGGCCATGCCGGTCAGCCGCCCGTACAACCCGAACGCACAGCGCGTTGCCGAGTTGATCCAGGCCGACTACGCCAAGATCGGCGTTAAGGCCGAGATCGTCAGCTACGAGTGGACCGAGTATCGCGAGCGCGGCAAGGCCAAGGATCGTGACGGCGCCTTCCAGCTTGGCTGGACCGGCGACAACGGCGACCCGGACAACTTCCTGTTCCTGCTCGGCTGCGACGCGATCGGCCAGTCCAACTACGCGATCTGGTGCAACCAGGAATTCCAGGACCTGCTCTTGAAGGGCAAGGCGACGACCGACGTTGCCGAGCGCACCAAGATCTACGAGGAAGCCCAGGTTGTCTTCAAGCGTGAGGCTCCGTGGCTGACGATTGCCCACTCCAAGGTGTTTATGCCGATGAACAAGAAGGTTTCCGGCTTCGTCATGGACCCGCTGGGCATCCACCGCTTCGACGGCGTGGACGTCACCGAGTAAGATCGTGACAACAGAATAGGGAACGGCGGCGCTGGACATCCTGCGCCGCCGTTTTATTAAAGACGATGCTTCGCTTTCTTCTCCAGAAACTCGCTCTCATCGTGCCGACCGTCATCGGCATCTCGCTGGCGGCGTTCGCCTTCGTGCGGCTGTTGCCCGGCGACCCGATCCTGGCGATGGCCGGCGAACGCGGCGTCTCGCCCGAGCGCTATGCCGAACTGGTCGTGCGCTTCGGCTATGACAAGCCCTACATCGTCCAGTACTTCAACTACATCGGCGACGTTTTGTCGGGCGACTTCGGCATTTCGATCGCCACCAAGCGGCCGGTGCTGGGCGAATTCCAGGCGCTGTTTCCGGCGACGCTGGAACTGGCGACGGTGGCGCTGATCATCGCCGTCCTGATCGGCATCCCGGCCGGCATTTTCGCGGCGGTGAAACGCGGTTCGTGGTTCGACCAGGCGACGATGGGCGTTGCGCTGACCGGCTATTCGATGCCGATCTTCTGGTGGGGGCTTTTGCTCATCATCTTCTTTTCCGGCTATCTCGGCTGGACGCCGGTATCCGGGCGCATCGGGCTGCAATATTTCTTCAAGCCGGTGACCGGCTTCATGCTGATCGACAGCCTGTTATCGGGCAAACCGGGCGCATTCACCTCCGCGCTCAGTCATCTGATCCTGCCGTCGATCGTGCTCGCCACCATTCCGCTTGCCGTCATCGCGCGCCAGACGCGCTCGGCGATGCTGGAGGTTCTGGGCGAAGACTATGTGCGCACCGCCCGCGCCAAGGGGCTGGCGCCGCGGCGCGTGATCGGCCTGCACGCATTTCGCAATGCGCTGATCCCGGTCGTCACCACCATCGGCCTGCAGGTCGGCACGCTGATGGCCGGCGCGATCCTGACGGAGACGATCTTCTCCTGGCCCGGCATCGGCAAATGGATGATCGACGCCATCGGCAAGCGTGACTATGTCGTGGTGCAGAGCGGGCTCTTGATCATCGCGCTGATCGTCATGGCGGTGAACCTGATCGTCGACGTGCTCTATGCCGTCATCAACCCACGCATCAGGGTGCAGTGATGACAGACCAGTCCGCAGGCCTTCCCGCAGCCGCAACCGTTCCGACGGGTCCGCGCCAGCGCGCCCTTTCCGAGTTCTGGCACTATTTCTCCATGAACACCGGCGCGGTTATCGGCCTCGTCGTGTTCACGCTGCTTGTTTTGACCGCGATCTTCGCGCCGCTGATTGCGCCGCATATGCCCGACGAACAGTTCCGCGATTCGCTGCTGACGCCGCCGATGTGGCAGGAGGGCGGCAAGTCGATGTTCATCCTCGGCACCGATGCGGTTGGCCGCGACATGCTTTCGCGCCTCATCTACGGCGCGCGCTACTCGCTGTTCATCGGCCTTGTCGTCGTCGTCTTTGCGCTGGTCAGCGGCATCATCCTCGGCGTTCTGGCCGGTTATTTCCGCGGCTGGGTCGACACGCTGATCATGCGCGTGATGGACATCATCCTCGCCTTCCCGTCGCTTTTGCTGGCGCTGGTGCTGGTCGCCATCCTCGGCCCCGGACTGTTCAACGCGATGCTGGCGATTGCGCTGGTTTTGCAGCCGCACTTCGCCCGCCTGACCCGCGCCGCCGTGATGGCGGAGAAGAACCGCGAATATGTCGTGTCGGCCAAGGTTGCCGGCGCCAGCCATCTGCGGCTGATGCTGGTGACCATCCTGCCCAATTGCGTCGCCCCGCTGATCGTGCAGGCAACGCTGTCGTTCTCCAACGCCATTCTCGAGGCTGCGGCGCTGGGCTTCCTCGGCATGGGTGCGCAGCCGCCGACGCCGGAATGGGGCACGATGCTGGCCACCGCCCGCGAGTTCATCCTGCGCGCACCATGGGTGGTGACCTTCCCCGGCCTTGCCATCCTGATCACCGTGCTCGCCATTAACCTGATCGGCGACGGCCTGCGCGATGCGCTCGACCCCAAGCTGAAGAGGTCGTGAGCCATGCCCCTGCTCGATATCAAGAACCTAACCGTTTCCTTCGACACCTCGACCGGCCCGTTCCTGGCTGTGAAGGGCATCGACCTTTCGGTCGAGCCGCGCGAGGTGCTGGCCATCGTCGGCGAGAGCGGCTCCGGCAAGTCGGTGTCGATGCTGGCGGTGATGGGCCTGTTGCCAGCATCCGCCACCGTCACGGCGGATCGTATGAGCTTCGACGGCGTCGACCTGCTTGGCATCGACGCGGCTGAGCGGCGCAAGATCGTCGGCAAGGATATCTCGATGATCTTCCAGGAACCGATCGCCAGCCTCAACCCCTGCTTCACGGTCGGCTTCCAGATCGAGGAAGTGCTGCGCTTCCACATGGGCATGGACCGGGCGCAGCGGCGAGCCCGCGCCATCGAGCTTCTGACGCTGGTCGGCATTCCCGAACCTGCCGAACGGCTGAGTTCCTATCCGCACCAGATGTCGGGCGGCCAGTGCCAGCGCGTGATGATCGCGATTGCCATTGCCTGCAATCCGAAGCTGTTGATTGCGGACGAGCCGACCACGGCGCTCGACGTGACCATCCAGAAGCAGATCCTCGACCTTCTGGTGCGCCTGCAGGCGGAGTACGGCATGGGCCTGATCATGATCACCCACAATATGGGCGTCGTGGCCGAAACCGCCGACCGCGTGATCGTGCAGTACAAGGGCACCAAGATGGAAGAGGCGGACGTTCTGTCGCTGTTCGAGAGCCCGAAAAGCAACTATACGCGCGCGCTTTTGTCGGCGCTGCCGGACAACGCCACCGGCGACCGCCTGCCGACGGTATCCGACATGATGTTCGAACCGGCGCCGGGAGCCTGACGATGAGCGTTGTTGTCGAGGGAAAGAACATCAAGCGCGACTATCATGTCGGCGGCGGACTGATGCGCGGCGCGCGCACCGTGCATGCGGTCAAGGGCGTGTCGTTCAGCGTCGAGCAAGGCAAGACGCTGGCGATCGTCGGCGAAAGCGGCTGCGGCAAGTCCACGCTGGCGCGCATCATCACGCTGATCGATCCGGCGACGTCCGGCGATCTTCTGATCGACGGCCACAAGGTCGATATCGCCAAGGACGGGCTGTCGAAGGAGATGCGCCGCAAGGTGCAGATCGTGTTCCAGAACCCGTATGGCTCGCTGAACCCGCGCCAGAAGATCGGCGACATTCTTGGCGAGCCGTTGATCATCAACACCGACAAGCCGGCGGAAGAGCGGCGCGAACTGGCCCACGCCATGTTGAAGAAAGTCGGCCTCGGGCCCGAGCACTACAACCGCTATCCGCATATGTTCTCGGGCGGGCAACGCCAGCGCATCGCCATTGCGCGCGCGCTGATGCTGAACCCGCGGCTTCTGGTGCTGGACGAGCCGGTGTCGGCGCTCGACCTTTCGGTGCAGGCGCAGGTGCTCAATCTGCTCGCCGACCTGCAGGACGAGTTCGAACTGACCTATGTCTTCATCAGCCACGATCTGTCGGTGGTGCGCTACATCGCCGACGACGTGATGGTGATGTATTTCGGCGAAGCGGTGGAATACGGCCCGCGCGACGAGGTGTTTTCAAACCCGCAGCACAGCTACACCAAGACGCTGTTTGCGGCGACGCCGCGCGCCGACGTTGCCAGCATCAAGGCGCGACTGGCGAAGAAGGCCGCCTGAAGGCTACAAGCAGAAAGCGCGGCAGCTCACCACCACTTGACGTCGATGGTGCCGCCGGCGGCGTTGCCGTCGCAATTTTCGTAGGTGCCCGACAGGCCATCGGGACGCTGCGAGGCGAGCGTGTATTCGCAGCCGATGACGTTGTTGTTGCCCTTCTTGATGAAGTCGACTTCCTTGAAGAACAGCGACGTGTCGGAATAGCGGCCCTTGATCAGGTGCTGCGATTTCATCGTCGTCCATTCGAGCGATGCCTCGAACTGGAAGTCCGCGCCCAGCCTGACATCGGTCACGCGGAACGGCCAGCGCGTCGTGCCGTCAGAGGCCGCGCCGTCGAAACCGCCGGCATCGAGATGGGCCTTGATGGTGGTCGCGGAAGGCGCAGCGGCGGGCGCGGCAGCGGGTGCGGATGCGCTGGCTTCCAGCTTCTTTTCCAGTTCACCAATACGCGCCTCGAGGCGGTCGATGCGCGCCGCATCCGTCCCGAACTGGGCTTTGGACAGAACTTCGTGCAGTTGGGCGATCTGGCCGCGCAGGTTCTGGATCTCGCCCTTGGCGGCCTCGAAATCGGTGACGTATTTGGCGATGCCGTAGCTGATGCCCAATACGCCGGCGCCGGTCAGGATCAGCGCACTCGCCTTGCCAAAAATGTTGTCCGCCACCGCTGCCCCCGATGCTGCGCCAAGCTGGCGGCAGGAAATCAGAAAGAGGCGCTGGCGGCAACGTAGATTTCAGCCAGCCGCTCGACACCGGCGCGGTCGTCTTCGTCGAAGCGGCCGGGCGTCGGGCTGTCGAGATCGATGACGCCGATGATCTGGCCATCGCGGACAAGCGGCACGACCAGTTCGGAGCGGGAATCGGGATCGCAGAAGATGTGGTTGTCGGCCTTGGTCACGTCTTCGACGATGATGGAGCGGCGTTCGGCAACGGCGCTGCCGCAAACGCCGCGGCCCACCGCGATGCGCACACAGGCAGGCTTGCCCTGGAACGGGCCGACGACCAGTTCGTCCGGCGAGCGCAGGAAATAGAAGCCTGCCCAGTTGAGGTCGGGCATCGACTGGAACAAAAGCGCGGAGACGTTGGCGGCATTGGCGATGGCGTCGGCCTCGCCGGTGAGCAGGCCTTCCATCTGCTCCGCGAGTTCATGGTAGAACCGAGGCTTGTCGCTAGTGTCGATGGCGTGGGCTGCAAACATATCCTGTCTCCGCCGGTAAACTGCAATCCGGCATAAGGTGATAGGCCCGAACGCCGATCTACGGAAAGCAAAATCCCGTCAGTTGACGCCCTTCGGCACATTTTCCGGCGGCACGGTGTCCTTCACCTTCTGGCGATGGAAGATGAACAGGCCGGCAAGGACGACGATGCCCGCTCCGACAAGGATGCGCGGGCCGGGAAAGTCGCTGAAGAACAGAGCACCGAACACCACCGCCCACAAAAGCAGCGTGTAGTGCAGCGGCGCTAGCGTCGAGGCGGGTGCCAGTTTCAGCGCGCGGGTGATCATGAGATGGGCCGCGCCAGAGACGATGCCGAGCAGAAGCATGGCGCCATAATCCATCGAGGTGGCCGGCTGCCAGTGACCGATGGCGATGACGGCACCGACCAGGCCGGCGGCAACCGTCTGCCAGGTGACAAGCGTGGTGTCACTGGTGCCGCGCAGGCTGCGGTTGAGGACGATGCCGACGGCAAAGGACATGCTGCCCACCAGCGCGAACAGCGAGGATAGCGAGAATGCGGCGGATGACGGCTTCAGCATGATGAGAACACCGCAGAAGCCGACGAGGATCGCCAGCCAGCGCCGCCAGCCGACCTTTTCGCCGAGCAGGAAGTGCGAGAGCGCGGCGACGTAGATCGGGCCTGCCATGTAGAAGCTCATCACGTCGGCCAGCGGCAGGTAGACGACGGCGGCGTAGAACAGAACGGTGTCCAGCGTGGTGGCAACAACGCGCAGGATCTGCAGGCCGAGCCGATCCATGTGGAACAGCTTGGCGGCACCCTGATGGACGATCATCGGGCCGAGGATGAAGAAGGAACCGATCGAGCGGACGAAGACCACCTGGCCGACCGAAAAACTGGCGACCAGCCATTTGCCCATCGCATCGTTGAGCGCGAACATGAAGTCGCCCGCCAGCATCAACAGGATGCCGGCAACGAGCATGTTGCGGATCGGGAACTTGGGCATAGGCGGTGTCTCTTCGGGCCGCTTGGATTGGCGAGCAGGTTGCCCGGCCGCCAGTGGCGATGACGCGCTTTAGCCGCATGTCGCCACGTTGGCGAGGGAATTCGATTGGTTCAGGAAACCGCGAAGAGACTTACGGTGCTGGCGGGCGCACGATGACCGGGCGATAGATGACGCGCGGCTGCAGGAAGGGATCGATGCGACGCATTTCACGGCTTTCAGCGCGCCGGTCGAGTTCGATGCGCTGCAGGCATTCGGCGAAAGCGTCATTGTTGTGCTTGAAGCCGTAGGCCCGGCACTTGGCCTCGTCGGCAGCGCGCAAATCCTGGGCGCTCATGCAGCCTGAAAGCAATATGCCGAGGGCGACGAGGGCAAAAGATGTGAGCGCGCGCATTGTCGAGGCTCCAACGGCGGTGGGTCTGGTTCGAAACGATAGAGCAAAATCGTGGCAAGACTTAACGCGTCTGCCACGATCTCAAGTACCGCCAGAACTCTACTCCGGCACGTGGCGCACCGCGCCCTTGTCGGCGCTGGTCGCGAAGGCCGCGTATGCGCGCAGCGCCTTGGTGACCTTGCGCTTGCGCTGCTCTACGGGCTTCCAGCCGGCCTTGTCCTGCTCGACGCGGCGGCGGGCAAGCTCGGCATCGTCAACGGCGAGATTGATGGTGCGATTCGGAATGTCGATCTCGATGATGTCGCCCTCGCGCACCAGCCCGATCAAGCCGCCTTCTTCCGCTTCCGGCGAAACGTGGCCGATGGAGAGGCCCGAGGTGCCGCCGGAAAAACGCCCGTCTGTCAGAAGCGCGCATTCCTTGCCGAGGCCCTTCGACTTCAGATAGCTGGTCGGATAGAGCATTTCCTGCATGCCGGGGCCGCCGCGCGGGCCTTCATAGCGGATCACGACAACGTCGCCCGGCTTGATCTTGCCGTTGAGGATGGCAAGCACGCTGGAATCCTGGCTTTCGAAGACGCGGGCCGGGCCAGTGAATTTCAGGATCGATTCATCGACGCCGGCGGTCTTCACGATGCAGCCGTCGACCGCGATATTGCCCTTCAGAACGGCCAGTCCGCCATCCTTGGAGAAGGGATGCTCGACGGAACGGATAACGCCGTTTTCGCCATCGGTGTCGAGGTCCTTCCAGCGCGCATCCTGGCTGAACGCCGTCTGGGTGGGTATGCCGCCAGGTGCCGCACGGAAAAATTCGCGCACGGATTCGCTGTTGGTGCGGGTGATGTCCCAGCGGTCGATGGCGTCGCCGATGGTCGTGGCGTGAACGGTGGGGCTATCGCGATGGATCAGCCCGCCGCGGTCGAGTTCGCCGAGGATGCGCATGATGCCGCCGGCCCGATGGACGTCTTCCATATGGACGTCGCTCTTGGCCGGGGCGACCTTGGACAGGCACGGCACCTTGCGTGAAAGCCGGTCGATGTCGGCAAGCGTGAAGTCGACCTCGCCTTCGTGCGCGGCGGCGAGGATGTGCAGCACGGTGTTGGTCGAACCGCCCATGGCGATGTCGAGCGTCATGGCATTTTCGAACGCGGCCTTGGAAGCGATGGTGCGCGGCAGCGCGGTCTCGTCATCCTGCTCGTAATAACGCTGGGCGAGATCGACGATCAGGTGGCCGGCCTCCACGAACAGGCGCTTGCGGTCGGCATGGGTGGCCAGCGTCGAGCCGTTGCCGGGCAGCGACAGGCCGAGCGCCTCGGTCAGGCAGTTCATGGAATTGGCGGTGAACATGCCCGAGCACGAGCCGCAAGTGGGGCAGGCCGAGCGCTCGATGGCCTTGACGTCCTCATCGGATACCGCGTCGTCGGCAGCAGCGACCATGGCGTCGACCAGGTCGAGCGCCTGCGTCTTGCCGGCGAGTACGACCTTGCCGGCCTCCATCGGGCCGCCCGAGACGAACACGGTCGGGATGTTGAGGCGCAGCGAAGCCATCAACATGCCGGGCGTGATCTTGTCGCAATTGGAGATGCAGACCATGGCATCGGCGCAGTGCGCATTGACCATGTATTCGACGCTGTCGGCGATGATCTCGCGCGACGGCAGCGAATAGAGCATGCCGTCATGGCCCATGGCGATGCCGTCATCGACGGCGATGGTGTTGAATTCCTTGGCAACGCCGCCCGCCTTCTCGATCTCGCGCGCGACAAGCTGGCCGAGATCCTTGAGGTGGACGTGGCCCGGCACGAACTGGGTAAACGAGTTGACCACCGCAATGATCGGCTTGCCGAAATCGCCGTCCTTCATGCCGGTGGCGCGCCAGAGGCCGCGCGCGCCGGCCATGTTGCGGCCATGGGTGGTCGTACGTGAGCGATAGGCAGGCATGAAACTGTCCTTGACTGGGCAACGGCGCCATCGCGCCGCTCGATAAAAATAGGTCGCAGGCGTTATACACGCCATCTTTTTCTGTTGCCACGCTTTTGCACTGCGCCAGTTCAGAGCAAGCGGCGCGAGGATAAAAGCCGCAGAAGATGCCCGTTCAAACAAAAAGGCGGTGGATCGCTCCACCGCCTTTTTTGTTTCGCGCGTCTTGCCGGCTAGTCGATCACCGCCGGCATCAGCTTGGGGTCCGGCTTTTCGGCGTGCTTCGGCAGGTCCTTGCTGGCGATGAAGGTATAGAACATCGGCACCACGAACAGGGTGAACATGGTTCCGATGAGAATGCCGGTGAAGATCACCAGACCCATGGAGTAGCGGGCCGCAGCGCCGGCGCCGCTGGACAGGATGAGCGGCACGACGCCGAGCGCCATCGCCGCCGTCGTCATCAGGATCGGCCGCAGGCGCACCTTGGCGGAGGCGATGATGGCATCCCGCCTGCGCATGCCGTGCAGTTCGCGCTGCTGGTTGGCGAACTCCACCAGAAGGATGCCGTGCTTGGTTATCAGGCCGATCAGTGTGATCAGGCCGACCTGCGTATAGATGTTCAGCGTGCCGAGCCCGAGATTAAGCGGCACGACCGCGCCGAAGATCGACAGCGGCACCGACATCATGATGATGAGCGGATCGCGGAAGCTTTCGAACTGCGCCGCCAGCACCAGATAGATGACAAGAATAGCGGCCGCGAAGGCGATCAGGATGGTGTTGCCCTGCTCCTTTTCCTGCCGCGACTGGCCGGAGTAGTCGATGAAGAAGGTGTCCGGCAGGCTCTGCTTGGCGATGTCCTCGATCGTTTTCAGCGCGTCGCCCGTGGTGACGCCCGGAAGCGGCAGCGCCGAAATGGTGGCCGAGTTCAGCTGGTTGAACTGCTCGATTGCCGCAGGCGCGGCATTGGACGATATCTTCACCACCGACGACAGCGGCACCATTTCGCCCGTCACGCTGCGCACGAAATAGTCGCCCAGCTTCTCGGGATTGTCGCGGAACTCCTGCGGCACCTGCGGGATGATGTCGTAGCTGTTGGAATCGCGGTCGAACTGCGCCACTTCCGCGCCGCCGACCAGGAGCGTCAAGGTACGGCCTATGTCGGCAATCGGCAGGTTGAGCGCCGCCGCGCGGTCGCGGTCGATGGTGACCGTGGTTTGCGGAGCGTCGAAGGCCATCGAGTTCTGCACCACGATGAAGCGGCCGGAAGCCTGCGCCTTGTTCTTGATTTCCTCGGCAGCCTCATAGACCTGGCTAGCGTCGCCCGTGGAACGCACAACCATGGAGACCGGCAAGCCACCGCCGGAGCCCGGCAGAGTGGGAGGCGCGAAGACGAAGGCCTCGACGCCGGCGACATGGGAGAGCCTGCCCTGGATGTCCTCCTGAAGCTGCTTTTGCGACCTGTCGCGTTCGGCCCAATCCTTGAAGGCGAAGCCGACGAAGGCGCTGTTGGTCGCGCCGCCGAAGGCGGTGGCGGCGAAAAGCGCGCGCGTTTCCGGAACGTCCTGCACCAGTCCGAGGATCTGGTTGACGTAGGTTTCGGTGTAGTCGGACGTCGCGTAGCGCGGCGCGGTCACCAGCGACAGCAGGAAGCCCTGGTCTTCCTCAGGCGCAAGCTCGCTCGATGTCTTGGTGAACATGAAGCCGGTCAGCGCGACAAGCGCGATGACGATCATCAAGGTCACGGGACGATAGTTCAGCGAGCCCGAGACCAGCTTCTCGTAGATGTGCTCGACGCGCGAGAATGTGCCGTCGACGATGCGCTGGAAGCGGCTGTGCGAACCGGCCTTGAGGATGCGTGCCGACATCATCGGCGTGATGGTGATGGCGACGAGGCCGGAAATCACCACGGAGCCGGCAAGCGTCATCGCGAATTCGCGGAAGAGCGCGCCGGTCAGGCCGCCGGTGAAGGCAAGCGGGGCGAACACGGCGGCGAGTGTCAGCGTCATGGCGACGATGGCCGAGGAGATTTCGCGCATGCCGTTAAACGCCGCCTGCATCGGCGGCATGTTGTCTTCCTCCATGTGCCGATGAATGTTTTCCACCACCACGATGGCGTCATCGACGACGAGGCCGATGGCCAGCACCATGGCCAGCAGCGACAACAGGTTGATTGAGTAGCCGACTGCGAACAAAAGGAAGCACACACCGATCAGCGACAGCGGGATGGTGACGATCGGCATGATGACCGATCGGAACGATCCCAGGAAGAGCAGGATGACCACGATGACGATGGCAACCGCCTCGGCGATGGTCTTGAACACCTCGTCGATGGAGGCGCTGATCTGCTCGGTCGAATCGTAGACGACGACGATCGACATGCCTTGCGGCAAGGTTTCCTGGATCGACGGCACGATCTTGTGGATGGCTTCGGCCGTGCTGAGCGGATTGGCGGCCGGCGTCGGGAAGATGGCAAGGAAGGTGCCGGGCTTGCCGTTGAAGTTGACGCGCGTATCGGTGCTTTGCGCCGCGAGCTCGACGCGCGCGACATCGCGCAATCTTACGACATTGCCGTCCTTGGATTGAAGCGGAAGTTCGGCGAAGGCCTCCGGCGTCTGCAATGTCGAACGCACCGTGATGGACGAGGCGACGTATTCGTTCTCGACCTTGCCGGGTGCCGACAGGAAATTGGAGTTGTTGATCGCGGTCAGCACGTCGGTCGCAGTCACGCCGCGCGCCGCCATCTTGACCGGGTCGATCCAGACGCGCATCGAATAGTCGGCCGCGCCGAATATCTGGACGTCGGCAACGCCTTCCACCGTCGTCATGCGCGGACGCACGACACGCTGGATGTATTCGGTGAGCTGCTCGGGCGTCATGTTCGGATTCTGCATCGACAGATACATCATCGCGAAACTCTGGCCCGTGCCCTTGACGATGACCGGGTCCTTGGCCTCGGTCGGCAGCGTGCCGCGAACGCCCTGCACCTTGGACATCACCTCGGTCAAGGCGATGTCGGGGTTGGAGCCAAGCTTCATGTAGACCGTCACGATGCTCACCGAAGGCGTGCTTTGCGAGGTGACGTAATCGACGTTTTCGGTGGACGAAACGGCGCGTGCGATCGGGGCCGAGATGAAGCCCTGGATCAGGTCGGCGCTGGCGCCCGGATAGGCGGTGGTAACAGTGATGGCGGTTTCGTCGACCTTCGGATACTGGCGGATCGACAGGTTGAAGATGCCCTGAAAGCCCAAAAGCAGGATCAGGCAGGCGAGGACGGTCGAGAGGACCGGCCGACGGATGAAAATGTCGGAAAAGCTCATTGTGCGGCCGCCTGCGGGTTAGCTGGCTTCGTCGGATCAATGGTGTTGTCAACGGTGACGGACATGCCGTTGAACAAGCGGTTCTGTCCTGCCGTCACGACCTGATCACCGGCGGCGATGCCTTTGGTGATTTCGACGAGGCCGGCATTGCGGCGGCCCGGCGTGACGAAGACCTGTGCAAGGACAAGACCGGGCTTGGCCTCTTCCGCCGGCTTGGCAGCTTCGGCAGCGGGCTTTGCGTCAGTCTCCGCCGCGGCGGGAGCAGCGGCGGCATCTGCCGGCTTGGCCTCCGGCTTTGCCTCGGCCGGCTTCACGACGAAGATGAAATCACCGTAGAGGCTGGTGGTGAGTGCCGTCTGCGGCAGCGCCAGAACGTTGGTCTCTTCCGGCAGTTCAACACGCACCTGCACGAACTGGCCGGGGCTGAGCCGCCCGTCAGGATTGGAGATTTCGGCGCGCACCGAAACGAGGCGGCTGACCGGGTCGATCTTGGGATCGATGCCGACGACCTTGCCCTCATAAGGCAGGTCTCCGGAAGCGAGGCCGAAACGGACCGGCTGGCCGATCTTCAACTCGCTGAAGCGCTGTTCCGGCACGGTGAAGTCGGCGCGCATGGTGTCGATGTCCTGCAAGGTGGCGACCGCATTGCCCGGCGCGACATACTGGCCTTCCTCGACCCGCGGAATGCCTATGGTGCCGGAGAACGGCGCCTTGAGCAGCTTCTGGTCGAGCACGGCCTGCAGCTTGGCAACCTGCGATGTGGAGGCCGACGAAGCGGCGCGCGCAGCGTCGAGCGTGGCTTCGGTGCCGACGCCACGTTCCTGCAAGGCGAGCGCGCGGTCGAGCGCCTGCCGGTCCAGCGCGGCCTGCGTCTTGGCGGCAGCGAGATCGGCCTGCTGCACCGCGTCGTCGAGGCGAACCAGCGACTGGCCTTCCTCGACATGCTCGTTGGCAGCAAAGATGACGTCCTTGACGATGCCGGTCGTTTCCACTGTCAGGTCAACGCCGCGCGCCGCCGATACCGTGCCGATCGCCTCGATGCCCGGGGTCCAGTCCAGCGGCTTGACCTCCGTCGTCGAGACGGTCGCGGGCGGGGCCTTCATGGTGGCGAAGAAGTCGCTGATCGCCTTGTCGCGGAACAGGTTGAATCCGACGATGCCGCCGCAAACAAGCACGAGCAGGATGAAAGCGATGATGAAACGCTTGATCACGGGTGATCCTTTCGGTCGGCAATGACAATAGGGCAAGCGGGCGCGACGGCGCCTCAAACTGATTACTTACTGTACCGTCTGGACGGTAATGTCAATTGGGTCTAAGCTATTGATGGAGGCATCATGAAGCAAAAAAAGTCAAACTCCCGCGAAAAGATACTGACAGCAGCTGCCGATGTCGCTCGCGAAGCCGGTCCCGGCAACCTGTCGCTGGATGCGGTCGCCAGCCGGGCCGGCGTCTCCAAGGGCGGCCTGCTCTACAATTTCCCCAGCAAGGCAAAGCTGATGCAGGCGCTGGTCGAGACGTATCTCAACGACTTCCAGCAGGCTTTGGAAACGGCCCGCGCGGCGGAACCGGACAAGAGCCTGCTTGCCAACTACCTTCGTCTTTCGGCGCAGGAATGCGACGAGACGAAGGATGCCGCATCGTGGATTTTTTCAGCTATTGCCGAGGACCCTGATTTCCTCACGCCGATGAAGACATTCAAGCGCCAGCTTTTCGAGCGCCTGAAAGCCGACACGCCCGACCTCAAGAAGCTGCTGGTCACCTATATGGCGATCGAAGGCCTACGCAACCTCAGCCTGTTCGACATCGACCTGCTTGATGAGCGGGAACGACACCTCCTCGTCGATACATTGCTTGAGATCGCCAACGGATAGCTAGCGCCCTTTGCAGTTTGGCCAAAGCCATGCTTATTCAAGGCCATGGCATTCACTCTTAGGCAGTTGCAGTATTTCGTTGCCGTCGCCGAGCAAGGCACGGTTTCGCGCGCTGCCCAGAACCTGTCCATCTCGCAATCCTCGGTGACCGAGGCGATCAAGGAACTGGAAAGCGACCTCGGCGTCGAACTGTTCGAGCGCCACCCGCGCGGGCTCAACATCACCCACAAGGGCCACCAGTTCCTGCGCCACGCCACCAAGATCCTGTCCGGCGTTTCGGATGCGCGCCGCGCATTTTTCGGCGAGCAGGCGGCTGCGCCCGGCCGGCTGCAACTCGGCGTCACCTCCATGGTGGCCGGATACGTGCTGTCGGACCTGCTTGCCCGCTACCGCCGCGCCAACCCGGCGGTGGAAATCTCGGCAATCGAGGACAATGGCGACTATCTCGAACATTTGCTTGTCGGCGGCAAGCTGGACGTTGCCGTGATGGTGACCTCCAACCTGCGCGACCGCACCGCCCTGCAGTCGGAAATCCTTGAAGTCTCCGCTTACCGGCTGTGGCTGCCGCTCGGCCATCCGCTGGCGGCAGCCGACATCATCAGCGTGGGCGACATTGCCGGCGAGCCGCTGATCATGCTGACCGTGGACGAAATCGAGGAGAACACCGGCAAGCTGCTCGCCGCCATCGGCGCCAAGCCGCATGTCGCGTTCCGAACCCGCTCGGTCGAGGCGGTGCGCAGTCTTGTCGCAACCGGCGCGGGCGTCGCGCTGTTGCCCGACCTCGTCTACCGGCCGTGGTCGCTGGAAGGCGACCGTATCGAATCCCGCGACGTTTCGGGCTCACTGCCGGTGGTGCAGGTCGGCATGGTATGGCGGCGCGGCTCCAGCCTGCCGCAAGCCGCGCGCGACTTCATCGGCATTGCCCAATCGCAGCGCACGGTGCGCCAGCGGCCGTGAGTTTGATATCGGAGAAACCGATATCGCCTTTCTGATAAATGAATTTGCGAAACCGGCGGTTTCAAGACACCTTTTCCAAGAGGGAGAAGCCGTAGACGAACGGCCCCTTTCGAAACGGGAGGATCGACGATGCAGTCATTTCTGAAATCATGCACGGCTCTCACCATGGCGCTGACCTTTGCCGGGCAGGCGGTGGCGCAGGAGGCGCTGAAGGAGCTTGGCAAGGGCGAGGGCGCGCTCTCGATCGTTGCCTGGCCCGGCTATGTCGAGCGCGGCGAAACCGACAAGGCTTATGACTGGGTGAGCGATTTCGAAAAGGAAAGCGGCTGCAAGGTCACCGTCAAGACCGCAGCCACCTCCGACGAGATGGTGGCGCTGATGAACGAAGGCGGCTTCGACCTCGTCACCGCGTCCGGCGATGCCTCGTTGCGCCTGGTTGCCGGCAAGCGCGTGCAGCCGGTCAATGTCGATCTGATCCCAAGCTGGAAGACGGTGGACGAGCGGCTGCAGAATGCGCCCTGGTACACGGTCGACGGCGCCCATTACGGCGTGCCCTACCAGTGGGGCCCGAATGTGTTGATGTACAACACCAACGTGTTCAAGGAAGCGCCGAAGAGCTGGAATGTCGTGTTCGAGGAACAGACGCTCTCCGACGGCAAGTCCAACAAGGGCCGCGTGCAGGCCTATGACGGACCGATCTATGTTGCCGATGCCGCCAACTATCTGATGGCGCACAAGCCGGAACTCGGCATCAAGGACCCCTACGAACTGAACGAGGACCAGTACAAGGCAGCGCTCGACCTTCTGCGCACACAGCGCACGCTGGTCGGCCGCTACTGGCATGACGCCGCGATCCAGGTCGATGATTTCCAGAACGAGGGCGTCGTCGCTTCAAGTTCGTGGCCGTTCCAGGTCAACACGTTGGTTGCCGCCAAGCAGCCGATCGCCTCGACGGTGCCGGAAGAAGGCGCGACCGGATGGGCCGACACCACCATGCTGCATGTCGATGCCGAGCACCCGAACTGCGCGTATATGTGGATGGAGCATTCGCTGAAGCCGAAGGTGCAGGGCGACCTCGCCGCATGGTTCGGCTCGGTGCCGGTGGTTCCGGCGGCGTGCAAGGGCAACGAGCTTCTGACCGACGAAGGCTGCGCCACCAACGGCTTCGAGAATTTCGACAAGATCAAGTTCTGGAAGACGCCGGTTTCTCAGTGCGCCAGCCAGAACAACCAGTGCGTGCCTTATTACCGCTGGGTGTCGGACTATATCGGCGTCATCGGCGGGCGGTGAGCGCGCATCCTCTCAAGCGCGCCTTGCCCCTCACCCTTGCCCTCTCCCCGCAAAGCGCGGGGAGAGGCGACGCTGACGTCGAAGCTTTTTTCCTCTCCCTGCCGCGCAAGGAGAGGCGGCGACGACTCTCGAAAAGAGTGAACTCATGACCTCTGCCGTTTCCTTCCAGAAAGTCTCGCGTCATTTCGGCACGGTGCGCGCCGTGGACGCCGTAGACCTGGACATCGCGCCCGGCGAGTTCTTCGCCATGCTGGGGCCGTCCGGTTCAGGCAAGACGACCTGCCTCAGGCTGATCGCCGGCTTCGAGCAACCAACGGCAGGATCGATCTCCATCTTCGGCGAGCGTGCGGAAGGCGTTCCGCCCTACCGGCGCAACGTCAACACCGTGTTCCAGGACTATGCGCTGTTCCCGCATCTCAACATCCTCGACAACGTCGCCTATGGCCTGATGGTCAAAGGTGTCGGCAAGGCCGAACGCCACAAGGCAGCCGAGGATGCGCTGGCGCTGGTGCGGCTTCCCGGCTACGGCGGGCGTCGTCCCGGCCAGCTATCGGGCGGCCAAAGGCAGCGCGTGGCGCTGGCCCGCGCGCTGGTCAATCAGCCCAAGGTTTTGTTGCTGGACGAGCCGCTGGGCGCGCTCGACCTCAAGCTGCGCGAGAACATGCAGGAAGAACTGAAGTCGCTGCAAAAGGCGCTCGGCATCACCTTCATCTTCGTGACCCACGACCAGGGCGAGGCCCTGTCGATGGCGGACCGGGTCGCGGTGTTCAATGACGGCAAGATCATGCAGGTGGGCACGCCGCAGGACATCTACGAGCGGCCTGCCACGCGCTTCGTCGCCGATTTCGTCGGATCTTCCAACGTGCTGCCACCGGATTTCGTGCAACGCTACTCCGGCCAGCGCCGCTGGGGCAGCCTGCGGCCCGAGGCGATCAGGGTCGGCAAAGCCACGCGCGGCGACGGTGTTTCGGCGCGGCTCGTTTCGGCCAATTATCTCGGCGCGACGACGCGGCTGGCGCTCGACGCCGACGGCTTGCGGCTGCACGCCGTGGTGCCCGCCGGGACCAAGCTGCCGGAAGAAGGCGAAGCGCTGGTGCTTACCTTCAACCGCGACCAACTCCATTTGATGGATGAGCCGGCATGAGCATGGCCGCCAATCAATACCGCACCGCGCCGGCCATATTGCCGGCGGCAAGCGGCATTCGCGGCGTTCTGTCCGATGCCTTCTGGCGCAAGCCGAAGCTCCTGCTTTTCCTCATGCTGCTGCCGCCGGTGCTATGGCTCGGCGTCGTCTATATCGGTTCGCTGTTTGCGCTGCTGTTGCAAAGCTTCTTCTCGATCGACGAATATTCCGGCCTGATCAACCGTGAGTTCACGCTCAAGACCTATGGCGACCTCTTGCAGGCCGCCAACCTCGACATCATCCTGCGCACCGTCACCATGGCGGCGGCGGTGACGCTCGCCTCCATCGTCGTCGCCTTTCCCATCGCCTATTACGCCGCGCGCTATGCGCAAGGGCGCTGGAAGGCGCTGTTCTACCTCGCCGTGATGCTGCCCTTGTGGTCGAGCTACCTGGTCAAGGTCTATGCGTGGAAGCTGATCCTCGCCAAGGAAGGCATCCTCACCTGGCTGCTGGCCAAGCTGAACCTTTTGTGGCTGCTCGACGGCTGGCTGTCGCTGCCCATCGTCGGCGGCAACTCTCTGTCCGTTTCCTTCACCGGCACCTTCATCGTCTTCGTCTATGTCTGGCTGCCGTTCATGATCCTGCCGATGCAGGCAGCGCTCGAGCGCGTGCCGGGCAACCTCATCGAGGCCTCATCGGACCTTGGCGCCTCGCCACGGCAGACATTCTGGAACGTGTTGTTGCCGCTGGCGCTGCCGGGCATCGTCGCGGGCTCGATCTTCACCTTCTCGCTGACGCTTGGCGACTACATCATTCCGCAGATCATCGGCACGTCGCGCCTGTTCATCGGGCAGGCCGTCTATTCGCAGCAAGGCACGGCGGGCAACATTCCGCTGGCCGCCGCCTTTGCCGTGGTGCCGATCGTCATCATGGGGCTCTATCTGTGGATGGCCAAGCGCATGGGGGCCTTCGATGCGCTCTGACCGCAACCAGAAGACACCGCTTGGCCTGAAGATCGCCGCCGGACTCGGCCTCATCTTCCTGCATGCGCCGATCCTGCTGATCTTCGTCTACGCCTTCACCACCGAGGAGAAGAGCTATCAGTGGCCGCCGCCCGGCCTGACCACGCAATGGTTTGCGGTGACCTGGAACCGGCCGGACGTGTGGGAAGCGCTGTCGCTTTCGGTCCGCGTCGCAGCCATCTCGACCGCGATTGCCGTTGTGCTCGGCACGCTTTGCGCAGCTGCGGTTTCGCGCTCGAAATTCTTCGGCCGCGAGACGGTGTCGCTGCTCGTCATCCTGCCGATCGCGCTGCCGGGCATCATCACCGGCATTGCGCTGCGCTCGGCGTTTGCGCTCACTGACATCCCGTTCTCGTTCTGGACGATCATCCTCGGCCACGCCACCTTCTGCGTCGTCGTCGTCTACAACAACGCCGTTGCCCGCTTCCGGCGCACCTCCGGCTCGATGATCGAGGCGTCGATGGACCTTGGCGCGGACGGTTTCCAGACCTTCCGCTATGTCGTCCTGCCCAACATCGCGACCGCGCTGCTTGCCGGCGGCATGCTGGCCTTTGCGCTGTCGTTCGACGAAGTCATCGTCACCACCTTCACCGCCGGCCAGCAGCAGACGCTGCCGATCTGGATGCTGGAGGAACTGATCCGCCCGCGCCAGCGCCCGGTCACCAATGTGGTGGCGATGGTGGTGGTGCTGGTGACGCTGTTGCCCATCCTGCTTGCCTATTACCTCACCCGCGACGGCGACCAGATCGCCGGCTCGGGCAAATAATCCCTGAAGGAGAGTTCCATGCACACCGAGATGCTGATCGGCTCGAAATTCCAGAAAGGCACCGAAACCGAGGAACCCATCCTTAATCCGCGAACGGGCGAGACGATCCTCAACCTGCCCGAGGCAAGTGCGGCGCAGATCGAGGCTGCGGTCGCGGGGGCCGAGAAGGCGTTCGGCGCATGGTCGCGCACGACGCCTGCCCAGCGCGCCGGCTACCTGCTCAAGATCGCCGACCGCATCGAGGCCGACGCCGAGGCGTTCGCCAAGCTGGAGGCGCTGAACTGCGGCAAGCCGATCAATGCCGTGCTGAACGATGAAATCCCGGCAATCGTCGATTGCTACCGTTTCTTTGCCGGCGCAGTGCGGACCATGCCCGGACAGGTTGCCGGCGAATACCTGCCCGGCCACACCTCGATGATCCGGCGCGATCCCATCGGCATCGTCGCGTCCATCGCGCCGTGGAACTATCCGCTGATGATGATGGCATGGAAACTTGCTCCGGCCATTGCCGGCGGCAACACGGTCGTCTTCAAGCCGTCCGAGCAGACGCCGCTGACCGCGCTTAAACTGGCGCGCATCCTGGCCGAAGTGTTGCCGGAAGGCGTCGTCAACGTCGTGCTCGGCCGCGGCGAGAGCGTCGGCAGCCCGCTGATCAACCACCCCAAGATCAACATGATCTCGATCACCGGCGACGTCGCCACCGGCAAGAAGGTGCTGCAGGCCGCCGCCAAGTCGGTCAAGCGCACGCATCTCGAGCTCGGCGGCAAGGCGCCGGTCGTGGTGTTCGACGACGCCGATCTCGACGCAGTGGTCAACGGCCTGCGCGCCTTCGGCTACTACAATGCCGGCCAGGACTGCACCGCAGCCTGCCGCATCTATGCCGGCAAGAAGATCTACGACAAGCTTGTCGCCGACCTGTCATCCGCCGTCTCGACCATCAAGTACGACCAGGCCGACGACACCGAAAACGAGATCGGGCCGCTGATTTCCAAGCGCCAGCGCGACCGCGTGTCGAGCTTCGTCGAGCGGGCGTCTGAACTGAAGCACATCGAGATCACCACCGGCGGCAAGCCGGGCGCTGGTTCGGGCTTCTATTACCAGCCGACTGTCGTCGCCGGCGCCTTGCAGGAAGACGAGATCGTGCGGCGCGAAGTGTTCGGGCCGGTGGTCTCGGTGACGCGGTTCTCCGACACGGACGAAGCGGTGGCCTGGGCCAACGACAGCGACTACGGCCTCGCCTCGTCGGTGTGGACCAAGGATGTCTCGCGCGCCATGGCGACGGCGGCGCGGCTGCAATATGGCTGCACCTGGATCAACACGCACTTCATGCTCACCACCGAGATGCCGCATGGCGGACTGAAACAGTCCGGCTATGGCAAGGATATGTCGCTCTATGCGCTGGAGGATTACACGGCCGTGCGCCACGTCATGGTCGCGCACGGATAGAGCCCGACCTCTCCCGCTGCGGGAGAGGCAACGATTGGCCGTTCAACATGGGAGGAGAAAGACCATGCACCGCCGCCAGTTCCTGACATCCGCATCCGTAGCGGCAGCCGTTTTCATTGTCGCACCGTCCTTCGCGCAAGACGGCTCGCAAGCAGTCGTCGATGCCTATCTCGCCGCCTGGAACGCCCACGATTCGGCAAAGGCAGCGAGTTATTTTGCCGACGACGTCACCTATTACGATGCCTCGGTCGGCACGCCTGTAAAGGGCAAGGAGGAGGCCAAGACCAACGTCATCGACAATTTCCTCAACGCGGCTCCCGATGCCGTGTGGAAAATGAAGGGCGCGCCGGTCGTACAGGGCGACCATGTTTCGTTCGAATGGGAGTTTTCCGGCACCAATTCAGGCGACTGGGGCGACGGCACCAAGGCGACCGGCAAGACGTTCTCGTTTGCCGGCGCATCCATGTTCACGGTCAAGGACGGCAAGATCGCCGCTCAGAGCGACTATTACGATGCGCTCGGCTTCTACAAGCAGCTTGGGTTGATGTAGGCGCGTTGGTTCCGAAAAACGCCGCCGGCGCGTTCCAGCACCGGCGGCGAATTTGTGCGGATCGCTACTCCACGATCCTGTAAATGTTCCACAGGCTGGTGCCCGAGACGACATAGGGCTCCATTTCCTTGCCCCATTTGGCATGAGCGTCGATTTTGCCGATCTTGGCGAAGAACTCTTCCAGCTTTGCCAGGCTTTCCACCTCATGATGGGTCTCGATCGTCGCTTCGCGCGCACCGATCGAGCCGGTCATGATCCTGAAGTTCAAATCCTCGACGCCGACCTTCGAGCCGATATCGCGCTCCCATTTGCGCATCAGTTCGAGCACCGTCTGCTTGTGACCGAACTTGGCGTCGATCTGCCATCTCGCGCTGAACATGATTTGCCCCCTCTACTCGTCCCAGGCCTGCACGACGGTCTGACGCGCAATGCGACCGTTCTTCAGTTCGACCACGGTGGCGCAATAGACCTTGGTGCCATCGGGATAGGCGCAGTTCTCGGTGAAGGCGAGCCGATCGCCCTCGGTTACGGATGACTCGATCTTGTGGCTCATGGCACGACCGCAAATGTCGTCCCAGAACGTGGTGATGGAGGCCTTGCCGCGTATCTCGCGCGGCTTGCTCGGCGGATTGTTGCGGTCGATCACCCGCACCACGGCATCGTCGGCATAGAAGCCGGAGAGCATGGCTCCGTCGCGTCCTTCGATGGCCTTCTTGATGGATGTGCTGTTCACGGCGTCCTTGGTCTGAAGCATGATTTCCTCCTGTTGCCGCCCGTGTCGGGGGCCTTGCGGTTGAAAGCTTCGATAATTCGCCTTTAGGTTGAGTTGCAGCCGCAACCCACCCGCGCCGATCATAGCAGAAAGCCATGGCGAAGGCAGGCTTGTATTTTAGCGGAGGCAAATGTCTTTCCAGCGAGCCCGCGGCGTGGCGGCTGGGGAAAACGAGGCTGCGGAGACCGCAAGAATACGGTGCGCATCCACATATTTCAGCCGGCTATCTGTTTCCCCATGGTCAATGCGGCGCTATGGGAGAGCAGTTCGCAAGTGACGAAAGGTCGAACATGCTTGGCTGGTTCAGGAAGCTGCTTCCGCGCGAGGACAAGTTCTTCGACTTGTTCGAGCGCCATTCCCGAACCGTCGTCGGCGGAGCGGAAGCGCTGGAAAAACTGCTTGCCGGCCAGGATGTCGAGCGATGGGCGAGCGAAATCGTTCGCCTGGAAAACGAAGCGGATGCCATCACCGCCGAAGTGCTGCTTGCAGTTCGCCGCTCCTTCATCACGCCTTTCGACCGCAGCGACATCCAGGACCTGATCCAGTCGATGGATGACGCCATCGACATGATGCACAAGACGGTCAAGACCGTGCGCCTGTTCGAGAGGACCGAATTCGACCCGTTGATGCAGGAGATGGGCACGATGATCACCGCCGCCGCAAGGCTTGTCGCGGAGGCGATCCCGCTGCTTGGCAAGGTGGGGCAGAACGTGCCGCGCCTGACCGCCATCGCCCGTGAAATCAAGAAGCTGGAGGATCACTCCGACGACGTGCACGAGCAGGGGCTGAAGGATCTTTTCCATCGCCATTCCGGCGGCGACGCCATGGCGTTCATCGTCGGCAAGGAAATCTATAGCCAGCTTGAGAAGGTGGTCGACCGCTTCGAGGACGTCGCCAACGAAATAAGCGGCATCGTCGTGGAAAACGTCTAGGGTGCGCGTCTGTTCAGATCATGGTGGCCTGCAAACGGCGGCGTTCTGCGCTTCCGATGCTCATGTATCTGCACATACACTGCGCTTCGGTTCTCGAACGCCACCGTTTTCGGCTCACCCTGATCTGAACACCCACACACCCTTTTTAATCTGATGGATGCAACGCTCGCCTTTCCCCTGCTGTTCAGCCTCATTGCGGTCGCGCTGTTCTTCGACTTCCTGAACGGGCTGCATGACGCCGCCAATTCCATTGCCACCATCGTCTCGACGCGGGTACTGCGGCCGCAATATGCGGTGCTCTGGGCAGCCTTCTTCAATTTCATCGCCTTCCTGTTCTTCGGCCTGCATGTCGCGGAAACGCTCGGCAAAGGCATTATCGACGCCGATACAGTGACGCCTGCGGTGATTTTTGCCGCGCTTACAGGCGCAATCGTCTGGAACATCGTCACCTGGCTGGCGGGCATCCCGTCGAGCAGTTCGCATGCGCTGATCGGCGGGCTTGTCGGGGCAGGCGTTGCCAAGGCCGGCGGCGGCGCCATCGTGTGGTCCGGTCTGCTCAAGACCACCTTCGCCATCGTGCTTTCGCCGACCGTAGGCTTCCTCTTGGCGCTTTTTCTCGTTCTCGTCGTCTCCTGGCTGTTCGTGCGGCAGACGCCCTTTGCCGTCGACAACAGCTTCCGCTTCCTGCAGTTCATTTCCGCCTCGCTCTATTCGCTCGGCCATGGCGGCAACGACGCGCAAAAGACGATGGGTATCATCGCTGTGCTGCTCTATTCGCAAGGCATGCTGGGCGACACGTTCTACGTGCCGCTGTGGGTGGTCTTGACCTGCCAGTCGGCGCTGGCGCTGGGCACGCTGTTCGGCGGCTGGCGCATCGTGCACACGATGGGGTCCAAGATCACCAGGCTGAACCCGATGCAGGGTTTCTGCGCCGAAACCGGCGGGGCGATCACGCTCTTTGCCGCCACCTGGCTCGGCATTCCCGTCTCCACCACCCACACCATCACCGGTGCGATCATCGGCGTGGGAGCCGCGCGCCGCGTTTCCGCCGTGCGCTGGGGCGTGGCCAGCAGCATCGTTTGGGCATGGGTGATCACGCTTCCCGCCACGGCGGCCATCGCCGCTGCGACATTTTACTTGACGGAACTGGTCAGCTAACCTCCTGCAAAGCTTGGAACGGCGGCGGATTTGCACTATCTCAGCCGCAGCCAAGCCATTTGAGGAACGAGCCATGCCCGCCGGCGAAAACGTCACAAAAGAAACCGTCATCGAACGCCTGAAGACGGTCAGTGGACCAGATTTCTCCGGCAACATCGTCGATCTCGGCATGCTCTCCGACATATTCATCGCCGACGGCAAAGTGTTCTTCTCGATAACCGTGCCGGCAGCGCGGGCGCAGGAGATGGAACCGCTCAGGGCAGCGGCGGACCGCGTCGTCAAGGCAATCCCGGGCGTGACCGGAGCAGTGGTGACGCTGACCGCCGAGAAAAAGGGCGGCGGCATGGAGGCATCGGTGCCTCCGCGCCCGGCACCGCCTCGCCCCGTGCAGCAACCCGCCGCCGCAGCGCCGCATGCGCCGCACCCGGCACCCGCCTCGCGCGCATCCGGCAAGCGCGGCGTGCCCGGCATCGAGGCGATCATCGCCGTGGCCTCCGGCAAGGGCGGCGTCGGCAAGTCGACCACCGCCGCCAACATCGCCCTTGGCCTTGCCGCCAACGGCTTGAGGGTCGGCATCCTCGATGCCGATATCTACGGACCCTCCGTGCCGCGCCTTCTCGGCATCCACGGCAAGCCACAGAGCGCCGACGGCAAGATCTTGAAGCCGATGGAGAACTACAGCCTGAAGGCGATGTCGATGGGCTTCCTCGTCGATGAGGAAACGCCGATGATCTGGCGCGGGCCGATGGTGATCTCGGCGCTGACGCAGATGCTGCGCGAGGTCGAATGGGGGCCGCTCGACGTGCTGGTGGTCGACATGCCGCCCGGCACCGGCGACGCACAACTCACCATGGCCCAGCAGGTGCCGCTGGCAGGCGCGATCATCGTTTCGACGCCGCAAGACCTTGCGCTCATCGACGCCCGCAAGGGCCTCAACATGTTCAAGAAAGTCGACGTGCCGTTGCTCGGCATTGTCGAGAACATGAGCTATTTCATCGCGCCGGACACCGGCAAGCGCTACGACATCTTCGGCCATGGCGGCGCCAAGCGCGAAGCCGAGCGCCTCGGCGTGACCTTCCTCGGCGAAGTGCCGCTGGAAATGGGCATCCGCGAAAGCTCGGACAGCGGCCGTCCCGTCGTTGCCGTCAAGCCGGACGGGCCGGAAGCAAAAATCTACCGCGCCATCGCCGCCAAGGCCTGGGAGCGGCTGCAGGAAGAAAAGGGCGCGGCCGAAGCGGCGCCGGCAATCGTCTTCGAATGATCAGGCGCCGTTGCTCACCTTCTCATTGAAGGTCGAGAAGAATTCGCCGGCCAGTTTTTTCGAAGTCGAGGTGATGAGGCGGCTGCCCAACTGGGCGATCTTGCCGCCGACATCGGCCTTTGCTTCATAGTTGAGGATCGTGGTGTCCGGCCCGTCGGCGGTCAGCTTGACGTCCGCGCCACCCTTGGCGAAGCCGGCGATGCCGCCCTTGCCCTCGCCCTGGATGGTGTAGGAGTGCGGCGGGTTCAGGTTCTTCAAGGTCACTTCGCCGTTGAAGGTTGCCTTGATCGGCCCGATCTTCAAGACGACGGTGGCGGCAAGGTCGGTATCCGACTTCTTTTCAAGCGACTGACAGCCGGGAATGCTTTCCTTCAGCACCGCCGGATCGTTCAGCGCCGCCCAGACCTTTTCCAACGGAGCGGAAATACGTTCTTCGCCTTCGATCACCAGCGCCATGCGTGCCTCCCGATGCAACCAGACCGGAACGGTAACGCGCGATGATTGCGGTGTCTATTGCCGGAAAGAAAAGGTGACGCGCCGAGCTATACGGCCAGTTGAACCTGCACGGCGTCCTGAAGCCCGAGGATTTGCTCCCGGATCGCCGCATCCGGCAAGCCGCTCGACCTCAGATCGGCGACGATGCCGGCGATGCGTTCACGCCAGAACGAATTGGCTGCAGGTCCATGAACCGTACGCAGGCTGTCTGCGATGGACTGGACGAGATTGGAACGGGAATGCAGGGGAAAAAGAATCACATTGCTCATGAACGCACAGTCAGATGACCATGGTTGATGAAGGGTAAACCGCGCGGGCCCGGGGCTAATAGAAACTGACGGGGAAGTAGCGCAGGTAAAGCTCGGCGAAGATGCCCTTTTCGGAGATTTCCTGCAGCGCGTAGTCGAAAGCGGCTGCTAGCACCGGCTGGTCGGCTTTGGCGGCGATCGACAAGCCGGTGCCGAGATATTCCGGCGCGATGTAAGGGCCGCCGGCAAAGCGGCAGCAATTGGCGGCATCTTCGCCTGCCAGCCAGAACGACAGCCGCATGCCGTCGCCGAAGGCGGCATCGACCTTGCCGGCCTTGAGACCGGCATAGAGTTCCTCCGGCTTGGCGAAAGGCACGAGTTTCACCTTGCCGAAATAGGCCTGAAGCATGTGTTCGTGCGCGGAGTCTGCCAGAACGCCGACGGGCTTATCCTGGATCTTGTCATAGATCGGCTCGGTCAGGGGCTTCGCCTTCGGCACGATAAAGCGGGCGGGAAACTGGAGATAGGGGCGCGAGAACACGTATTTCGCCCGTGTCTCCTCGGTCGCGGCTATGCCTGCGATGATGGCTTCGCCCTCGCCTCTCGCAAGAGCGCCCTCAAGTTCGGCCCATGGCAGCGCCTCGATCTGGCATTTGTCGGCCATGCCGAGTTCGGCACAGACCGCGCGGGCCAGGTCGATGTGGAAGCCCGACAGGCGGCCACTGCCGTCGAGGAAATTGAAAGGCGGAAAGTCGGTGGTGGTAAGGAACCTGAGGCGCGGCAGGGCCGAGAGATCAGGCTTCGGCAAACGCTCCTTGGCATCCCAAAGCACGGGAACCTGGGGCGTTTGCGCCTGAGCGGCACGTGCCGGCAAGACAAGAACGGCCATGGTAAAGACGATGGCCAGAAGTCCCCGAAACATCACGAATCGCACTCCCGCTGCCGCAAACCGAGGTGGTTTTGATATGAAAAGGGCGCCGCGACAAGCATCCGCGCCGCAATAGACATAAGTCGCGTTGTCTCCCGATTAACGTAGTGATGCCACAATTTGCCTTACTATGCGCGGCTGCGGATAGCCCAAGGCGGTGAAATCTGCCACACTGTCCGACGGGAGTGCGAGACCGGCGCTGGAAGGATCGGGCGTTTAACTGATCCTCGAGTGAAAGAACGCCGGCTCTTTTGGAGATGTCTAGGTGAAGGGGCTATTGAGTTTCGGCAAGCCGGGACGGCATCGCTTTTCAATGCAGTATGGTTACAATGTGCGGCGTTCCTGGTGGCACGAAGTCAAGGCGCACGCGCATCTTGTGATCGCTGCGGTCGGGACTGTGGCCCTGCTGGCGGTGGCGGCGGTCGCGCTGTGGCTGGCCATGCCCGCTGGAGAGCGTCAGGCATTCGCTGAAGCGAAAGTCGATCCGCAGCCGGCAATCGCAGCGCCTGCAACCGAAGTTCCGGCCAGCGACGTCACCGCTCAAGCCAAGCCGCAGCCCGAACCGCCGGTGGAAACGGCCTCCGTTGCCGAACAGCCCGAAGCGCCGATGACGAAGACAGAGGTTCCGGAGCTCGACCCGCAAGCAGCCGCCGCAATCACAGCACCCGCAGTGGAAGGCGACCAGGATACCTCCCCGCCGATCGAAGCCGGAAAGGAACCTCCGCCGCAGGAAATGCCGCTGATGGCGGCCATTCCGACACCCAGGCCGGCATTCCTCAGCGAAGCGGCCAAGCCAGACAAGCCAAGTGAGGCAAGCGACAAGACGTCCGGCCATACGCTCAAGGCTGTTACCATGCGCTCGGGCCCGAAAAGCGGCTCGTCGGCGATCGACACCGTGCCCGCCAAGACCGCGATCGAAGTGATCTCGTGCGAAAAGTGGTGCGAGATCGTCTACGAAGGCAAGCGCGGCTTCGTCTACAAGAGCTTCGTCCAGCAGGACTGACCGCTAATCCCGCTTTCGGCCAGGCTCAGATGCAGCGGCCGCCATCCACTTCCAGCGCCACGCCCGTAATGAACGCCGCCTCGTCGGATGCCAGCCAAAGCGCTGCATTGGCGATGTCGAGCGGCGTGGACAGACGTCCGAGCGGAATGGAGGCGCGGAATTTCTCGCGGATTTCCGGCGTATCCGCACCCATGAATTTTTCCAGCATGCCGGTTTCGCCCGCGACCGGGCACAGGCAGTTGACCCGAATGTTGTGCGGCGCAAGCTCGACCGCCATCGATTTCGTCGCCGTGATCGCCCAACCCTTGGAGGCGTTATACCAGGTGAGGCCGGGACGCGGCCTCAGGCCAGCAGTGGACGCGGTAGTGAGGATGACACCGCCACCTTGCCTTTGCATCGTCGGCACGACCGCAACGGCGGCATGATAGATCGCCTTCATGTTGACGGCGGTGATGAGATCGAAAGTCGCTTCATCGACCGCAAGCATATCGCCATTCCGGTGCGTGTAGCCGGCATTGTTGATCATGATATCGACGCGGCCAAAGGCGCTCTTGGCGGCATAGACCAGTTCCTCGACCTCGGCGCGCTGCGAGACATCGGTGGTGACGGCGATTGCCGCCTCGCCGATCTCCGCCGCCACGCGCTCCGCGCCCTTGGCGTTGAGATCGGCAACCGCGACCTTCGCGCCTTCTTCGGCAAAGCGCCTGGCCATGCCTTCGCCGAAACCGGATGCCGCGCCGGTGATGATCGCAACCTTGTCTTTCAGTCTCATGTCGTCGTCTTTCCAATCTGCAATGCACTTGTCGGCGGGAGCGCGGGCCTAACCGTGATTGAACACGATGGTCTTGGTCGCCGACATATCGTAGAGCGCTTCAAAGCCCTTCTCGCGCCCATGGCCCGAACGCTTGAAGCCGCCGAAGGGCAGTTCGATGCCGCCGCCGGCACCATAGCCATTGACGAAAACCTGGCCCGAGCGGACCCGCTTGGCAACGCGATGCTGGCGCGCGCCATCCCTGGTCCAGACACCGGCGACGAGGCCAAAATCCGTGGAATTGGCGAGACGGACGGCCTCTTCCTCATCGTCAAATGGGAAAAGGGTCAGCACCGGCCCGAACACTTCTTCGCGCGCAATGACCGCATCGGGATCGACCGAACCGAACAGCACCGGCGCGAAATAGTAGCCGCCTTCCGGCGCATCCTTATCGACCGAACCGCGCGCCAGAACGGGGACGCCCGCTTTCTCCGCATCCGCGACCATGGCCGCGACGCGCTGGCGCTGCCTTGCATTGATCAGCGCACCGAGATCAAGGTCGGCATCATGCGGGCCGGCGACAAGCTTGGAGAAGCGCTCGGCAAGCCCTGCCGCGACTTCCTCGTAAACGGTGCGTTCGATCAGCGCGCGGCTACCGGCCGAACAGGTCTGGCCGCCATTCTGGATGATGGCGTTGACCAGCACCGGCAGCGCCTTGGCAAGGTCCGCATCGGCAAAGACGATCTGCGGCGACTTACCGCCAAGCTCCATGGTGACGCCGCGATTGTTGCCTGCCGCCGCCTGCTGGATGGCGGTGCCGGTGGCGGGAGAGCCGGTGAAGGTGACGTAGTCGACGCCCGGATGCGCCGAAAGGGCGGCACCCGCCTCGCGCCCATAGCCGGTGATGACGTTGAACACGCCGGCGGGAAAGCCGGCCTCCAGCGCAAGCTCTGCAATGCGGATTGCGGTGAGCGAAGCGTCTTCCGCCGGCTTGACCACCAGCGTGTTGCCCATGGCCAAGGCAGCGCCCGCAACGCGGGCCAGGATCTGCAACGGGTAGTTCCACGGAATGATGCCGGCCACGACGCCGTGCGGTTCGCGCAGCGTAAGCGCCGTATAGCCGTCGAGGAAGGGAATGGTGTCGCCGTGGATCTTGTCGCCGGCGCCGCCGTAGAACTCGTAATAGCGCATGGTAGAGGCGACATCGGCGCGGCCTTGCCGGAGCGGCTTGCCGGTGTCGCGCGCCTCCAGTGCCGAAAGCTCGCTGCCATTCTTGTCGATCAGGTGAAACAGGCGGGTCAACAGCCGGCCCCGTTCGAAGGCCGGCATCCTTGCCCATGGTCCGTCCTCGAACGCCCGGCGTGCAGCCTCTACGGCGCGGTCGACATCTGCGGCGGAAGAGGCCGGGATCGAGGCAAAGACCTTGTCGTCCGACGGGCACACCACATCTATGCGTTCACCCGAGGCGGAATCTACGGCCTTTCCGTCGATGATCTGAAGGAAGGCACGGCCTTGTGCGACGGTTGTCGAAAGATGCGCTCCCATCTTCGATTCTCCCTTGGCTCGCTTTTGCCGGGCAGCATATGATTGCGGCGCGGCACACAATTGAACTATCGCCTGCTACCACGCCACCCGCTTGGACCAGTAACGATGCCGCAGATGTGACACCATGGCACTGGTCAAATTAAATCGATTAGATTATATCCACGGCGGCACGATGAGCTGTGGCAACACGGACAAACCATGACAAGCCAGATCATACCTGTCGACCCATTCGACTTCATCATTTTCGGCGGCACCGGCGACTTGGCGGAGCGCAAGCTTCTGCCGTCGCTCTATTATCGCCAGCGCGACCACCAGTTTTCCGAACCGACCCGCATCATCGGCACGTCGCGCTCGAAGATGAGCGACGCCGAGTTCCGCGCCTTTGCCAAGAAGGCGATCCAGGAGCATGTCGCCAAGGACGATCTCGACACCAAGGAACTGGACAAGTTCCTCGGGCGGATTTCCTACGTTGCCGCCGATGCGCTGAGCGGCGAGGGATTCGACAATCTCAAGAAAGAGCTCGGCGACAGCGAGCGCATCCGCGCCTTCTATCTTGCGGTGGCGCCGGCGCTGTTCGGCGAAATCTCGCACAAGCTCAAAGAACACAAGATGATCACGCCCAAGTCGCGGATCGTCGTTGAAAAGCCGATCGGGCGCGACCTCGATTCGGCCCATGCCCTGAACGATCTCATCGGCAAGGATTTCCACGAAGGCCAGATCTTCCGCATCGACCACTATCTCGGCAAGGAGACGGTGCAGAACCTGATGGCACTGCGTTTTGCCAATGCGCTCTACGAGCCGCTGTGGAATTCCGCCCATATCGACCATGTCCAGATAACCGTTGCCGAGACGGTGGGTCTGGAAGACCGCGTCACCTATTACGACAAGGCGGGCGCGCTGCGCGACATGGTGCAGAATCATATCCTGCAGCTTCTGTGTCTCGTCGCGATGGAAGCGCCGGCATCGATGGATGCGGATGCGGTGCGGGATGAAAAGCTGAAGGTGCTGAGGGCGCTGAAGCGCATCAACGGCAACGATGCGCCGAAACAGACGGTACGCGGCCAGTATCGCGCCGGCGCATCGGCAGGCGGCCCGGTCAAGGGCTATGTCGAGGAACTGGGCAAGGAGAGCGACACCGAAACCTTCGTCGCCATCAAGGCCGAGATCGCCAACTGGCGCTGGGCCGGCGTGCCGTTCTACCTGCGCACCGGCAAGCGGCTGGCGTCGCGCGTTTCCGAGATCGTCATCGAGTTCAAGCCGATCCCGCATTCGATCTTCGGCGAAAATGCCGGGCCGATCTTCGCCAACCAGCTCGTCATCCGGCTGCAGCCCGACGAAGGCGTCAAGCAGTACATCATGATCAAGGACCCCGGTCCGGGCGGCATGCGGCTTCGGCAAATTTCGCTCGACATGAGCTTTGCCGCCTCCTTCGACGGGCGCGCGCCCGACGCCTACGAACGGCTGATCATGGACGTGATCCGCGGTAACCAGACCCTGTTCATGCGCCGTGACGAAGTCGAGGCTGCATGGGCCTGGATCGATCCGATCCAGCACGCCTGGGAAAGCGCGCGCCACGAGGCACAAGGCTATACCGCTGGCACCTGGGGGCCATCGGCATCTATCGCACTCATCGAGCGTGACGGACGAACCTGGCACGAGAGTGCCTGATGCAGAAAACGGCCGCCTATGCGTGGAATGATTTCGCAGAGCGCGCCGACCTGGCTGACGCGCTGGCGAACGAGGTTTCCTCGCATCTGGCCAACGCAATTGCGCGGCGGGGAGCGGGTTTCCTCGCCGTATCCGGCGGAACCACGCCAGCGCTGTTCTTCGGCGCTTTGTCGAAGCGGAAGATCGCTTGGGACAAGGTCCTCGTCACGCTGATCGACGAACGCTTCGTGCCGGCCAACTCGCCGCGCTCCAACGCCGGGCTGGTGATGGCCAATCTTTTGCAGAACGAGGCGGCGTTTGCCCGCTTCGTGCCACTCTACCGGGATGATGCCGACATCGATCATGCGGCGCGTTCAGAAGACGCGGAGCTTCGCTCGCTGCCCTGGCCGCTCGACGTCGCTATCCTCGGCATGGGCACGGACGGCCACACGGCTTCCTTCTTTCCCGATGCCGACAACCTCCAGACCTTGCTCGACCCGCAATCCAACCGGATCCTGTTGCCGGTGCATGCGCCGAGCGCCGGAGAGCTCCGCTTGACGCTGACCGCCGCGCGCATCGTCGAGGCCAGCTTCATAGCCCTTCATATCGAGGGAGAAGGCAAGCGCACGGCGTTCGAGGCTGCGATCGAGCAAAACGGGAAAAAGCCCATCGGCGCGGTGATCGACATGGCGGCAACGCCGGTCGAGGTGTTCTGGGCGCCGTAATAGCGGAAGGTTCGGCCGACGGTCGAAAGGACAAACGAGATGACAGCCAGATCAGATATCGAAGCCATCACCGACCGCATTCGCGAACGCTCGCGCGCCAGCCGCGAAACCTATCTCGGGCGCATCTCGGACGCAGCCGGTCGCATCGCCAATCGCGCCGTGCTCGGCTGCGGCAACCTCGCGCACGGCTTTGCCGTGTGCAGCCCTTCGGAGAAGATCGCGCTCAGCGGCGACAAGGTGCCGAACCTCGGCATCATCACCGCCTATAACGACATGCTGTCCGCTCACCAGCCATTTGAGACCTACCCGCAACTGATCAAGGCGGCCGCGGCCGAGGCGGGCGGCATTGCCCAGGTGGCCGGCGGCGTGCCGGCGATGTGCGACGGCGTGACCCAAGGCCAGCCGGGAATGGAACTGTCGCTGTTTTCGCGCGACGTCATCGCCATGGCGGCGGCGGTCGGCCTGTCGCACAACATGTTCGACGCTGCCGTCTTTCTCGGCGTCTGCGACAAGATCGTGCCGGGCCTGGTGATCGCGGCGCTGACCTTCGGCCACTTGCCGGCGGTGTTCGTGCCGGCGGGACCGATGACCACCGGCCTGCCCAATGACGAGAAGGCCAAGGTTCGCCAGCTCTATGCCGAAGGCAAATGCGGGCGCGACGAACTTCTGGCGGCGGAATCGAAGTCCTATCACGGACCGGGCACCTGCACCTTCTATGGCACAGCCAATTCCAACCAGATGCTGATGGAGATCATGGGCCTGCACACGCCGGGGGCCTCCTTCGTTAATCCGGGCACACCGCTGCGCGAGGCGCTGACCAAGGAAGCGGCGCGACGGGCGCTTGCCATCACGCAACTCGGCAACGCGTATACGCCGGTCGGCCGCATGATCGACGAGCGCGCAATCGTCAACGGCGTGGTTGGCCTGCACGCCACGGGCGGCTCCACCAACCACACCATCCATCTGGTCGCGATGGCGGCGGCGGCCGGCATCAAGCTGACCTGGCAGGACATTTCCGACCTGTCGGAAGCGGTGCCGCTGTTGGCGCGGGTCTATCCGAACGGCCTTGCAGACGTGAACCATTTCCAGGCGGCCGGCGGCATGGGCTTCCTGATCCGCGAACTGCTCGACGCGGGGCTTCTGCATGACGATGTGCAGACGGTGTGGGGCGAAGGGCTCGGCGCCTATTCGGTCGAGGTCAAGCTCGGGCCGGACGGTTCCGTGCTGCGCGAGGCCGCACCCGCCCAAAGCGGCGACGAGAAGATTCTCGCGCCGGTCGCCAAGGCATTCCAGCCAAGCGGCGGTCTCAAGGTGCTCTCCGGCAATCTTGGCCATGCCATCATCAAGACCTCCGCAGTGAAAGCCGACCGCCGCATCATCGAAGCGCCGGCGCGCGTGTTCGACAGCCAGCAAGGATTGAACGACGCTTTCAAAGCCGGGAGCCTGACGGGCGATTTCATCGCCGTCATCCGCTTCCAGGGGCCAAGGGCCAACGGCATGCCGGAACTCCACAAGCTGACAACCGTTCTCGGCGTACTGCAGGATCGCGGCCAGCGCGTTGCCATCGTCACCGACGGGCGCATGTCGGGCGCATCGGGCAAGGTGCCGGCGGCGATCCACGTGACGCCGGAAGCGCTGGAAGGCGGCGTGATCGGCAAGATCAACGAAGGCGACATCGTGCGCCTCGATGCCGAGGCAGGCACACTCGACGTTCTGGTGCCGGCGGCGGAACTGGTGCTGCGGCCATCGGCCGAAGCTGATCTCAGCGGCAATGAATTCGGCTTCGGCCGCGAATTGTTTGCCGGCTTCCGGCATCTCGTCAGTCACCCCGACCAGGGTGCGACTGCCTTTAGCGCAGCGGCATAGGCGGTTTTCACCCAACAAAAAGGGGCGCCTCAAGGCCGCCCTTTTGCATATCGATGGCCGAAGCCTATTGGATGGTGAGTTCGGTCCGTTCGCCGGCCTTGACGGTGAACGGCGTTTCGCTGTCGGCCTTGTCAGACTTGAAGTCGGTTACGACGACATAGTCGCCGGCAACCATCGTCGTCTGGAATTTCTCGCCGTAGCCGTAAGTGACCTGTTTGCGCTCGCCCTGGAGATCCTTCTTGGCCTCGTAGATGCGATAGCCGTCGGCGCCCGGCGCTTCGATGGCGAGAACGCCGGCGTTCAGCGTCACGCTGATGTTCTTGAATTCACCGACCGCGATGCTGAACGGCTGTTCCGCCGTTGCAGCCTGCATGTCGACGGCAGCAACATAGTCGCCCGCCGGTAGGTCGAACTTGCTGGCAGGGCCATAGCCATACGTGACCTGTTCGCGGCTGCCGTCCAGTTTCTTCGCCGCCTTGAATATCCGCCACGACAGGTCGCCCGAATCCACCTTTTCGCCGCCCTCGGTATAGAACGCATCGGCCTGCGCCTTGCCGACACCGACGATGAAGTCCTTGTCGATGGTCTGGCCGGCGGCGACCTGAAGCGTTTCGCTGGTTTCTCCGGCGCCGAGCTTGATGGTGATCCTGGTTTCGCCTGCGGGGACGACCGTCTTGACCTGACCATAATTCGCCGACGATTCACCCTCGCCCGGATAGTCGATGATGATCTGGGCGTTGCCGTCGATTTCCGCATCGGGTGCTGGGCGGGCGCGAAGCACCAATGCTCCGGCGTTGAGGTTGAACACCGGCTCTGAAACCTTGTCGGCGCTGACGGTTACCTTCTGCTCGGCCTTGGCGTAGCCGCTCAGCGAAGTGACGATGTAGTCGCCGGGCTCAAGGCTGATCTTGTAGTCGTTGTAGCTGCCATCGACGCGCTCGCCCTTGCCGCCGGCGGCGTCGATCTTGAACACCTCGTAATAGACGTCGATCTTGGGGGCTTCGCCGCCTTCGGTCAAAACGGTCTTCGGGATGAGGTTGTACTCGACCTTGGCCGGAGCGGGTGCGGGCGCAGGTTCTGGAGCCGGCTGCGGTGCGACGGCTTCGGCCAGCGCGTCCTTCAACGCGGCTTCATCGGAAGCCTGGATGTACTTGCCACCGGTGTTCTCGGCCAGACAGGCGACCTGCCGACCTTCCTCTGCGGTCAAGCCGAACCCGACCACGTCAGCGGTGAAGTCGACGCCTGCCGCCTCCAGTTCCTTGCCCAACTGGCACGGATCGGCATTGCAGGTTTCGAGACCGTCGGTGATGAGGATCACCTTGGCCTTGTCCTCGGTGTATTTGAGCGCTTCAGCCGCCTGGCGTACCGCGGCGCTGAGCGGCGTCTTGCCGAGGAATTTCAGATTGTCGGCGGCGGTGGAAATCGCGGCGGCCGTGCCAGCCTTCGGCGGCACGATCAGTTCGATGTCGTCGCAACTGCCCTTCTGGCGGTGGCCATAGGCCATGAAGCCGATCTCTTCATCTCCCGGAACGGACTGGAGAACGGTCTTCAGCGACTGGCGCGCGATTTCGAGCTTCGGCTTGCCGTCGATCTGGCCCCACATCGAGCCGGAGGCATCGAGAATGACGATCACCCGGTCGGCTGCACTTGCAGCCGAGCATGTCGCAATCATCATGAAAAGACCGAACAGAATGCGTGTCAGTGCCGCCATCACTTGCCTCGTGGTCGTTACCGATTCCGGTGCGATTTATTTTCTGGAATTGCCGCAGTTGAGGGCGGCAAGCTAACGAAGCAGGCCGGTGCTGGCAAGCAGGCGGTTGCAGCTTCCAAAGCGCGTCACGATCTTTCAGATTCGCTTAACGCGCTTCAGATTCTTGATTTTGTGCATGTCTTGATCCCAAAACCGATCCCCACTTTCGGGAGACATGCACTAGTAGGTGGTGCGGCGCTCTTCGGAAGGCGGCCGGCCGAACTGGAGCCGGTAGCTCTGCGCGAAATAGGAATGAGAGGTGAAGCCGGTTGCAATCGCCACATCGAGGATCGGCATGTTAGTCTGGCGCAACAATTCGCGCGCCCGTTCCAGCCTCAGCCGCATGTAGTAGCGGCCCGGCGTCACGGTGAGATGGCGCAGGAACAGGCGCTCGACCTGGCGCACCGAAAGCCCCGCCGACTTGGCAAGCTGAACAGCCGACAGGGGCTCGTCGAGGTGGTCGGCCATCAGTTCGACGATGCGCCTGAGCTTTTCCGATTTGCCGGTGAGGTCGCGCTCGGGGCCGACGCGCTGGCGGTCGCCAGCGGAGCGAATGCGCTCGTGCTGGAACTGGTTGGCGACGCTGTTGGCGAGGTTGGGGCCGAAATCGGAGCGGAGGATCTCCAGCATCAGGTCGATGGAAGTGGTGCCGCCGGCGCAGGTGTAGCGCTTGCGGTCGATCTCGAAGACGTTGCCGGTGCAGTTGATTTCGGGAAAGCGCTCGAGGAAGCCGGCGCGGTTTTCCCAATGGATGGTGCAGCGGTAGCCATCGAGCTGGCCGGCCTCGGCCAAGAGGTAGGAGCCGACCGAAAGCGCGCCCAGCGCATTGCCGCGCCGACCCCAGTTGCGCAGCGCCGCGAGCACCTTGCTCTTGCCGGGGAACTCCGTCGTCAACCCAACGCATGCGAAGATCACATCGACCGGCGGCAGGTCGGCCACGCTGTAGTCGATCTTGATCGACAGGCCATTCGACGCGATGACCGCCTCGCCATCGGCCGACACGGTTTTCCAGCCGTAGAAGTCGCGCCCGATCAGGCGATTGGCCGAGCGCATGGTGTCGATGGCGGCGGCCAGCGAGAACATCGAAAACTTGTCGACCAGCAGGAAGGCAAATTGCCGACCGCCTTCCACCGGATCATTCGTGGACGCGCGGACAACGGGGACTGCTGGCGTCGGCAAGGCTTGTTCTTTCCGGGATCAGAAGGAGGGGCGTTCGAGACCTGCGGCAAGATAAGCGGAAATGACCGTATTTGCCATCAGCATGGCAATGGTCATCGGCCCCACCCCGCCGGGCACCGGCGTGATGGCACCGGCGATAGCGGCAGCCTCCTCATAGGCGACATCACCGACGAGGCGCGACTTGCCCTCGCCCTTTTCCGGCGCCGGGATGCGGTTGATGCCGACGTCGATGACCGTCGCGCCCAGCTTCACCCAATCGCCACGCACCATCTCAGGGCGTCCCACCGCGGCAACCAGAATATCGGCGGCGCGCGCCAAGGCCGGGAGGTCGCGCGTGCGGCTGTGGGCAATGGTGACCGTGGCATTTGCCGCAAGCAGCAGGTTGGCCATCGGCTTGCCGACAATGTTGGAGCGACCGAGAACGACGGCGCTCAGGCCAGACAAATCCTTGCCGCGCACGCGTTCGATCAGCAGCATGGAGCCTGCCGGAGTGCAGGGAACGAAGGCCGTGTCGATTTCCCCGGTGCCGAGCTTGCCGACATTGATGAAGTGGAAGCCGTCGACATCCTTTGCCGGCGCGATTGTCTGAATGACCTTGCCGGCGTCGATGTGGGCCGGCAGCGGCAGTTGAACCAGAATGCCGTGGATCGCCGGGTCGGAGTTGAGATCGCCGATCAGCTTGAGCAGTGCCTGCTCGCCGGTGTCTGCCGGCAGCGTGTGCTGGACGGAAAGGAACCCGCACTCCTTCGCCGTGCGCGATTTCGAGGCCACATAGACCTGACTGGCCGGGTCTTCGCCAACGATGACAACGGCAAGGCCGGGTTGCCCCTTGCCTTTACCGACAAGCCCGGCGGTCAAGGCCTTGACCTTGGCGGTGACCTCCGCTGCCACCTTTTTCCCGTCGATCACCTCGGCCATGCCATCCTCGTCATCGCAAAATATGCCTGCGCATATTCACGATAATTCGACACCGCAATCCCGCCAATGCGGCGTCGGATGCCGTAAACTTGAAACTGGACCGTTTTGATTTCAGGCGTCAGATCTGCCGGTTGCGGGCGCGACTCTCGGCCAGCTCGCGCAACGCATCGCGAACTTCGCGCAGACTGGCGCGGATTTCCTCGACGGATGGTTCTTCCTCGGCGATTTCATCAACCAGCGGCTCGCGACCTGCCGGTGAGGGGCTCCCGGTCGCCGATACGGCAGGCGACCCATATTCGGCAGGCTGGCTCCGGTTTGGGCCATCCAGAGGAGTTTCGCGCCGTTGGAGTTGCCGCCCCTGACGGGCACGGTCAGCGGCCGTTTCACGCAGGCTTTCATAAGCACCGCGCACGGCCCCCAACCCGACGCCCGATGCAAAGCCCAAAAGCAGGCCGGCCAGCGCCATGATTGCGCGCGACGGTCCATTTGGCTCAAGCGGCGGAAACGCCTTGGAAATCACGCTGACATTGGCGGTGTTGATGTCCTTGCGCTCGCTGGTTTCCTTGGCGCGCAACAGGAACGCCTCATAGACCGAGCGCTTGGCGGCGGCTTCACGTTCGAATTCGCGCAGGCTGACGAGATCGTTGCTGACGTCGCCGCTGCGCACCTTGAGCTGCGCGAGCCTGGCCGACAGTTCCTGCTCAAGTTGGACGGCGCGGCGCAAGTCAACCTGCAGCGACGAAGCGATGCGGCGAAGCTCCGCGGCGATGCGGTCGCGAGCGCCGGCAAGCTGGGCGTCCAGCGCGATGCGTTCGGGATGGCGCGGGCCAAGCCGCACGGCGGCGCGGTCGGCTTCCTGCTTCAGCGTCGAATACTGCGAGCGCAGGTCCGCCATCGTGTTGGAATTCATTTCCTCCGGCAGTGCGCCGCCCAGAACGGCATCGACATCGACGGTTTTCGCGGAGGCCGCGCGAGCACTCAGCTCCAGCGTGCGCGCCCGGGCGACGGTGAGCTGTTCATTAAGCTTGAGCAGTTCGTCATCGGAAATGAGGCGGCCTTGCGCATCGACCAGATCATGGGTCGCCCTGAATTGCTCGACCTTGCGCTCCGCGTCCTCGACACCCTTGCGCAGTTCGGTCAATCGCGCCGTAAGCTCATTGGTCGCCCTACCGGCGGTTTCCGACTGGATCTGGCCGTATGTCTGCAGGAACACATCCGTCATCGTGTTGGCGATCAGGGCCGATTTGTCGGCATTCTGCGTCGTGGCGCTAACGGTGATGACAAAGGTCTTGCCGCCGCGCTCGACATGGATGCTTTCGGCAAGATTACCGACGGCGAGCGCGCGGCGGCGAACTTCGTCGGCGCCAGCCGGCCCGTCGTCGCGCGACAACAGCGAGCGAGCCATTGCCAGCAGCCCCGGCCTGCCGTTCTGTCCGTTGAATTCGGGATCGCTGGTCAGATTGAGAGTGTCCACGACCTTGTTGAGCACGACGCCCGAGGTGAGCACCCGCATCTGGTTCTCGACGATGGCCAAGGTGGCATCGGAGGCGATCATGGTCTGCGTCAAGTCGCTGTCGGTGATCTTGAGATCGCGCGGATCTACGATCAGTTCGGTCAGCGCCTCGTATTTCTTCGGCGTGGAAAGCGCGATTGAAACGCCAACGACAGCGCCAAGCAAAGTCATTGCAAGGATCAGCGCCTTGGACCTTGTGATGCCGCCGATGATTTTCATCGGGTCGATCAAGGGCGTCCAGCGGTCGCCTTTGTCAGGCGTTGCGGCAAACGGGGAAACGGTTCGCCCATACGCCTCGGGAACGACCTTCCTCTCCGGCTCCGGGGCGGCGGCATGCGCAGGCGGGACCGGCGGTGCAAGAGGCTCGTTAGCTGCAACATCTTCAGGCGAAGCCGGCGCCCGCTTCAGTTGCGCCCAGCGCGGCAGCCAGCTGGAGGCAGGCGACTGCTCATCAGCAGCTTGCGGGCCATTGTCCGGCATCTCGGATGGAGCGGAGACATCCGGGCGGGGTTCTTCCAGCGGTGGGATGGAAGCGATCGGGGCTGTGTCGCGCTCGGCGATGGCTTCGCGCCGCGTGCGGGCAATCTGGTGGCGTTCGACGGCATTGTCGCGCCAATCCGGCGCGGTTGACTGCGCCAACGACAAAAGCGACCCCGCCGACTGCGGCACCTCGTCTTCGCCGCGCATGGCCCGGCCGAGCTCGCGCAAGGAACGCTCATGCCTCCAGTCGTCCCTGTCGAGCCTGTCATTCATGTCCGGGCATTACCATTACAGACCGGCCGCGGGTGCAGCCATTCGTTAAGCCAAGCTAAACAGGCGTGGAAAACAAAAGGTTAATTTCCGCCAATTTGCACCGCCATTTCGACACCCCAGCATACGAGCCGCAGTTCGATGCCGATCACTGAAGGGCGCATTAAGTTTTCTTGACTAGGCTTGGCCCGATGACACAGACCGGCGACATCAGGCAGCAGGGAAAACTTGCCCGGCTCGGCAGCTTCATTGCCGAACGCCGGGGGCTTGTGCGCGACTACTTCTCGGCCATCAGCGGCGCCGGCGGGCGGCTGGTGTTTTCGCTGGTCTATTTCATCGCACTCGCCAACACGCTTTCCATCGCCGAATTCGGCATGTTCGCCACCGCTTCCGCTGCCGGCGTCATGCTGTCGCGGATACTGGCGTTCGGCTTCATTTCTGCGCTCTACCGCACCGCCACCATACGCCCGAACCTGATCGGCACATTCACCGCCGGCTTCCTGCTCTTGGCGTTGCTATCGCTGCCGCTGCTGGCCGCGGCGTCCTACGGCGTCTATCTCGTGTTCTTTTCAAGCACGGTGACGCTCGCTGCCTTCGCCGCAATCGTGTTCGCCGAATCGCTTTTATGGCGTCCTGTCGAAGTGGCGATGATCGTCAACAACGGCCTTGGCCGATTCGGCAAGGCGGCCGTGCTGGCGATCCTCACGGCCGCGTTGCGGGCGCTGGGCGCGCTGGCCTTCATGCTCTCCTCCACTCATACGCTGGAAGCGTGGGCCTGGTTCTATGTCGGCGCAAACGCGGTATCGCTGGCCGTCGCGTTCGGCGTTTTCTACCCAAGGCAGCGGTTGCGGCTGCGGGCCGAGCTCTATTGGCGACGGCTTGCCGATTCGATCTACGTTGCCGGCGCGGAAGTGCTGTTCTACCTGCAGATGGAGTTCGACAAGCTTCTGGTGCTGGCAATCGGCGGGCCGCATCTGGCCGGCCTCTATGCCATCATCATGCGGCTGGTCGACCTCACCGCCATTCCGATCCGCACCTTCTCGATGATGCTGGTGCAGCGCATGATGCGCACGCCGCAATTGCTGGCGCGGCTTTCCGTGCGGCTGGGTATCGAAGGCGGCATCTTCGCCGTTTCCACGCTTGGCCTCCTGGCCTTGGGTCTGTTGCTGCATTTCTTCCCCAACGCGCTCGGCCGCAACGTCAGCGAGGCCGCGCCTCTCATCCTGCTGGCGCTGTGCGTGCCGGGCCTGCGCAACCTGGTCGAATATCAGGCCGAACTTCTGTTCGCCCGTGGCCAGACCTTGGTGCGCGCTGTCAATCTCGCCGTGCTGGCAGGATTGAAGGCGCTGGTGCTGACGGCTGTGCTGAAGTGGTTCGACCAGACGCCGCAGCTCATACTGTCGCTGAACGCGGCCTTCCTGCTGCTCTACCTGGTGTCGGCCGTGCTGACCTATTCGGCGATGCGCCGCCCGGCAAAGGCCATCTGACCCGTCAGGCAGCTTCGGCAAGCAAGCGGCGTATGCGGCCAAGATCGGTGCCGATGAAGGATTGCATGCCGATGGCAACCTGCTCGGGCGTCATCGCTCCAACAAAACTCCGGAACGCTTCGTCCGACAGAGCTTCTCCTGTCCAGTGGACACGGCAGAACTCTTCCGCACCATGAAAGTGGTCCTTGCCGTGGAGGACCTCATCGACGAAACGGCCATAGACCAGGCATTCGGAGAAGCGGCGGTCGGCTGCAAGGGTTTGCACCCATGGGCGGCCATGAAGATTTTCGATATGCGCGCACATGTCCGTCACCGAAGCCCGACGCCAGGCGATCAGGGTGGAAATATAGTCATGCGGCGAAACGGCGGGTGCAGCGATGCCAAGCAGTTTGCCGGCATTGCGCGACCAGATGCCGTGCTGTTGGGGCACGGCGCCGGAAAACGCGTTGTCGCGGCGAAACAGCCTGACCTTTCCATCTTGGCGGAAAGCCGCGCAGTCGAACGGCTTTACGAATGCCACGTCGGAATCGCAATAAACCAGAACATCCTCGGCAATATGCGCCGCGATGGCGATGCGACGAAGCTGCTGGACATGCCAGCCTCGCAGTGGAGGAGCCTTGAGACTCAGCCAAATACGCCGGCTAAATAAGCTCAGCGGATCGCTGAAAACGTGCAGCCAGCGCGGCAGAATGTCGGTTTCGTCGATGACCGTGCGATGCGGGCTTTCCATTTGCCGGAAAAGCGGCATATCGCGATGCTCAACCAGAAGGTAATGATGCCTTGTTCCGGATACGAAACGATCCAGCGTCTCGCATAGCAGCCGGCAGCGCTCGAAGTCCGGCGCGTAGCTGGCGGTAACAATCGCCGCGGACGCCGCAAATGCCGCCCCCGAACCGGACGAGGCGGCGTGCGGCTTGAAACGGCTGTTCACCGCGGCTCTCCGGCGGGCTCGGGCCGGCGCAGTATCTTCTGGCGTGCGACGCGCCACAGGAAAGCAGGGTTGCCTAGAATATAGCGCCGCCACATGCGGCCCGGCTCGATCAGCAGACGGAACACCCACTCCAACCTCAGCCTGCGCATCCAGAGCGGGGCTCGCGGCACCGAGCCGCTCATGAAGTCCAGCAAGGCGCCGACTGCGATCGGCAAAATGCAGTGGCTGGCTTCGATATGCCGGGCAATCCACAATTCCTGACGCGGCACGCCCATGGCAACCAACAGAATGTCCGGCCGCAGGGCAGCAATGTTCTGGACGATGCCGGGCTCTTCCGAAGCCGAGAAATAGCCGTCGTGGATGACCTTGAACCGGTGCTGGGGCGCAAGCGCCTTGAACTTGCGGGCCGCTGCTTCGGCATTTGCCCTTGTGGTTCCAAGCAGACCCACCGTCAGCGGCCGGATGTATGCCTGCAAGAAAGCCGGCACGAAATCGGTGCCGTTGAGGTTGGCCGGGAAGGAAGCGCCATAAAGCACCTTGGCGGCGATATCGACGCCGATGCCATCCGGCAGGATGAGAAAATCGTCCAGCGCCTCGGCAAAGGCCGGATCGGCGTAGGCAAGATTGGCATTGTGCGCGTTGAGGAACGTGACCTTGGTGAAGCGCCGGTCATCAATCATATGGGTCAGCAGCGAAATCGCCTGCCCCCAGTCGATGCTGACAACCGGTATGCCGAGGATCGACTTCCAGGCATTGCGGCCAAAAGCTGCGCGCGCGGCATGGACGTTCATGCAAACGCCTCCTGCCGGTTGAGACCGAGCGCCTTGAGGCCCTTGGCGACCGCAACGTCGAGCGCCTTCACCTGACGGGCATGGAAGGCTGAGCCATCGACGTCCGACCCCGACTTGGCAGCGGTCTCCACGAGCGCTGCGGCGAAGGCCTTGGGATCGTCGGTTACGACGCAATTTGACGGGCGATAGGCGATGCCGCGCAGCGAACGGCTGGTCGCAACCGATGGCAGCCCGAGTTCGAACGTCTCGATGGTTTTCAGCTGGACGCCCGATCCCGCCGTGCTGATCAGTGGAATGACGGCAGCGCTGCGCACGAAAGCCTGTGCATCGGGCACGCGCCCGACGAACTCGACACCGGGATGCTGAGAGGAAACATCAGCCGGCGCACTGCCAGCAATGCGTATGCGGAACTCGCCCGGCAGATAGGGCACGACGTGCCGCAGGAACCAGTCCAGGCCAATACGATTTGGTTGCCATGTCCATGTGCCGATGAGGGCCGCGTCGCACTCGATCGTGCGTGGCTTTTTCGCCGGCGCGTTTGCGGTGGTAATCAGAGGGAGGGCAATCGAACGCGCGTCGGATGCGACGCCCAGCGCCGCGCGATCCTCTTCCGCAAGCGTGAAGACAAAGCGCGCCCGAGCGCAAAGCCTTGCTTCCAGCGATTTCAGCAGCCGTGCCTCGCGCCGAAAGAGCAGGCGTTGCAGCGGGCTCGATGCCGCCGCGGCATTTTCCAGCGCCGAATTCTGCTCGACATTATGCGCCACGAAAAGCGTCGGCCTGTCGCCAAGCGCGCGCTCGAATGCTCCCGCGAACTGGACAGAGTTCAGCACATAGGCGTCGAAGGGTCCGGCCTTGTCGATAGCCTCGCGCAACGCCTGTTCACTGACGACCCGCAGCTTGGCAGAGGCGAACGTCAGGCCGGATGACAGCGCGCGCGCCATCCATGCAAGTTTCTGGCCCGCAGAAGCGCCCTGCGTGCGCACGTCCACGCTGCCCAGCACGATTGTGTTGGCAGGGTCGATGGGCGGTTTTCCCGGCCACGTGAAGCCGATCACCGTCACGCTCGCGCCGGCACGGCGCAAGGCGTCTATGATCGCGGCATTGGCGATCTCGTAGCCAGAGGCCGCAGCGCCGTCTGGCACGATCGATGTAGCGAACAGCAGATTCATTTCACCTATCCAGGCCACTCCGTAGCAACCCTGGAGTGAAACCTTGCTTAAGCTCGGACCGCTCGTAGCCCGATTCGCGGCCGCCAAGTCGCCTCGCCGTGAAAGGTGATTAACGAAGCCTTATCGTCGCGGTGCTATCGCAGGAGCTGATCCGCTCGACCCATTGCGATGAACCCCTTGTCCACAAACGATGCCATATCGATCGTTGCGCGCTCACCCGGCCTGACAGCCGAGGAGATAGAAGCGGTCGTCACGCTGCCCACCTTCAAGCGCCCGCAACAGGTGTTGGAAACGCTCGATTCGCTGAAGACCCAGAAAACCTCGCGCCGCTTCGCCGTGATCGTGATGGAGAACGAAGCCGAGCTTCGCGAGGGTGCTGCGGCTGCCGCGCCGCTGTTCGAAAATGCCACGCTGGCAGGCATGGTCATCATTGCGCATGCCCGCGGCAATTGCAGCGCCTACAATGCCGGTTGGCAGACCGCGATGACCCACTTCCCAAATTTCCGGCACCTTGTGGTCATCGACGACGACGAAATCGCCGACCCATTCTGGCTGGAGAACCTGTGCCGCGCCGCGGAGACGCTGCCGGCGGACATCGTCGGCGGACCCCAGGTGCCGCTGTTCAGCAAGCCTTCGGACGCGGCCTGGGCGTCGCACCCGGTCTTTGCACCACCACACAGCGAAAGCGGGCGCGTTGCGGCACTTTATTCCTCCGGCAACCTGCTCGTCAGCCGCGCCGTGCTGGAGGCGATGGGTCCGCCGTATCTAGACCTGCGTTTCAACTTCATGGGTGGCGGAGATTCGGATTTCCTCAGCCGCGCCGCCCAGCGCGGTTTCCAGCTCGGCTGGTGCACCGAGGCCAAGGTGATGGAGACCGTGCCGGCACGCCGCACCGAAGCCGACTGGATCAGGGCGCGCAGCCTGCGCAACGGCGTGATTTCCACGCTGGTGGAAAAGAAGAAGCGCGCCGGCACGCCCTTTGCCGGGGCGCGGGTATTTTCCAAGAGCCTCGCGCTTCTGGCTGCGTCGCCACTTCGTGGACTTTTGCGGCTGATCAAAACCGGCTCGCCTTCCGTTGCCGTCTACCCGATCCATGTCGCTCTCGGCCGTGTCTTTGCCGAATTCGGATATGCCAATGAGCAATACCGGCAGCCTGAAAAGAACTGAGCGCGCGCCGCTGGCGGCCGCGTTCACGCGCGACGGCGTGGCAACGGCGCTGGCAGCGCTGCTCTTCACCCTCTTGCTGGTTTCGTTCCGTCCCTTCCAGCCGTCCGGTGCGGAAGGCAGCGCTGACGGCGGCGACATCGTCAACCAGCTTGGCTTCAGCGCGCTGGGCGCCGCCTCACTGTTTGCCTTGACCACGCTTGCCGACCCCAAGGTGGTGCGTTCCCTGCTCAGCCCTTCATGGCTGTTGACGCTGGGGTTCTTCCTGCTTTCGGTTGCCATGGCGGCGGACCCTTCCTCGGCCATGCGTACCGCCTTCTTCACCTTGATTGCGATGACCGCGGTCGCCACCATCCTGGCCTTGCCGCGCGATGCGGAGGCTTTCTCCACCGTCCTCATCTTCACCATCGTGGTGGTGATGGGCCTGTCCTATGTCGGGCTGATCGTGTTTCCGAACGAAGCGCTGCACACCACCGCTTCGCAGGAGCCGGAACATGCCGGTCTGTGGCGCGGCGTCTTTGCGCACAAGAACATTGCCGGGCCGGTGATGGCCTGCTTCAGTTTCGCCGGGCTCTATCTGTTCCGGCGCGGCCGGCGCATGTGGGGCGCGCTGATCTTTATCGCCGCCATGAATTTCATGCTGCACACCGGCTCCAAGACAACCGCCGGACTGGTGCCGTTCTCGATCCTCATCGTCATGGTGCCGGGCCTCGTCGGCATGCGGCTCGGCACGCCGGTGCTGTTCATGCTGGCGATCATCGCGACTGCGCTCGGCACGCTCGGTATCGTCTTCATAGAGCCGATGAAGGCCTTGGCGGCGCACTATTTCCCGGACCTCACCTATACCGGGCGAACCACCTTGTGGGAGTTTGCCGGCGAGATGCTGGCGAAGCGCCCATGGACCGGCTACGGCTATGAGAGCTTCTGGGGCACGCCGCTTCTCTTGAACCAGGACCAGCCCTTCGACCGCGCCTGGGATATTCGCTCCATCGTGCACGGCCACAATGGCTATCTCGATACCGCCGTGCTGATGGGCATTCCGGCGCTGTGCGTGGTTGCCTATACCTTCCTCGTCGCGCCGCTGCGCGACTACATGCGCATCCCGCTCTTCAAGGAAAACATCTATCTCGGCGATTTCTTCATGATGGTGGTGCTGTTCGCGGCGCTGAACGCATTTCTGGAAAGCTTCTTCTTTCGCCGCGCCGACCCGGTCTGGCTGTTCTTCCTTTTCGGCCTGTTTGGCCTGCGGCAGGTTTCGCTGCGTCCGCTTGCAACCATCCGCCCTAATTGAAGACCTTTCGCGCGGCGGAGGGAACGTCTATTGAAGGCCGTTCTCGGAGGGTTTCCATGACTATCAGGCTTGTTCTCGTCGGTTGCGGCAATATGGGTTACGCCATGCTGTCGGGGTGGATAAAATCCGGCAAGCTAAAGGCCGCCGAGGTCTTCGTCGTCGAACCGAACGAAAGCCTGCGCGGGCGCGCCGCAGCACTTGGCTGCCAGGCAGATGCCAATGCCGAAAGGCTTGGCAGCGATTCGGCTCCCGAACTGGTGGTGATCGCGGTCAAGCCGCAGGTCATCCGGGGTGTCGTGGAAGGCTACAAGCGTTTTGGCGACGGCCGCACAACATTTGTTTCCATCGCTGCCGGAACGGCGGTTTCGACCTTCGAACAGATTCTCGGAGACAAAGCGCCTGTGATGCGCTGCATGCCCAACACGCCCGCCGCCATCGGCAAGGGCATGATGGTGCTCTATTCGAACCGACTCGTCAGCGACGCCACGAAAAGCCTTGTTGGCGACCTTCTGTCCGCCAGCGGCCAAGTGGCGACGATCGATGACGAGCGTCTGATGGACGCCGTCACCGCGGTTTCAGGCTCGGGCCCGGCCTATATCTTCCATTTCATCGAAGCGTTGACCGTGGCCGCGCAAAAGGCAGGATTGCCGGCCGATACGGCCAAGCTGCTTGCCATGCAGACGGTCTACGGTGCCGCATCGCTGGCGGCGGAGAGCTCCGAGGAGCCCGGCGTGCTGCGCCAGCAGGTCACCAGCCCCAATGGCACCACCGCGGCGGCACTTGCTGTTTTGATGGGCGAGGATCGCCTGACCAAACTGCTCACCGAAGCCGTCGAAGCCGCCCGCCTGCGTTCGATCGAACTGGCAGGCTGACGGCGGAGCGGACGCATAGCGTCTTGATGCCAAAGGCTGTACAATCGGTGTGCGGGAAACGATTCTGCCGTCGAGGAAAGTATCGCTACGAACATATGCCAGTGACTGCACACGAGGTTCAAGCATAACATGCAGAACTTCGAGCCCGTCGAAGGCGGCAACATTGGCGCCGGGCAATACATGCGCGTGGTCAAGGCCACCACTGTTTATTTTCGAACGCTTATCACCGCGCAACGGCCGAGACTACATGAATTTACAGATAGACTGAGCAGGCACGCCGGATAGTTTGGCACCGCTACCTGTGCGCATAGTGCATTTGATCTACGAGCAATGGTTGCGTGGGGAGGCAACTTTGCATACGAGTTTTTTGGACGGACAAGTGGAATCGACACGATGAGCAAAAGCGGCAAGCATACCTACGAATATGAGATCGATATTGAAAGCGATGTAGCCCCGGCTCGCGTCCTGCGGATGATCAAACCGAATTCGAAGGTGTTGGAGATCGGCGCCGGCCCGGGATCGATCACCCGTCATCTGTCAGGCACATTGGCGTGCGATGTCGTCGCGCTGGAAATCGATCCGACTGCCATTGAAAAGCTCAAGCCGTTTGCGCGCATGGTCCATTCGATGGACCTCAACGACGCCAACTGGAGCTCCAGGATCCGTGAGATGGAGGGTCTTTTCGACTACGTGATCGCGGCGGATGTGCTTGAGCATGTCTACGATCCGTGGGCTGTCTTAAGTGGCATGAAGTCGCTTCTCAACGATACGGGGTCAGTGGTTTTGTCGCTGCCGCATGTAGGGCATGCTGCCGTAGCGGCCTGCCTTGTCGATGAGGATTTCGAGTATCGGGACTGGGGCTTGCTGGACCGGACGCATATCCGGTTCTTCGGCATCAAGAATGTACAGCAACTGCTTGCTTCGCAGGGAATGAGTATCGAACAGGCCGAATTCGTGGTCCGCACGCCCGAAATGACGGAATTCACACACCGTTGGAATCGTCTGCCTGCAGATGTTCAGGAAGCCCTGCAGCGCAACCGATTTTCCCACGTATTCCAGGTGGTGAGTCGTTCGGTTCCGAAAGACCGCGCAAGGAACAACATCCACTTGATGAACCAGCCGGTCGAGGCGCCTGACGCCGCCACGGAGCAGTATTGGACACGTACGATGTCACGCCTGCCCGTCGCCGACCACGTCGACGTGCAGTCGACAATCGGAGCCCCGGATGCGTCCAAGCCTCGCGCCGTTTCCACGAACCACGCAAGCATGAAAAAAAGGTCCTTGGCACAGCGCCTGGGACTGAAGAAATAGAGCTTTCCAAACCTGTGTCGAACACAATCCGAACCATTGCCTTTTACCTTCCGCAATTCCACCCAATCCCTGAAAATGATGCATGGTGGGGTAAGGGGTTTACGGAATGGACGAATGTGACGAAGGCGCAACCTTCGTTTACGGGTCACTACCAGCCGCACTTTCCTGCTGATCTTGGCTATTATGATCTTCGGGTGCGCGAGACCCGTCTCGAGCAGATCGAGATGGCGAAAGCCAACGGCATCGATGGTTTCTGCTATTACTACTACTGGTTTGCCGGGAAGCGCTTGTTGGAGCGCCCCTTGGACGAAATGCTAAATGATCCCGAAAGCGAAATGCCTTTCTGCTTGTGCTGGGCGAACGAGAATTGGACGCGGCGTTGGGATGCGGCGGAACATAAGGTCCTGATAGCCCAGGAATACGGTCCTGAAAGCGATGTAGATTTCATCAAGTCGGTCGTACCCTTCCTACAGGATCCGCGTTACATTCGAATTGACGGCGCACCGTTACTGATCGTCTACCGCCCGCAACACCTTCCTGATTCGCGCAAATCCGTTCAGATTTGGCGAGACTACTGCTCGACCGTCGGCATTCCAAAACTGCACTTGGTCTGCGCACTGACGCACAAGAACTGGGACTACCAGCAATATGGCTTCGACGCAGGTGTGGAATTCCCGCCACACAATTTGAAAGTCAGAAATCTCGCCGGCGAGCTCGATTTAACGTCAGATTTCTACGGCTCCTGCATCGACTACCAGGACATCGCGGAGCAGTATCTCGCGCTCGAACGCGGCCCGGATGCCAACATCTATCGGGCGGTGCTTCCTTCCTGGGACAATACGGCGCGCAGGCACGAGAACGCACTGATCACACTGAACGGTACGCCGGAGAACTACGAGTTCTGGCTGGCCCGTGCGCTGCGGCAGACGGCCAAAGACTTTCCTGATCAAGAACGAGTGGTTTTCATCAACGCATGGAATGAATGGGCTGAAGGCTGTCATCTCGAACCAGATCGCAGATACGGTCGGGCGTTTCTCGAGGCGACACGGCGCGCACGACAGGGTTCATCCCTGACTGCCTGGACACATGTCGGCGTTTCCAAAGAGCAGCGGCGACACGCAAACACCAAAGGTCTGAAGTTTTCGCTTGTGGATCCCGACAAGCCCTTCATCTCGCGCGCTGCTCGTCACGTCCGTGATTTTCTGAACGGACGCACCCTTCGCCGATGGATGAGACGTTGGTAAAGAGATCCGACTGCATTTCTGTCAAGTCGACCTTTCCGTGAGACCAAGATGTCGTTCAAGAACAATGTCCTTGTCGTTCTGTTGACACTCGTGTCCAGATTGAGCTCGCCCTTTTCGCCGCGCATGGCGCGCCGGTTCAAGAACTCCGCCCGTAAACGAGACCCCAAGCGGGGTTGGGATGAAGCGGGCGCCGCAACCGGCGCAGATACGGGTGGCTCTGCAAACCACAAAGAGAGGGGCAATTTCGTACCCTACGGCCCACCATCCCCCATCGTTCCAAATGTACGACTGATCGCGCATTATCTGCCGCAGTTCCACCCGTTTCAGGAAAATGACCGTTGGTGGGGCAAGGGATTTACCGAATGGGCAAATGTCGGCAAGGCCGTGCCGAACTATCCTGGCCACTACCAACCGCACTGCCCGATCCATTTTGGATATTACGATTTGCGCCTGCCGGAGATCATGGCCGAACAGTCCAAAGTGGCCCGCGAGTATGGCGTAGCGGGGTTCTCCTACTACTTCTACTGGTTCGACGGAAAAACGCTGATGGAGCGACCGCTTCAGCAGATGCTTGCGCGGCCCGAAATCGACATGCCGTTCTGCTTCACTTGGGCGAACGAAAACTGGACTCGACGCTGGGACGGGCGAGAGCACGACGTGTTGATGCGTCAGGTCCACTCGATAGACGACTCGCGCGCGCTCCTTCGTCATATACAACCCTACATGGTAGACCCTCGTTACATCCGTATTGACGGCAAGCCTGTGTTGATCGTCTACCGGGCCAACATCATTCCGGATATTCTGCAAACTACGGAAGCTTGGCGTGCTGAGGCGCGAAAGCTCGGATTTCCGGGGCTGTATCTGATCGCAGCACAGAGTTTCGATATCGGCGATCCGCGGCCGCTCGGGTTCGACGCGGCGTGTGAATTTCCGCCTCATCAAGTTCTACGCAAAGAAATCACGGACGAGATGAGGGTTAGCAATCCGAATTTCGTTGGATCGATCCTCGACTACGAGCACGCGGTCGGCGGCGAGTTGGGAAAAGCCGAGCCGGACTACAAGCTCTTCCGTTCAACCATGCTGTCGTGGGACAATACCGCCCGCAATCAGGATGGGCCCCGCATCTTTGAACGATTTTCTATCCCGCTTTACAAGAAGTGGCTCTTGCACCTTTGCAGCCAGGTGCTCGCGGAATCGAAATACGCGGCGGACGAGAAAATTGTCTTCATCAACGCATGGAACGAATGGGCGGAAGGCACCCATCTGGAACCGGATCGGAAATTTGGGTTTGCCTATCTGCAAGCCACCTACGATGCGCTGGCCGAACTCGAGACTCCGATCAAGCGGCAGCAACAAAGCCAAAATTGAGGCTCACCCGCGCAAACCGCCACGGCCAAGCTCCCAAGCATATTGCGTTTCGTAAATCGTTGAACGACTTAGCTCTACTGCCCGGCGGGGTCGCGCGCGGTGGTACGAAGAGCACTGCTACTTGGGTTTGCGCCACCAAGCCCCCGTCCAGTCCACCATCGTTATGGGAGCGTCTATGTCATGTGCGGAGCGGTAATCTTCGACTGCCTTTTTACACGCTGGAATTGCCCCATAATCATCGACGATGATGAAGCCGCCAGGAGAAAGGCGATCGTAAAGGTTCGTCAATGAATCCATGGTGGACGAATACATATCTCCATCAAGCCTGAGAAGGGCAAACTGCCTGTCCCTTACGCTTGGCAGCGTGTCACAGAACCAACCTTTCAGGAACTGCACCTGGTCATCCAACAGCCCATAAGCCGAGAAGTTCGCCTTCACCGTCTCCATGTCGATAGCCAGTTGGCTATATTTGTAGAGCTCGTCGCCCTTGTCGGCGGGATAAAGCTTGGGATCTGGTGGCGGTAGTCCCTCGAAAGAATCCGCGACAATTATAGTTCGCTCGGAATCACCGTAGGCTTTCAGTATACCTCGCATGAGGATACATGAACCGCCACGCCAAACGCCGGTCTCAATCAGATCGCCAGGAATGTTCTCTGCTAGGATCGTCTCCGTCAATTCGCGAAGGTTTTGTAGGCGCTTCAGACCTGCCATGCTATGCGCGACCGCAGGCCAGTCTTTGCCTTCATTGCGAAGGGAAAGCTGATAAGTTCGGTCCTGTCGCCAGGGATCCAATGATGAATCGCCGTAGATGGTGTTCGAAACGCATCGTATTAGAAGATCAATGTAAAGTTCGCGCGCGTCCACCGTTCACAGCCCCATGATCAAAAAGGTGGACGTACCTGACACATACGCGCTCTATCTACAAGAGCCCGCCGATCCGCGTTTGATGGCTTCTGAACTGGCAGCACAAAGCGGGCCGGCCTATGGCAGCCACGCCTCCTATTTGATCCGGCGCGCCGGCCGCGTGCACCTTTGAGGCCTTAACGAGCGTACATCTTCGATATCAATAGATTCAAGAGGCGTAGTATCGCCACGAATGCCTCATCCTAAGGGACATGAAAACAACGCCGCGCACCGGTGGAGCGGCTGCAAGTCCTTAAATGTCAGCCAGTTGATCATTTCTGGGAAGAAATGGTGCTGCCAGAGAGGATTGAACTCTCGACCTCTCCCTTACCAAGGGAGTGCTCTACCACTGAGCTACGGCAGCATTCCGGATGCGGCGGACTTCTGCCACATCACTTCCCGGAGCGCAAGGCATCTATCGCGGCTTGTGAAAAGCCGTCCTCGCCGACACGGGCTTGCCACATTCCCGGCTATTGATTTTCGGAGCTAGGGGCAGGGGAAATGACGCAAAAGAAGGAACAGGCGAGCGGCGACGGTAACCGGCGAAAGGCCCGGCTGGCTGAGGCGCTGAGGGCAAATCTGCAGAAGCGCAAGGCCCAGATGCGTTCGCGGCGCACCGGCGAGGCGGATACGCGGCCCGAGGGGCTGGCCGCGGCGGAGAAGCCAAAAGAGTAACGCTGGCAACGCGCAAGCTGCGCCAGAAAAACGCAATTTCTTGAACAGTGCCGGCCAATCGTCTAGAGAGCCGGACTCAACCGATTGAAAGCCGGCCTTTCTGGCCGCAGGGATCTTTCTTCATGGATCGCATCAGAATTGTCGGAGGCAACGAGCTCTCCGGAAACATTCCTATTTCGGGCGCAAAGAACGCGGCCCTGCCGTTGATGATCGCCTCGTTGCTCACCGACGGCACGCTGACGCTGGAAAACGTGCCGCATCTCGCCGATGTCGAGCAATTGACCCGTATTCTCGGCAATCATGGCGTCGACTATTCGGTCAACGGGCGCAGGCCGAGGCAGAGCGAAGCCTATTCGCGCACCGTCAATTTCACCGCCCGCAACATCGTCGATACCACCGCGCCTTATGAACTGGTGTCGAAGATGCGCGCCTCGTTCTGGGTCATCGGCCCGCTGCTGGCCCGCATGGGCGAAGCACGCGTCTCGCTGCCCGGCGGCTGCGCCATCGGCACGCGGCCGGTCGACCTGTTCATAGACGGCCTGCAGGCGCTGGGCGCGACGATCGACGTCGAGAGCGGTTATGTCATCGCCAAGGCAAAGAACCGCCTCAAGGGCAACCGCTACGTCTTCCCCAAGGTGTCGGTCGGCGCGACCCATGTGCTGATGATGGCCGCATCGCTGGCGCGCGGCGAAACCGTTTTGGAAAACGCCGCCCGCGAGCCCGAAATCGTCAACCTCGCCGACTGCCTGAACGCGATGGGCGCCAAGGTGTCGGGCGCAGGTACCTCGACCATCACCATTGACGGCGTCGACCAGCTTTCCGGCGCCAGCGTGCGCGTCATTCCAGACCGCATCGAAACCGGCACCTATGCCATGGCGGTTGCCATGACCGGCGGTGATGTCCTGCTGGAAGGCGCGGAGCCGGACCTGCTGCAATCGGCGCTCGACGTCATTGCCCAGACCGGCGCTGAGATCACGCCGACCAACGAGGGCATCCGCGTCAGGCGCAACGGCGCCGGCATTGCGCCGGTCGATGTCACGACCGCGCCCTTCCCCGGCTTTCCGACCGACCTGCAGGCGCAGTTCATGGGCCTGATGACGATGGCCAAGGGCAAGTCGCACATCACCGAGACGATCTTCGAAAACCGCTTCATGCACGTTCAGGAACTCGCCCGCCTCGGCGCCCATATCACGCTGTCGGGCCAGACGGCGATCGTCGAGGGCGTATCGAAACTGAAGGGCGCGCCGGTGATGGCAACCGACCTGCGCGCTTCCGTTTCGCTGGTCATTGCCGGCCTTGCCGCTGAGGGCGAAACGCTCGTCAACCGGGTCTACCACCTCGACCGCGGCTTCGAGCGGCTTGAAGAGAAGCTCTCCGGTTGTGGTGCCGTCATCGAGCGCATTTCCGGATGATTGGGCCTCGGCCTCGCATCCCGGTTGCGCAGGCTCGAAAGACCGCCTAACAGAAGGTTGTACGAATAACCTTCGCAGGTGCGAAACCGGCATGGAAGCACTCAAGCTCATCGCGCTCGACGGCCAGGACCTGAACGTCATTTCGGCGCATGTGCAGGATGCCGTGCTGAAGGTCGGCGATCTCGAATATCTGCCTGCAGCCAAGCGGTTCGTGTTGGCGATGAACCGCTTCGCCTGGGAGCGGAAAGCGGGCTTCCTGCGCAAGCACAATGAGCGGCGCCAGAGCGTGCTCCATTTCGACCGCGTTCTGGGCGCCAAGACGTCGGGCATTGCCCGCAACAAGCCTGAAGAAGTTCTGTCGCTTCTGGCCGTCAGCTACCTGCCGATTACCGCGCCGGCGGGCATCGTCGAGCTGGTTTTCTCCGGCGGCGGCGCGATCATGCTCGATGTCGAGTGCGTCGAAGCGCGCCTTGCCGATCTCGGTGGCGCGTGGCAGGCAACGTCCCGTCCCTGGCACAGGATCTGAGCAAGCGATGGCCATCACCCTCACGCATTCCGAACCCGGGTTCGAGCAGCGCTTTGCAGCCTTCCTGTCGACCAAGCGCGAGGTCTCGGCAGACGTCGACAATGTGGTCCGCGATATCGTGCAGCGCGTGCGCGCCGAAGGCGACAAGGCGCTGATCGACTACACCCGAAAATTCGACCGGGCCGACCTCGCTGAACTCGGCATTGCTGTTTCCCGCGCGGATATCGAGGCAGCCTACAAAGTAGCCGACGCAGCGACCGTCGAGGCGCTCAAGCTGGCGCGCGACCGCATCCATTCCCACCATGCTCGCCAGAAGCCGAAGGACGACCGCTACACCGACGCCATCGGCGTGGAACTTGGCTCGCGCTGGACGGCGATCGAATCGGTCGGGCTCTATGTTCCGGGCGGCACGGCGAGCTATCCGAGCTCGGTGCTGATGAATGCGATGCCCGCTCTGGTTGCCGGCGTCGAGCGCATCGTCATGGTGGTGCCGGCTTCGGGCGGCGTCATCAACCCGCTGGTGCTGGTCGCGGCTGATCTTGCCGGCATCTCCGAAATCTATCGCATCGGCGGCGCGCAGGCAGTGGCGGCGCTCGCCTACGGCACCGAAACGATCCGCCCGGTGGCCAAGATCGTCGGCCCGGGCAACGCCTATGTAGCGGCCGCCAAGCGCCAGGTGTTCGGCACCGTCGGCATCGACATGATTGCCGGGCCATCCGAGGTGCTGGTGGTGGCCGATGGCTCAAATGATCCCGAGTGGATCGCGGCCGACCTGCTGGCGCAGGCCGAGCACGACGCCTCGGCCCAGTCGATCCTGATCACCGACGATGCCAAATTCGGCAAGGCGGTCGAAGCTGCGGTGGAACGCCAGCTACAGCAATTGTCGCGGGCCGAGACGGCAGCCCAGAGCTGGCGCGATTTCGGCGCGGTCATCCTGGTCGATACGTTCGACGATGCGGTGCCTTTGGTCGACCGCATCGCCGCCGAACATCTTGAACTTGCCATCGACAATGCGGAAGCCTTCCTGTCGCGCATCCGCAACGCCGGCGCGGTGTTCATCGGCCGCCATACACCGGAAGTTATCGGCGACTATGTCGGCGGCTCCAACCACGTGCTGCCGACTGCCCGCTCGGCGCGGTTCTCGTCGGGCCTCTCCGTGCTCGATTTCGTCAAGCGCACGTCGATCCTGAAGCTTGGGGCCGAACAGCTGCGCGCGCTGGCGCCGGCGGCAATCGCGCTCGCCAAGGCCGAAGGTCTCGATGCTCACGGGCGCTCTGTCGCCATCCGATTGAACATGTAGGCGGCGATGTCGGGACCTGACCGGAACCGCAACAGACTGATCGACGTCGAGCTCGACGAAACCATCGGCCGTTCGACGCCCGATGTCGAACATGAACGCGCGGTGGCGATTTTCGACCTGATCGAGGAGAACAGCTTTCGCCCGGTGACCGATGAAGGCAGCGGCCCCTACAAGCTGAAACTGTCACTCGCTGAATCCCGGCTGGTGTTCGCCATCAGCCGCGAGGACGGCGCAACCGTCGTCACCCACATCCTTTCGCTGACGCCGTTCAGGCGCATCGTCAAGGATTACTACATGATCTGCGAGAGCTATTACGACGCCATCCGTTCGGCGACGCCCAGCCATATCGAGGCGATCGACATGGGCCGGCGCGGGCTGCACAACGAGGGCTCGCAGACGCTGCTCGACAGGTTGGCCGGCAAGATCGACATCGATTTCGACACGGCGCGCCGCCTGTTCACGCTGGTCTGCGTGCTGCATTGGCGAGGCTAAGCTGGCAGAGCCTCGGTCCGTCCTGTTCATGTGCGGCATGAATGCGGTGCGCTCGCCGATGGCGGAGCTGTTGGCAAAGCAGGTGCTGCCCAGCGACATATTCCTCGCATCGGCCGGCGTCCATCGCGGCGAGCGCGATCCGTTCGTGGACGCCGTGCTTGCCGAAGAGGGCCTTTCGCTCGGTGAGAGGCATCCACGCTCTGTCGACGACCTCGACGACGCCTATTTCGACCTGATCATCACGCTCTCGCCGCAGGCGCATCACGCGGCGCTGGAGTTCACCCGTTCCATGTCCGTCGATGTCGAGTACTGGCCGACGCCCGACCCGACGACGATTACCGGAACGCGCGAGCAGATCATGGCCGCCTATCGCGACGTGCGCGAGCGGCTGAAGGCCCGCATCCGCAACCGATTTCTGCTGCCGGACACGCCAAGCTAGTATAGCTAAGCCAACTTGCTGTAAGCGTGTTCACAAAACCCAGTTTATCATATAGGTTCCGCGCAATTTCCAGCCGACGCGCCGGAAATGCCATCCAAGCAAAGGTATCGAATGCCGAAGGAAGAAGTCCTCGAGTTTCCGGGCGTGGTGACGGAGTTGCTGCCGAACGCCATGTTCAGGGTCAAGCTCGAAAACGAACATGAGATCATCGCCCACACCGCCGGCCGCATGCGCAAGAATCGCATCCGCGTGCTCACCGGCGACAAGGTTCTGGTCGAGATGACGCCCTACGACCTGACCAAGGGCCGCATCACCTATCGTTTCAAATAGTCATCGCTCAGGGCACGGCTTTGAATGGCTGAGAGCAAACCGCACAGACTCGTGCTTGCCTCGGGCTCGCCGCGCAGGATCGAGCTGCTGCAGCAGGCCGGCATAGAGCCCGATCGCGTGTTTCCGGCAGATGTCGACGAGACGCCGCTGAGGGCCGAGCATCCGCGTTCGCTGGCCAAGCGCCTGTCGAAAGACAAGGCGGAGAAGGCGCTCGGCTCGCTGATGGCGGAAGCCCATTATGAGCCGGGCTACGTGCTCGCCGCCGACACAGTGGTGGCGGTCGGCCGACGCATCCTGCCAAAGGCCGAGACCATCGAAGAGGCTGCAAACTGCCTGCAGTTGCTGTCGGGGCGTTCGCATCGCGTCTATTCGGGCGTGTGCGTCGCCGTGCCCGGCGGCAAGCTCCGCCAACGCCTCGTCGAGACGCGGGTACGCTTCAAGCGGCTGTCGCGCGAGGAGATCGAAAAGTACATCGCATCCGGCGAATGGCGCGGCAAAGCCGGCGGCTACGCCGTGCAAGGCCTTGCCGGCTCGTTCGTGGTCAAGCTGGTCGGCTCCTACACCAATGTCGTCGGCCTGCCGCTTTATGAAACCGTTGCGCTGCTGGCAGGCGAAGGGTTCAACACGCGCGCCAAATGGCCGGCAAGCGGCCTGTCGTGAGCGTCGGTGACAACTCGGCGGTCACGCCGCTGAGGCCGAAAAGGCCATGCCCGGAATGCGGCAGGCCATCGGCGCGCGACACCTATCCGTTCTGCTCGAAACGCTGCAAGGATATCGATCTCAATCGCTGGCTGAAGGGTGCCTATGTCATCCCCGGCCGCGACAATGAGGAAGAGACCGAGGACCTGCCGGCGTCGACGCCCCGGGACCAGGAATAAGCCCATCAGGCTGAAAACAGTACGCCGCGCGATCCTTGCGGACGCGCGGCGCAATTCGACAGCCTTGAAGGCGGTTTGAGGTCAGGCGGCTTCTGGCAGGGGCAGCGGGTCGGTGAGTGCGTTTCCGACGTTGAAGCCGATGCTTGTGAAGAACTCGGCGGCGGATACCTTTGCGCCGCCTTCCGGCTTGACCTTGAGCAGTTCGACCTGGCCGCCCTGGACGATGACGGAGACGCCCTTCTCACCGATGGCGCTGATTTCGCCGGGCTTGCCGCGCACGTCCTCGAAGCGCCGCACCGGGTGCTTGCGCGTCTCGTAGATGCGGACCTTGATGCCGCCGATGGTGGTCCATGCGCCCGGCGCCGGATCGCAGCCGCGGATCAGATTGTAGATGTGGTCGATATGGGCATGCCAGTTGATCTGGGCTTCCTTGTCCTTGCACCAGCCCTCGTAGCTCGCCTTGTCCTCGTCCTGCACGATCTCCTGGTGCTTGCCGGCAACAACCAGGTCGGCCGCTTCCAGCATGGCCTCGACGCCAAGCGGGAACAGGTGGTTGAAGTAGACCGAGCCAAGCGTATCGTCGGGACCGATGGCAACCGTCTTTTGCAGGATCACCGGACCTTCGTCCAAACCGTCATTGGGACGGAAGATGGTGAGGCCGGTCTTGGTGTCGCCCTTGATGATCGGCCAGTTGATCGAGCTCGGGCCACGGTATTCCGGCAACAGCGAGGGGTGGTACTGGATCATGCCGTGCCTGGGGATGGTGACGAAGTCCTGCGGCGCGAACTGCAGCACATAAGCCATGACGCCGAGCTCCACATCGAGCTCCTTCAGCGCCTGCCTGGCGGGTTCGCCCTTCAGCGACGGGAACTGGAACACTTTGAGGCCTTCCTTCTCGGCGGCGAGCCGCAAGGGGTCAGGCTTGGCGCCGGCCTTTTCCGGCGCGCAGAACACGCCGGCGATCTCGTCGCCGCGCTTGAGGAAGGCTTCAAGCACGCTGGCGCCGAACGCCTGTTGTCCGATGATGGCAATACGCATGGCTGCTCCTTTCGTGTCAGGCATGGCTTTCCCGTTCCCGCGCATGGCGCAGGCTGAGGGATAAGCGGGTCGGGTCTCGCTACTCAGGAAAGGCCAATGTCCGGCCTTTCCTCAATTCTCACATATGATCCGGCCCAGTGGGCAGAATCTGCCGGCCGCGCCTCAGCGGCCGGTGTTGATCCACACCACCTTGGGCTCGGTGAAGTTCTCGATGGCCATGTCGCCATGTTCGCGGCCGAAGCCGGAATCGCGCGCCCCGCCCCAGGGCAGGCGGATGTCGGTCGGGCCGTAGGTGTTGATCCACACCGTGCCCGCCTTCAACTGCCGGGCAAAGCGGTGGACGCGGGCGATGTCGGCGCTCCACACGCCGGCGGCAAGGCTGTAGACGGTGCCGTTGGCGATCCTGAGCGCATCGTCGTCGTCCTTGAACTTGATGACGGTGGCGACGGGGCCGAAGATCTCTTCCTGCGACACCCGCATCTCGTG
>NZ_JBMDKS010000026.1:0-74314 GCF_057809835.1 Mesorhizobium sp. FG116
CCGGACATTCCTTTCTCGCTTCGCTCGAAAGTGAATTCCGGGATGACGAAGCGGAGGAGTTAGCTCTCCGGCTTCAGGTGTCGGAGCGGACGGGTTGCGCTCCTGCTTCATGTGACCATGCGTAGAGATGCGCGCCTTTGGCCGACCTTGCATCCATTAAGGCGAGACCCACTCAGCGCGTCATCCCGGAAGCGAGCCGAACGAAGTGAGGCAAAGCTGTCCGGGATCCATTCCGTGACATCGCGGAAATGCTCAGGCGAGGCCGATGACGGCGAAAAGGTTGCGCGCCGGTGCTCGCCTAACGGCGGCTCCCCGGTTGGCGGGAAGTGTCAGCTTCGATGGTTCGTAAAAAATATTGTCGGGTTTCCGTCGCGATGATCGTCCTATGATGGAACTGCCACCGATCCCACCCCAGCCAAGGAGCAAGCCATCATGCCAAGCGCAGCGAAATCCTTCTTCTGGTACGAGTTGATGACCACCGACATGGACGCAGCCGAAGCGTTCTACACCAAGGTTGTGGGCTGGGGGGCAGAGCCGTTCAACGGCGGCTCCGGAATGCCGCGCTATACTGTGATGAAAGTGGGCGACCGCGGCGTTGGCGGCGTCATGACCCTGCCCGAGGAGGCCGCCAAAATGGGCATGCCGCCGGCCTGGGTTGGCTATATCCACGCCGACGACACCGACGCGGCTACCGCCTCGGTGAAGAAGGCAGGCGGCAAAGTGCACCGGGAGCCATCGGATATTCCGGGCGTGGGGCGCTTCTCAGTCGTCGCCGATCCGCAAGGCGCGGTGTTCATGCTGTTGCAGCCGAACGGCCCCGACCAGCCCCCCGTAGCGATGGGCACGCCGGGCCATATCGGTTGGCGCGAACTGATGGCGACCGACTGGCAATCCGCGCTGGACTTCTATTCCGGCCAGTTCGGCTGGAAAGAGGACAACAGCATCGACATGGGCGAGATGGGCATCTACCAGCTGTTTGCGGTCAATGGCGAGCAGAACGGCGGCATGATGAACCGGCCGCCGAACATGCCGTCCCCGGCATGGCAATTCTACTTCAACGTGCCGGCCATCGACGCCGCCGCCAAGCGCGTGACCGATGGCGGCGGCACGATCATCTTCGGCCCGATGGAAGTGCCCGGCGGACAATGGGCGATGAATTGCATCGACCCGCAAGGGGCGCATTTCGGCCTTGTAGCACCAGTGCGCTAAAGCCGAAGCAGAGCAGGTTTCCAATGGCTTGAGCCGGATTGGAGACTCTGGATGCGAAGACGTTGAATCGGAACGCGAAGCCGCGCGTTCCGGCAAAAGTGTTAAAATCCGCAGCAAGATTCCCTTTATGAATTGCGCATAAAAGCTGCGGCCATGTCCGCGTACAGTTTTAGTCGAATTGTTCCTATCCTTGCCCTGCTTGCGCTTGCCTCCTGCGCAACGCCGCCGAGCCAGATCAACAATGTCTGCGCCGTGTTCGACCAGCGCGACGGATTCGTCGGCAACTGGCGCACCGCGGCCGAACAGACCGAGCGCAAATATGGCGTGCCGGTGCCGGTGCTGATGGCGACGGTGCGCAAGGAATCCGGCTTCAAGGGCAATGCCCAACCGCCGCGCGCGACACTGCTCGGCTTCATTCCATGGAAGCGGCCTTCCAGCGCCTATGGCTACTCGCAGGCCCTTGATGGAACCTGGGCGCAGTACCGCGCCGAAAGCGGCAACTTCGCCGCCCGCCGCAGCAGCTTTGCCGACGCCATCGACTTCGTCGGCTGGTATCACGCCAAGAGCGCCGACAGCCTCGGCATCGACCGGACCGACACCTACAATCTCTACCTCGCCTATTATTCCGGCTGGACCGCCTACAAGCGCGGCGACTGGCGCAGCAATAGCGGGATCCAGAGATACGCGCGCGAGACGGACGAGATGGCCCGCAACTACGCGGCGCAGCTACAGACCTGCACGCAATAACCAAGACCTCGGTATCGCTGATACCGAGACTTGATCGGAGCCGCCGCTACTTGCCCTTGGCGGGCTTGGCCTTCGGCGCGGCTTTAGCCGGAGCTTTCGCTGCCTTGGTCTTGGCGGGCTGGGCCTTTGCCGGCGTAGGCTTTGCAGGTTGGGCCTTCACGGATTTGGCCTTGGGTGCCGCGCCAGCCTTGGCTGGCTGCGCCTGTGGAGTAGCTTTAACCTCGGTTGGCGCCGATGCGGTCGCCACGGGTTTTGCTTTGGACGCAGGCTTGGCGGCCACCTTCTTGGTCGCATCGGCATCCGCATCGCCGTTTTGGAAACTGATCACCGGCTCCATCTTTGCCAAAACGTCATCGGTCAGCCAGCACAGGCTCTTGTGGCCGCCGCCAAGGTCCTTCACCGGCGGAACCTTGGTCTCGCACAGATTGTCCGACACCAGATGCTTGTAGCGGCAGCGGGTCTGGAACGGACAACCGGTGGGCGGGTTCATGGCCGAAGGAATGTCGCCCTCGAGCACGATGTGCTTCTTGACTACAGACGTGTCGGCAATCGGGATCGCCGACAACAGCGCCTCGGTATAGGGATGGTAGGGCGGTGAGAAAATCTGGTCGGTGGTGCCCTGTTCGACGATATAGCCGAGATACATGACGACGACGCGGTCGGCGATGTAGCGCACCACCGACAGGTCGTGGCTGATGAACAGAAGCGTCGTCTTGTTCTTGCGCTGGATGTCCATCAAAAGTTCGGTGACGGCAGCCTGCACCGACACGTCAAGCGCCGAGACCGGCTCGTCGGCGACAACAACCTTAGCCTGACCGGCAAAAGCCCGGGCAACGCCGATGCGCTGCTTCTGGCCGCCGGACAGTTGCCGCGGCTTGCGCTCGGCGAAGGCACGCGGAAGCTTCACGAGGTCGAGCAGTTCCAGCATGCGCTGACGCCGGTCGGCCGGCGTATTGCCAACGTTGAACTTCTCCAGCGTGCGGATGATCTGCGAGCCCACGGTATGGCTGGGGTTCAGCGTATCGAACGGATTCTGGAACACCATCTGGATCGAGGAGACGGTGTCGACGTTGCGCTTTTCGATCGGGGTCGATTCGATCTCGGTGTTGCCGAGCGAGACATCGCCCGAGCTTGCCGTTTCGAGCCCGAGCAGAACCTTGGCGAGTGTGGATTTGCCGCAACCAGATTCGCCGACGATGGCGACGGTCTCGCTTTCGCGGGCCTCGAAGCTGATGGTCTCGTTGGCCTTGACGGTGCGCCCCTCCCCGCCGCCGAAGACGCCGCCGGCGCCGACCTGGTAGTACTTCTTGAGATTATCGACCTTGAGCACCGGCGCGCCGGGCTTGACCGGCTCGCTGGCCTTCTTGGTGCCGGGCGGCAGCGCCTCCCAGTCGATCTCGTTGAAGCGCACGCAGCGCGAGAAATGGCCTTCATGCCCGGCGACCGGGATCATCGGGATTTCAGCCGCGTTGCACACGCCTTCCACGAAGTGGTGGCAGCGCGGGCCGAAATTGCAGCCCTTCGGCCGTTCGTGCGGCAAGGGCAACTGGCCGGGAATGGCGATGAGCGGACGCGCATTCTTGTCCGCGCCCGGCAACGGGATCGAGCGGAACAGCCCTTGCGTATAAGGGTGGCGCATACGGTCGAAGACGTCCTTGATCTCGCCGGTCTCGACCGCCTCGCCCGAATACATCACAGTGATCTTGTCGCAGGTCTCGAGGATGAGGCCTAGATTATGCGAGACGAAGATCATCGACGTGCCGAAGCGCTGGCCGAGCCCCTTGACCAGTTCAACGATGCCGGCCTCGACGGTGACGTCGAGCGCGGTTGTCGGCTCGTCGAGCAGAAGCAGCGCCGGCTTGGACAGTAGCGCCATGGCGATGACGATGCGCTGCTGCTGGCCCCCGGAGAGCTGGTGCGGGAAGGAGCGCATCATGCGCTCCGGGTCCGGCAGCTTGACGGCGCGCACCATTTCCAGCGCACGCTTGTAGGCTTCGTCCTTGGACACCTTGTCGTGGATCAGCGGCACTTCCATCAATTGCTGGCCGATCTTCATCGCCGGATTGAGGCTTGCCATCGGCTCCTGGTAGATCATGGCGATCTTGTTGCCGCGGATGGAGCGAAGCTCCTCCTCCGACATCTCGCCCATGTCCTTGCCCTGAAAACGGATGCGGCCGCCGACGATCCTGCCAACATTGGAAAGATCGCGCATGATGCCGAGCGATACGGTTGACTTGCCGCAACCGGACTCGCCGACGATGCCCATCGCCTCGCCGGGCATGACGGTACAGGAGAAGTCCATCACCGCCGGTATCTCGCCCTTGCGGGTGAAGAAGGAGATCGAGAGGTTCTCGATCTCGATGATGGGTTGGGCGCCTGCTGTGTTCGTAGCTTTGACGGCTTCGTTCATGGCTGGCTCCTCAATCCTTCATCGATTGCTCGCGTAGCGAGTCGGCTAGCAGGTTAAGACCGAGCACGAATGACATCAGCGCGATCGTCGGCGGCAGCGCGGGATGGATGAAGGAGCGCAGCAGGCGGCTGGCGTCCTTGATCGCTGTACCCCAGTCCGGGCTTTCCGGTGCGAGACCGAGGCCGAAATAGCCGAGAGTGCCGAGCAGGATGGTGGTGTAGCCGATGCGCAGGCAGGCATCGACGATGAGCGGGCCGCGCGCGTTGGGCAGCACTTCCCACAGCATGATGTACCACGGGCTTTCGCCGCGGGTCTGGGCGGCGGCAACATAGTCGCGCGTCTTGATGTCCATGGTGAGGCCGCGAACGATGCGGAACACGCCGGGAGACGAAGCGAACACGACGGCCACGAAGATGTTGAGCTGGTTGGGATCGATGTGGACGATGCCGAGCGGATCGGCGTCGAACACCAGCCCGACATAAACCCACCCGCCCAGGATCAGGGTGATGCCGAGCAGGATGTAGAGCCTATCGGGTCGCTTCTTAAAGCGCGTCCAAAACAGCGTACAGAAGAAGATGATCGGAAACAGGAAGAACAGCCCGGCCATGCCATAGGGGATCGGGGTGTCCATGATGCCCGGCGTCACCAGAAGATAGAACAGCAGGATGACGGGGAAAGCCAATACGAGGTTGGCGAGGAACGACAGGAAGGAATCGATGCGCCCGCCATAGTAGCCGGCAGGCAAGCCGAGCGTGATGCCGACCATGAGCGCAAAGGCGGTAGCCGCCGGTGCGATGATGAGCACGATCTGGCTGCCATAGACCATGCGCGAGAACACGTCCCGCGCCAGCTTGTCGCCGCCGAACAGGAACACCTTGTGCGAGGCGGGCTCGATGGCCCCGGGCAGCGCATCCTTCATGACGACGATCTGCTCGAGCGGATTGAACGGCGAAATCGTCGAAGCGAAGATTGCCGTGAACAGCCAGAACAGGCAGATGCCGACGCCGGCAATGCCGACGCCGCTGTCGAACAACTGGCCGTAGAGGCCGAGTTTCTTCTTGAAGTAGAAACTGGCGCCCATGATCAGCACGATCGCCAGCCATGTCGGCCAGAAGCGCGCGATCACGCCGAAAATGACGCCGAGGGTTCCGATGTATTCAACCTGCATGGTCCGGATCCTCCTACTGAACCCGGATACGCGGGTTGAGATAAGCGTAACCCACGTCGGAAATGAGTTGCGTGATAAGAACGATGAACACCGACACCAGCGAGCAGCCGAGCAGGAGGTCGATGTCGTTGTTGCCTGCCGCCTCGACCAGCACGTAGCCGAAGCCCTGATAGCGGAACATCACCTCGACGATGACGACGCCGGTGAGCAGCCACGGGAATTGCAGCATGATGACGGTGAAGGGGGCGATGAGCGCGTTGCGCAGCGCGTGCTTGATGACGACGGACGAAAAGCTCAACCCCTTCAGCCGCGCGGTGCGAACATATTGCTGCGTCATGACCTCGACCATCGAGGCGCGCGTCATGCGGGCGATGTAGCCGATGCCGTAGATGGCGAGCGTCATCACCGGCAGCGTGAAATTGTAGAAGGTGATGCCCTGGCTGGCGGAGGCCGCCGAGCCGTTCAGCCATCCGAGCCATGAGGCGAAGATGACGGTGAAGATGACGCCCGAGACATATTCAGGCGTCGCCGTGGTGGCAATCGATGCGACGGACAAGGTGCGGTCGGTGCGAGAACCTTCGCGCATGCCGGCGAGGATGCCGATCAAAAGCGATATCGGCACCATGACCGCCAGCACCCAGAACATGAGGATGCCGGTAGCGCCAAGCGCTGGAAACAGCTTCTTCGAGACGTCGGCCTTGAACTTGGTCGAGCAGCCGAAATCACCTTGCAGCACGCCTGAATAGACCGGCTCGACGGGATCGCTGCAGAACGAGAAGCGTTGCGATGCCTTGCCTGTCGCCGGATCGACGATCGGCGCTTTCTTGATGACGCCCAGCCATTGGCCGTAGCGGACAAAGAAGTTCTGGCGATAGCCGTGATTGACCAGCCACCCTTCAAGCTGCTCCGCCGAAGTGTGCATCTCGGTCTGGCTGATGGCGAGTTTTTTCAGGTTAGGCTCGAGATTGACCAGAAAAAACACGACGAGCGTGAGGCACAGCATGGTCAATGCCATTGTGCCCAGGCGTCTCAGAACAAAGGATAACATGGCGCCCCCTGCCGGCAGGGTCGGGGTCAGGTGCAATCAACCCACGAACGTTGGCATGAGCCGACCCGAAAAGTCAGGTGATTTTCGCAAAGCCGGCATGCTTGCGTACAGCACCCGTAAGAGAAGGGAGAGCAACGTCTCCCTTCTCCTTTGGGTTCGATGGTCAGGCCTGGTCGAGCCAGACCTTACCGTAGTCGTGCTCGAAGGTCGGGTGCATGGCATAGCCCTTCACCGCGGCCACGGAGTGGCTGTAGAGCTTGCGCCAGTAAGGCTGGATGAGGATGCCGGAATCCTGCAGGATCTGCTCGATGTCCTTCATCAGTTCCTTGCGCTTGGCAGCGTCCGCCACGGCAAGCGCAGCGTTCAGCTTGGCATCCCATTCCGGATTGGACCAGGCTGCTTCGTTCCAGGCTTCGCCGGTGCGGTAGGCGATGGCCAGAACCTGCACGCCGAGCGGGCGCATATTCCAGTTGGTCATCGACAGCGGGTACTTCGTCCAATCGTTCCAGAAGGTCGAGCCCGGCAGGACGGTACGCTTCACCTTGATGCCGGCGTCGCGCATCTGCGCGGCGATGGCGTCGCCGGTGTTCTTGTGCCAGTCCTCGTCCACGGTGATCAACTCGTGCTCGAAATCGGCCTGGCCGGCTTCCGCCATCAGCGCCTTGGCCTTGGCCGGGTCGCGAGCCACCTTCGCCAGTTCATAGTATTCAGGATGAATCTGGCAGACGTGGTGGTTTTCGGCGACCGTGCCGGCATTGCCGTAGCCGAGCTGGAGGACGACATTGTTGTCGACCGAAAGCTGCAGCGCGCGGCGCACCTTCTCATCGTCGTAAGGCTTGTTGGCGACGTTGGTGCGGCAAACGATGGTCGATGCCGTGACGACTTCCGACTTGACCAGGTCGAGACCGTCGAGGATCGACACATAGTCGGCGGAGGTTTCGAAGTTGGTGTGGACCTCTCCAGCCTCGAAGGCGCTGACCATGGCGGCCGGGTCGGTGCCGTAGTCGATCAGTTCGACGCCGTCGAGATAGACTTCGCCGTCCCACCACTTGTTGTCTTCGCGGCGCTTGTAGACGACCTTCTGGCCGACATCGTAGGACACGAGTTCGAACGGACCGGTTCCGATCGGGCAGGCCTTGAAGTCGCCGCCCTTCTCATCGAAGCTCTTGTGCACGATGAGGCCCGGATAGTCGCACATGTTCGGGATCAGCGCGATGTCGGGCTTGGAAAGCTTCAGCTTGACCGTGTTGTCGTCGACCTTGGTGACGGCACTTTCATCGAGCTTGCCGGTCTTTTCATCGACCAGGGAACCGAGACGACCGGGCATGGAGTTGCCTTCGGCGCTCTTGTCACCCCAGCGCTTGAGGTTGAAGATGACGTCGTCGGCGGTGAACGCATCGCCGTTCGACCAGGTCACGCCCTTACGCACATGCAATGTGTATTCGGTGGCGTCGTCGTTGACGTCCCAGCTTTCCAGGAGATAGGGGCGGAAGGTGTAGTCGTTGGTGTACTTGACCAGCGGCTCGAGCGCCTGGCGCTCGGCATTGGCGATTTCCGACCAGTCGGCCTTGCGCGGATCCTTCGGGTCCTTGATCCACTGGGCAACCTTGAGAATGCCGCCCTTCTTGGGCTGGTCCTGAGCCTGAGCAGGCGTCGGCGCTGCAAGCCCGATCATGCCGTAAGCCATCGCCGTGGAAGCACCGAACACGCTGGCGAGAGCAAGAAACTCGCGACGGTCGACCTTGCCGGCTTTCGCCAACTCGGCCATTTCCACGATATGTGCGGGAACTTGGTCGCCATTACTTTTATAGGTTTTCATTTGTAACTCCCATTGTTGGCTTTCCGCCTTTTAACATTCCGCATCGCGTCGCCGATGTCAAAAGCGGCGATAAATTTGGAACTTGAGCAAATGTGCAACTTTGGAAAGCGAGCGGTACGCGCGATTGCGACAGAGTTGGCGTAAATTTGTTATTGGCGATGCGTTTTTTTTGATTTCCGCGCGACGCAAGGCGCAAGCATTTCATGCCTTTGCATGATGTTGCCACGCGCCTGCCCGGCGCCGACAACGACTGCCTGACACTGCAAATCCTCGTGAAGAAGCCGAGCGGTCAACTAGCAGACGCGGCTAGTATTCCTTCTCGTAGAAGATGCCGCCCTTGGCCTCGCCTGCATCGGAAGCTTCGCCGCGAAGCTTCACGCCGCGTCCGACATTGAGGTCGATGCGGGCCTTGCCTGAACCCGGCTTCTCACCCTTCTCAAGCGAAAGGTAAGTGCGGTCGTTAAGGTATTTGCCGGCAGAAACGGCGGTGCCGCCCTTCTCGTCGGTGGTCACGTCGAGGTCGTCGATACCGATGGCGTTGCGCAGATTCTGCAACAGCGAGGTGGAGCCGCCGACGCCTGCGAGCTGGGCGGCAGCCGACGCGAGTTGCGCGATCTGCAGCGGCGACAGATTCGACATCGAGCGCCCGAAGATAAGCCGGGCCAGCACCTCGTCTTCCGGCAGCGCGGGAACGGACGAGAAGATGAACTTCGGATTGGTCGCCTCGCCGGAAACGGTGATGGTGACGGTCGCATCCGACGCGGTCGATTCAGCCACAAGGTTGAGATAGGGCACAAGCGAGCCGGAGAAGCTCAGGCTTCCTTCGGTGAAATTCAGCCGCTTGCCGAGGATTTCGAGGCGGCCGCGCCTGAGCGTGAACTTGCCGACCGCCTGTGGTGACGAGGTCGGGCCGGTCAGCTTCAGCGAACCGCCGAGCTCGGCATCGACACCCCTGCCCTGGACGAAGATCTCGTTCGGCGCATTGATGGTGAGGTCGAGGGTAACCGCGCCGCTGCCGCTTGCGCCGCCGCCTGCCGGACGCAGTGCCCTGTCCTGTTCCTTGACGGCGGCAGGCGCATTCTTGTGCTGCACGCCGAGTTCCGACAACGAGCCGGGGAGCTTGTTGGGTACGGTGATGACGGTGCGCGCAAGATTGATGACGCCGGATAGCACAGGGGAACTGGCCAACTGGCCCTTGATCGCAAGGTCGCCGGCAAGATTGGCGGTGACGATGCGGCCGTCGGTGTAGCGCCCGTTGGTGAGCTTGAGATTGAGGTCGGCCGGAAAGCCGGAAGCGGGATCGATACCGACCGTCCCGCCTGCTGTCAGGCTACCGCCCGAAGAGAGCGTGCCGGTGAGCCGGTTGACCGTTGCGACCCCATTGCCAAGGCCGATGTCGAGCGCGATGTCGTTGATGGCGATGCCGGCCGAAGCGGCGACGAAGCGTGCGCCGTTTGCCCGGACAGAGCCGCTGATGACGGGCTTGGAGGCGGGTCCGCGCACCTGCACCGCGACATTGGCCGTGCCGCTGAGCGAAAGGCCCTGCGCCGCCATCTTGCGCGACAAGAAGGCGAACGGGACATTGCCGTTGAAATCAAGCGACAGGTTGGGCGCGCCGGCGGTGGTGACGCTGCCGCCGCCCTTGAGGCCGAGGCCGGCACCATCGGCGATGTCGGCGGTGAAGGTCAGCTTGTTGGCCTGGAAAGTGCCGGACGAGCCAACGCTCAATGCGCCAAGGCCGGCGCTGCGCGTCTGCGCCACCTGCACGCCGGAGGTCTTGATGTCGTAGGCGACGCTGGGATTTGCCGGCGCGCCGGTCACCTTGACCGTACCCGAGACCGACCCGGAAGCATCGAGGCCGGGAGCGAAATTGTTGGCGACCGCAATCGGCACACCGGCAAGTGCCGCGTTGATGGCGAGAGTGTCGCCGACCGAACCGGTGACCGTTGCCTTGCCGCCGCCGATGGCGAGAACGATCTTTTCGAGCGTCGTCTTGCCGTTGGCAATTGCAATGGTTGAAGGCGCGGCGATGCTGGCTTTGACGCCCCGGAACGTCGCGTCTCCCGACGCAAGCTCGACGGTGGTTGCGCCGCCGGCGACCTTGACGCGGCCCTTGGCCTTGGCCGGAATGTCCTTGACGGTTGCGCCGCCGGAGAATGCCGTCCAGTCGCCATCGCGGGCCAGATCGACGGCGATGCCGCTGATGGCCGTGCCGCCCGAAGTGACGCCGTCGGCGCGGATCGTTCCCGAGATTGCAGGAGCGGCCGCGTAGTTGGCGATGAGCGCGTCGATGGTGACGCCCTTGGCCGAGAGGTCGCCGCGCGTAATGCCTGCCGTGCTTGCCTTGACGTCGACCTGCGGGATGCCGCCCGGCTTGGTGAAGGCGACGGTGCCGCGCACTTCGCCCTCGGCCTTTTCGAGCGCAAGGGCTGCCAACGGGCCGATGTCGGGTAGTTCGAAGCTGATCTTGCCTTCGGGCAGGAACGCGTCGTCAAGCACGAGATCGCCGGCAATCTGGTTCTTGCCAAGCGACAGCGTAAGCCCGTCGATCTCGCGCCGTCCATCGGTGGTCTTGAGAACGGCCTTGCCCTGCAGCGCCTGGCCGGCGACATCGGCAGCTAGCGTCACCTCGGCGGCGGGATTGGCCGCATCGGCCTTGCCGGCGGCGCTGAGCTTGAGGCCGGTGATCTCGCGATTGGCGACGACGAGCTTGTCGCTGTTGAGCGTGGCCGCGACGTCTGGGGCCAGCGGCGAACCCTTGGCGGTTACGGCAAGCGAAATCGCGCCGGTTGCGTCCTTGGCGAGCGTGGAGATATCGGCCAGCGCGCCCTTGATGTCGGCTGCGATCTGGCCGTCGATGAAGGAACCGCTACCGCTGGCAGACAGCGGGCCGGACAACAGGTCGAGCTGGTCGGCGGTGACATTGCCGCTGGTATCGCGCTTCACCGAGACGGAGAGCGTGGTGCGTTCGCCAAGCACCGGGCGCGCGGCGACCGGCAGCGCCGCGGACGCGGCATCGGCCTTGACGTTCACCTCGATGGAGCCGTCGGCAAGCGAAACCTGGCCGTCGAAGCCGCCTTTGAGCGCATCGCTGGTGATGAGGCCCTTGCTGACCTTGATGGTGTCCCTCGTCACGTCGCCGTCCACCTGAGTGGTGATCTTGCCGGCGATGAGCGGAGCGATGGTGGGATTGTCGAGGCCGATCTTGTCGGCGGTCACGGTGCCCGAGATGGGGCCGCTGCGATTGGTAACGTCGAAGGCATCCGAATGCAGCGCCATGGCGATGTTATCGACCTTGGTGACGTTGGTCGCGACCTTAGCCAGACGCGCCTCGATATCGACGGCAGGAGCGCTGCCTTCGCCAAAAGCGCGCAGCGAAGCCGATTTAAGCTCGATGTCGATCGGGCTTTCCTCGCTGCCGAGGGAAAGCGGCACCGTTGGACCGGCGGACTTGAACTCGACTGAAAAGTCGCTGGCGCCCTTGGGGTTGATGCTGCCCTTGGCTTCGCCATGCACGGCGGCGGTGTCGAAGGTGGCGTTTTCGATTTCGACGCCGCCATCGTTGGTGGCTGTGCCGGCAAGGTCGAAATTGGTCCTGCCGCCGAGCAGCGATTTCAGGCGCAACGGCACGAAGCCGGCGAAATCGCCGTCGCCCTTGGCTTCGACGCGGCTGCCCTTGTCGGTGAACTGATGGCGACCGGTGATCTGGGTGACCAGCTGGCCATCGACGTTGAAGGCGGCGCGGCCGTTCCAGTCGGCGAGCGGGCCGTTGCCGGATACGACGATGTTGACCGGCGGGGCTTCGGGCAGCTTGAGCAGGTTGGCGATGATGCCGCCTGCCGGCTCGTCGGCGCGCACATCGAGGTCAAGCCGATTGTCTTCGGGCAGGAAGTGCACGGAGGCATCGACCGTGCCTTGCTTGCCGTCATGGCGTGCGAGATTGAGATCAGCCTCGACGGCGAGCGGCGAGCGTTCGGCCCGCACAGCGCCCTTGGCGGCGAGTTCAGCGATGCCGGCACCGGCCAGCGCCTCGCCAAGCGCGATCTGAGGCAAGTCGATCTCGCGGATGTCCACGGAAACGGGCAGCGAGAAACCGTCGCTGTTCTTCGGCTGGGCGTTTGGATCGGCAACCGGTGCGCGCGCGGCCTCGATGCGCCCGACGGCGACGCGATTGGCGCGGAAGGTGCGCGACAGAAGGCCAAGCGGCGACCAGTCCACCGCGACCTCGCGCAGCACCAGCCACGGCCCTTGCGTATCTTCGAGGACGACGTGATCGACGGTGAGGTTGCCAGACCAGATGCCGTCGATGCCGCTGACGGTGACCTTGCTGCCTTCGGACGAGGCGGCATTGGAAATCAGCCCGGCCAGATTGGCGCGGCCACGCTCGGTGGTGGTGAGAACGACAAGCGCGCCGATGGCTGCGGCCACCACGACGAGGACCGCATAAAACACCACGCGCAGGATGCGTCTCACGATTGCCATTCAGTCCGCTCGCCGTTCAGTCCCGTCAGAATGCCTGGCCGATGCCGGCATAGATGCCGAAACGCGGATCGCTCGGGTCGCGGTTCAGCGGCACTGCCGCGTCGACCCGAAGCGGTCCGAACGGTGTCAGATAGCGCAGACCGACGCCCGCGCCCACCTTCACGTCGGAAAAATCAGGAAACTGCTTGGTTGAAACGGTTCCGGCATCGATGAAAGGCACGATGCCGATCGTATCGGTGACGGCGATGCGCATCTCGACCGAAGTTTCGAAGAACGACAGGCCGCCGGTCGGCGTGCCATTGATGTCCTTCGGGCCGATGCCTTGATAGGAATAGCCGCGCACCGACCCGCCGCCGCCTGCGTAGAAGCGCCGGTCCGCCGGCACCTCGTCGACGCTGGCGCCAAGAATGGAGCCGATGGCCGCGCGGCCGGCGAGTACGAACTTGTTCGAATCCGACAGCGAATAGTAAGCAGACCCCTCGCCCTTGAGCTTGACGAAGGCATTGCCGTTTTCGATGTCGTAACTGGGCTCGGCGAATGCGAGCGCCCTGAAACCCTTGGTCGGGTTCAGCTTGTTGTCGCGATTGTCAAAGACATATTGCAACGGCACCGACGCGATCAGGAACTCGTTCTTGCCGAAGACGTCGGTGATCTTCGAATAGTCGAGCGAAAGCTCGGCCGACACCGTCTGGTATCTGGTCAGCTCATAGGAAAGCCCGACCCCGCCCTTGACCGAGAAGCGGTCATAGGCGTCGGGATGTTCGTAGACGGTTTTCAGATTGGCGAAGAATTTCGAGGCAGGACCAACCACACCCGGCTTCTCGAACATGATGCCTGCATTATAGTTCAGCTCCGAAAGATCGTTGGAACCGATGCCGCTGATCGAACCGTCGATGCGCAGCTTTTCAGCCCGCCCGAACAGGTTGCGGTGGCCCCAATAGCCTTCCAGCCCCAGACCTTCCGTGTTGGAAACCGTGCCGCCGATACCGAAATAGCGCGGCTTGCGCTCGCTGACCTGGACGGCGATGGGAATATTGCCGTCGGCATCGAGCTGGTCGGCTTCCTTGAGCGTGACGCTGTTGAACACTTCAAGACCGAGCAACCGCTCGCGCGCCTGATCGATCTGCTCGGGCGAGTATTGCGCGCCGCGCTTCAGGCCGGTCATGTATTCGGTAAATTCGCGATCGACCTGCTCGGTGCCTTCGACAGTGGTGTTGCCAAAGCCGGCAACGGGTCCGGCAGCGACAGTCAATGTCACGTCGAGCGTGGTGGTCTTATGGTCGGCCACGATCTCGCGGTCGGTGATCTGCGCAAGAGGCCGGCCCTCTTCCTTCAATGCGCGCACGATCAGGCCCTCGGCCTTGAGGATCGCGCCGGAGCTGGCGTCGCCGCCCGCGATCAGGCCGAAATCGGCACTGGCAAGGCCTGCGGCATCGCCTTTCAGGACGATGTCGCCAAGCGTGAATTTCGGACCGGGCGCAACGTCGATCACGACCGGAATCGGCTGTGGACCCTTGAATTCGGCATCCGGCGGCAGGTCGTCAATCGGCTGGCCGGCGATAGTGACATTGACGACGCCCTCGTAGCGGGCATCGGAATAAAGCGCCGCCACCAGTTGCTCGCGGTCACCGCGCGCCTTGGTCAGCAAGCCGAGCGAACCGGACACGGGCCTGTCTTCGTCGCTCTTCAGCGCGGAGGCCGCTTCCAGTTTCTTGATGAGGTCTTTGTCGGCATCCGGCGCGTTGATGGTGACGGAGTAGCGCATCGGGTCGACAATGTCGGCATCGTCGTCCTCGGACGATCCCCACAACTTGATGCCGAACAGTTCGAAGGCGGCTGCAGGTTGTATCTGGGGTAGCAAAACCGCCGAGCCAAGCAGCGCGAGCACAAGCGCGCGCGTAAGCCGCAGCTTCGCTTCCCGCCCTCCTGCTCTGAACGCAATACTCTTCAGCATCACCCCTGTTTAACGCACAAAGTTAAAATTCGACTGAAGTTTCACGCATTTCGTAAAGCGGCCACAATCCACTTGTCTGAAATGAGAAGACGTTGGAATTCACTCCTTCTGTCCCTTTGCAAGAATGCGTGACTTCAATTTAAGGCTGCATAGCGGCGATCGGTCCAGAATGAAACCGTTACATAACGGCACATGGCCGTCGCCAGATTGACAAGCATGAGCGATATTTGAAACCTGCCGGCATGGCAGAAGCATCTGGAGGGAATGCGATGACAATGCGCGCTGCTCGTGGTTTGCCCGTCCTCATTCTCCTCTTCCTCGCTCTGACGGGAGCGGCATTCGCCGCCGAAACCCGGCGCATCGTCACCACCCAGAATTCCGACTATTTCGGCTTCGACCTGCGCTCGGAACAGAACGTGACGCTCGACCAGTGCCAAAGCACCTGCCTCGGCGACCCGGCTTGCCGCGCCTTCACCTATAACAACAAGGCGAAGTGGTGCTTCCTGAAGTCCGACTTCAACGCCTTGAAGCCTTTCAATGGCGCAACGGCAGGCAAGGTGGTGGTTGCCGACAGCGACCCCGACATCGGCGCGCCACCCGCGCTTTCCTTCTTCCCGGCGTGGATGGCCGAACAGGCCGACCAGTACCGCAACAGGCTGACCGGCCCGAACTATCCCAAGCCCGGCGACGGCTTGGGCGAGCTGATCAACCAAGCTGAGCAGTCGGCCCTGACCGGCGACAGCCGCGGCGCGATGCAGAAATATGAAGCCGCCGTTTCGGCAATGCCAAACGATGGCAAGCTCTGGCTTGAACTGGCGCGCGCAACGCTTGCGACGCAGCCAACCGACAGCCAGGAAACCGCGAACCTGCAGGCCAATGCGACTTCCGCCGCGCTCAACGCCTATAAATTGCTGCGCACGCAAACGACGCGTGCCGATGCGCTGGCACAGATTGCCGCCGGCCTCGACCGCCGCGACCTCTACCGCCCGGCCTTGCAGGCTTACGAGGCAAGCCTTGCCTTGCTGAACTCGGCATCGGTCCGCGCCGGCTACGAGGATCTCAAGGCGCGCAAGGGGTTCCGCATCATTGAGCACAGCGTCGATGCCGACACCAGCGCGCCGCGCATCTGCGCGCAATTTTCCGAGGATTTGGTCAAGACCGGCGTTGACTACACGCAGTTCGTGCGCGTGGACGGCGGGTCGCCCAAGGGCATCGAAGCCAAGGATCGCCAGATCTGCGTCGAAGGCCTCGAACACGGCCAGCATTATGAGGTTTCGTTCCGCTCCGGCCTGCCGGCAGCCGTCGGCGAGGTCATCGCCTCGCCGGTCGTGCTTTCGATCTATGTGCAGGATCGTGCGCCGTCAGCACGCTTCACCGGCGACAGTTTCGTGCTGCCGGCCGGCGCGCGGCGCGGCATCCCGATGGTCAGCGTCAACATGGCCGCTGCCGACATGAAGCTCTACCGCATCGGCGACCGCGCGCTGACCCAGCTTCTTTCCGGCTACCAGTTCCTACGGCAACTGGATGGCTACGATATCTCAAGCATCGCCGACCAGATGGGCGCTCCCGTTTGGGAAGGCCAGCTCGAAATCGCCAATGACCTAAACAAGGAAGTCACGACCTCTTTCCCGGTGGACGAGGCGCTACCGCAGCGCAAGCCGGGCGTCTATGTGCTGACCGCGCAGCCGGTGGATGACCACAGCGACGAGTGGAACTCGCGCGCGACGCAATGGTTCGTCGTCTCCGACATCGGTCTTTCAACTTATACCGGACAGGACGGCTTGAGCGTGTTTGCCCGCTCGCTTGGCAGCGCCAAGCCGCTGGCAGGCGCGGAACTGACGCTGCTTGCCCGCAACAATGAAATCCTTGGCACCGCGACCACAGATGCGGATGGCCGCGCCGTGTTCAACCCCGGCCTGACACGCGGCGAAGGCAGCATGGTTCCAGCCGTGCTGATGGCCAAGCAGGGCGACCAGGATTTCGTCTTCCTCGACATGGCGCGTGCCGGCTTCGACCTCTCCGACCGCGGCGTGGGGGGCCGTGCGGCGCCCGGCGCACTCGATGTCTATGCCTGGACCGAGCGCGGCATCTACCGCGTCGGCGAAACGGTGCATGTGTCGGCGCTTGCCCGCGACGACACCGCAAAGGCCGTGGACAACCTGCCGCTGACCTTCATCTTCACCCGCCCCGACGGCGTCGAGGACAGGCGGATCATCAGCGACGGCGCGACCGCCGGCGGCCATACGGTCGAGCTTGCGCTTGAAGCAAACGCCATGCGCGGCACCTGGTCGGTTGCGATCCACACCGACCCCAAGCAGGCGGCGGTTGCCAGCCAGATGTTTCTGGTCGAGGACTTCGTGCCCGATCGCATCGAGTTCGACCTGACCGCCGACAAGGCGGAAATGGCTGCCGGCGAGACCGCCAACGTGACCGTTGACGGGCGCTTCCTCTATGGCGCGCCGGCAGCAGGCCTTGCCATCGAAGGCGAGCGCACGCTTTCGACCACGCGCGAATGGGACCGTTTCAAGGGCTTCGTGTTCGGCCTTGCCGACGAGCAGGCCGGGGAACCTTCGGTGACGCCGCTGGCCGACCTGCCGCTGGTGGGCGACGACGGCAAGGCGACCTTCCCCGTAGCGATCGATCAACTGCCTTCGACGACGCAACTGGTCAACGCCAAGGTGACGGTGCGCATGCGCGAGACCGCAGGTCGGGCCGTCGAGCGGTCGCTGACGCTCAACATTCGTCCGCAAGGCGAAATGATCGGCATCCGACCCGACTTTACCGAAGTGCCGCAAGGCGGAACGGCCAAGTTCAGTCTGATCGCCGTCGATGATGCTGGCCAACGCAAGGTATTGGCAGGCGCTAATTGGTCGCTGGTCAAGGTCGAGCGGAACTACCAATGGTACCGTTCCGGCAACTCATGGAACTATGAACCGGTGACCTTCACCAAGGCGGTTGCCGACGGCACGCTCGATATCGCCGCCGACAAGGAAAGCACGGTGTCGCTGCCCGTGGACTGGGGCCGCTACCGGCTGGAAGTAAATTCGCCCGATCCGGACGGCCCGGCGACGAGCTACGAGTTCGACGCCGGCTGGTATGTCGAGGCAAGCTCGACGGAAACGCCTGACGGGCTGGAAATTGCGCTCGACAAGGACAGCTACGCGGCAGGCGACGTGGCCAAGCTCAAGGTCTCGCCGCACTTCGCCGGCGAGCTTCTGGTGGCGATCGGCGCGGACCGGCTGGTAAAGACGGTGACAGCATCGATCCCGGCTGAGGGCGGCACCGTCGATATTCCGGTCGGTGACGACTTGGGCGCTGGCGCCTATGTCACGGCGACGCTGTTCAGGCCCGGCGACGCGCAGGAAACGCGCATGCCTGCCCGCGCCATCGGTGTGAAGTGGCTGTCGATCGATCCCGGCGCGAAGAAACTGGCGGTGACGCTGACGCCGCCCGAAAAGACCGAACCGCGACAGGTGCTGTCGATCCCGGTGCAGGTGACCGGCGCGGAAGCCGACAGCAAGGCCTATGTGACGGTTGCGGCGGTCGATCTCGGCATTCTCAACCTGACCAATTACAAGATACCCGATCCCGAAGACTGGTTCTTTGGCCAGCGCATGCTGGGGCTGGAAATGCGCGACCTTTATGGCCGCCTGATCGACGGCTCGCTCGGCGCGATGGGCCGCCTGCGCACCGGCGGCGACGGAGCCGCGATGCAATCGCAAGGCAGCCCTCCGACCGAACAACTGGTGGCCTTCTTCTCGGGCATCGTTGAACTGGATGCCGAGGGCAAGGCGAACGTCGCCTTCGACATCCCGCAGTTCAACGGAACCGTGCGGGTGATGGCGGTTGCCTGGACCAAGGATGCGGTCGGTCATGCGACGAGCGATGTGATCGTGCGCGATCCGGTAGTGATCACCGCCGGCCTGCCGCGCTTCCTCGCGCCGGGCGATGCAGCGACGATGCGGCTTGATTTCGCCAATACGGATGGTCCGGCGGGCGATTATGCGCTTAACATCACCACGACCGGCGACATCACCATCGGCGACGACGCGGTGCCGCAGAAGCTGACGATGGAGCAAGGCAAGCGCCAGACGCTGACCGTTCCGCTGATCGCGGTCGAACCGGGCGACGCCTCGGTGACGGTAAGCCTGACGCATGCCGATGTCCCGGCCATCGAGCAGACGCTCTATCTGCCGGTACGGCCTGCCCAACTGCCGGTGACGACGCGTATGGTGGTCGATCTCGGACCCGGCAAGTCGCTGCGCGTGGATAAGGAACTGCTGTCGGCAAGCCTGTTGCAAGGCGCGTCGGTCAGCGTCGGTGTCTCGCAATCGTCGGCGCTCGATGTGCCATCGCTGCTTTTGGCGCTCGACCGCTATCCCTATGGCTGCGCCGAACAGACAACCAGCCGGGCGCTACCCTTGCTCTATGTCAGCGAAATGTCGAAGGGCTACGGCATGGCGGTGGACAAGGACCTGCATGAGCGAGTGCAGCAGGCGATCGGTCGCGTGCTGAACTACCAGGCTTCCGCCGGCAGCTTCGGCCTGTGGGGACCCGGATCAGGCGATTTGTGGCTCGACGCCTATGTAACCGACTTCCTGACCCGCGCCCGCGAACAGGGTTATGTGGTGCCGGCGCAGGCATTGAGCCAGGCGTTGAACAATTTGCAGAACTCGCTCGGCTACGATCAGGACGTGGAGGACCGCGGCACCGATATCGCCTATGCGCTCTACGTGCTGGCGCGCAACAAGAAGGCTTCCATCGGCGACCTGCGCTATTATGCCGATACGCAGCTTGAATCCTTCACCAGCCCGATGGCGGTGGCGCAGCTTGGCGCGGCGCTCGCACTTTATGGCGATGCGCAACGCTCGGAGGCGACGTTCGAGGCGGCGCTCAGTCTGGCCGACGATACCACCGAATTCGACTACTACCGCGCCGACTACGCCTCGCCGCTGCGCGACGGAGCCGCGATGCTGGCGCTGGCGGCGGAAAGCAAGCCGACGCCTGCGGTGGTGCCGCAACTGGTGAAGCTGGTGGCAAAGGAACGCGAGGCGGCGCGCTGGACGAGCACGCAGGACAACGCCTGGATGCTGCTGGCCGCCCGCGCATTGAAGGATGGCAACGACACCATCGCGCTGAGCGTCGATGGTGCTGCCCACAAGGGTGCCTATTCGAACGAGATCGCCGGCGGCGACCTTGTCCAGAACCCGCTCACCATCGCCAACACCGGCAAGACGCCGCTGGAAGCCGTGGTGACGACGGTGGCGGCACCCAGCCAGCCGCTGCCGGCGGGAGGCGACGGCTTTACCATCGAGCGCACCTACTACCGTCTCGACGGCACCGAAGCCAATGTGACGGAAGCCGAGCAGAACGAACGCTATGTGGTGGTGCTGAAGGTGCGCGAACTGAACGACTGGCCGTCGCGCGTTTTGGTGACGGACCTGTTGCCGGCAGGCTTCGAGATCGACAATCCGAGCCTGGTCTCAAGCGCACAACTGTCCAACTTCGGCTGGCTTGGCCAGACCGAGGCCGCGCATCTCGAATTCCGTAACGACCGCTTCGTCGCCGCGTTCGATCCGAACCAAAACGACGGCGGCCGTGACATGACGTTGGCCTATGTCGTGCGTGCGGTGACGCCTGGTGTTTACGCCCATCCGGCGGCAAGCGTGGAGGACATGTACCGGCCGCAATATTCGGCCCGCACCGCCACCGGCATGATGGAGGTGAAGGCGCAGTAGGCTGATGACCCGTCTCCGCAAACTTGCAATCGGGACAGCCGGCGCGGCCGTATTGGTTGCGCTTGGCTCGGTTGGCCTCTGGCAACTCGACCGCGCCTACCCTCCTCCGTTGCCGCAGAAGCTGACGGTGTCCGCCGAAGTGCTCGACCGTGACGGCCAGTTACTGCGCGCCTTCGCAACACCGGACGGTTACTGGCGGCTCGCTACCGGCATCGACAAGGTCGACAAGGCCTTCATCGACATGCTCGTTGCCTATGAGGACAAGCGCTTCTGGGACCACAGCGGCGTCGATGTGCTGGCGCTCGGGCGGGCGGCGCTGCAGTTTGCCGGCAATGGCCGCATCGTTTCCGGCGGCTCGACGCTGTCGATGCAACTGGCCCGCCTGATCGAACCGCGCGAAAGCCGCAGCGTATGGGCAAAGCTGCGCCAGATCGCCCGTGCGGTGCAGATCGAGCGGCGACTTTCGAAGCGCGAGATACTGGAACGCTACCTGACGCTGGCGCCCTACGGCGGCAATCTGGAAGGCGTGCGCGCGGCATCGCTGGCCTATTTCGGCCAGGAACCGAAACGCCTCACCGTGTCGGAAGCAGCCCTGCTCGTCGCGCTGCCGCAACTGCCGGAAAAGCGCCGTCCCGACCGAAACGCCAAGACGGCGCAAACTGCGCGCGACCGGGTGCTGGCGCGCATGGTATCGGCCAACATGCTTGGCGAACGCGAGGCTGCGCGCGCAGCTTTGGAGGACGTACCGGCGACACGGCGCGACCTGCCCGCATTGGCTGCCCATGCCAGCTTTGCCGCCCTGCGGATCGCAAGGCCGGGTGTTCCGCCCCAACTCACCATCCGCAAGAGCGTCCAGCAAGGGCTGGAATCCGTGGCGCGCGAGGCGGCAATCCGGCTCGGCCCGAAACTGTCGGTGGCGATGGTGCTGGCCGATTCCCGCACCGGCGACATTCTGGGTGAAGTCGGGTCGTCCTCATTCACGGATTCCGGGCGATCCGGCTGGATCGACATGACCCGCACCTTGCGCTCGCCGGGGTCGACCCTGAAGCCGTTCATCTATGGCCTCGCCTTCGAGCAAGGGCTGGTGGCGCAGGAAACGCTGATCGAGGACAGTCCAGCCGATTTCGGCGGCTACAGGCCGAAGAATTTCGACATGGGCTATCAGGGTGATGTCAGTGTGCGCCAGGCCCTGCAATTGTCGCTGAACGTGCCGGCGGTGCGCATACTGGATGCGGTGGGTCCGGCACGGTTGACGGCGCGCTTCCGCCAAGCGGGCGCAAATGCTGTGTTGCCGCCCAATGAAGCGCCAGGGCTGGCCATCGGTTTGGGCGGCGTCGGCATCACCTTGCGCGATCTGGTGCAGCTTTACACAGGCCTCGCCAATGGCGGCAAAGTGCATCCCTTGCGCGATGGCACCGAAGCCACGCCGGTTACTGGTTCGGCCACGACTCTGCTCGACCCGCAGGCGAATTGGCAGATCACAGACATTCTCTCGGGCGTCAAACCACCGGAAGGCGCTTCGGTGCGCGGCATCGCCTACAAGACCGGAACGTCCTACGGCTATCGCGATGCCTGGTCGGTCGGCTTCGACGGACGCTACGTGCTTGGCGTATGGGTTGGCAGGGCCGATGCGGGAGCAGTGCCCGGCCTGTCCGGCTACGTCTCCGCCGCTCCCATCCTGTTCGAAGCCTTTGCCCGTTCAGGTATTGCGACCGTGCCGCTGCCCAGCCAACCAGCCGGCACCTTGCGGCCACGGCGCGATGACCTGCCGGTAACGCTGGCCCGCTTCGGCGTAGCAGGCGATGGACTTGTCGTCGCGAGCGCAACCGAACCCGCGCCGCATATCGTCTTTCCACCTGACGGCGCCCGCGTCGATCTGGATGTTGCTTCAGCCGGCGCAACGCCGCTGGTGTTGAAATTGCAAGGCGGGCGCGCGCCGTTCAGGTGGCTGGCCAACGGCAAGCCTCTCGTCGGGCAGGACCGCCGCCGCACGGCGACGTGGCAGCCGGATGGCGCGGGCTACGCCACTCTTACCGTCATCGATGCTGCCGGCCGCGCGGCCAGCGTGAAGGTGTTTGTGGAATAAAGCGCGCCAAGCGATTCACAAGATTCGCATTTCTCGGCCGAATCCGCTTGTCTCAATCCAGATGCAAAAATCCGCGATAACATGCCTCGCCACTAGATTTATTGTGCCGTACGGCAAGCCGCGCGAAGATGGTCGAGCAAAAATCTCCCTCTCCTGATGGCATTTTGGGAACAGAAGCGCCGTCTCAAACGTAAAAACGCAATGCTGGGCGCATTCCAATTTCTACAATTTCAGTAGAGTAAAGCTGTGCTCAACGGAGGGTTCCAATGACCCATTCTCACCTCAACAAGTGGCTCGGCATTTTGCTGGCCGGTTCAGTTCAATTCGGCACCCTGGGCTTTGCCCTCGCCGATACGACCATTTTGAATGTCTCCTACGATCCGACCCGCGAACTCTACAAGGTCTATGACGAAGCCTTTGCCAAACATTGGAAGGCGGAAACCGGTGAAACCGTCACCATCCAGCAATCGCATGGCGGTTCTGGCAAACAGGCCCGCGCGGTCATCGACGGCCTTGACGCCGATGTCGTGACGCTGGCGCTCGAGAGCGACATAAACGCCATTGTCGACAATTCGAAGAAGATCAATCCGGACTGGCGCTCGAAGTTCGAGAACAATTCGGCCCCCTACACGTCAACCATCGTGTTCCTCGTCCGCAAGGGCAACCCCAAGGCCATCAAGGACTGGGGCGACCTGATCAAGGAAGGCGTGCAGGTTATTACGCCCAACCCGAAGACTTCCGGCGGCGCGCGCTGGAACTATCTTGCGGCATGGTCGTGGGCGAACACCGAGTACGGTGGCGACGAAGGCAAGATCAAGCAGTTCATTGCCAACCTCTATGCGCACGTACCCGTGCTGGACACCGGAGCGCGCGGCTCCACGGTGACCTTTGCGGAACGTGAACTGGGCGACGTGCTGTTGGCCTGGGAAAACGAAGCCTATCTCGCGCTCGACGAATTCGGTGCCGACAAGTTCGACATCGTAATCCCGCCGACATCGATCCTGGCCGAACCGCCGGTTGCCATCGTCGATGCAAATGTCGATGCCAAGGGTACAAGAAAGGTCGCGGAAGCCTATTTGAGCTACCTCTATTCCGCAGAAGGCCAGACCATCATCGCCAAGAACCACTACCGGCCGGCAAAGCGCGACCTGGTACCGGCGGAAGATCTGGCGGCGTTGCCCGATATCAAGCTGATCACCATTGACGACCCGCTTTTCGGCGGATGGAAGAAGGCCCAGCCTTACCATTTCGGTGACGGTGGGATATTCGACCAAGTCTACAAGCCGGCACAATAACCACCGGACAACATAGCAAGGAACCGCATGACCACAGCTTCCGCGCAAGCGGGGTGGCGATTCAGGAAACCGAGTGTCATTCCGGGTTTCGGATTGACGCTCGGCTTTTCGCTTGTCTACCTCACCCTCATCATCCTGATACCGCTGTCCGGGCTGGCCTGGCGATCCGCTTCGCTGGGCTGGGTCGATTTCTGGGCCATCGCCACCGACCGGCGTACCGTGAACGCGCTCAAGATCAGCTTCGGCACGGCCCTTGCAGCCGCATTGATCAACGTGGTGTTCGGAACCATCGTTGCCTGGGTGTTGGTGCGCTACCCATTTCCGGGGCGGCGCATAGTCGATGCAATGGTCGACTTGCCCTTCGCCCTGCCAACGGCTGTCGCCGGCATAGCGCTGACAAGCCTCTACGCACCCAAGGGCTGGGTGGGTTCCTTGCTGGCGCCGCTCGGCATGAAGATCGCTTACACGCCGGCCGGCATTGTCGTGGCCTTGGTATTCATCGGCTTGCCTTTCGTGGTGCGCACCGTGCAGCCGATCATCGAGGAGATCGACAAGGAGGTTGAGGAAGCAGCGGCGACACTTGGCGCGACGCGCTGGCAAACCATCACGCGCGTGCTTTTTCCTGGCCTTGCGCCCGCCATCGTCACCGGATTTGCACTGGCCTTCGCGCGCGGCGTCGGCGAATACGGTTCCGTCATCTTCATCGCAGGCAACCTGCCCAACGTGTCGGAGATCGCACCGCTGCTCATTGTCATTCGGCTGGAGGAATTCAACTATCCGGCGGCGACGGCGATTGCGGCGATCATGCTGGTGATCTCATTCGCCATGTTGCTGGTCATCAACCTGCTGCAGGCATGGAGCCGCAAACGCTATGGCTGATCCGGTTCTTTTTGCTGCCGATCCAAATCCGGAAATCGCTTCCGGAATCACGGAATCGCGGCCGGCCCGCTGGGGGCTGATGGCAATCGCCTTCACCTTCCTGACGCTATTCCTCGTCCTGCCGCTGGTTCTGGTGTTCATGGAGGCCTCGCGCAAGGGCCTCGGGTATTTCTTCGAAACGCTGGGCGAGCCCGACACCTTGTCGGCCATCCACCTGACCCTTCTGGTGGCGGCCATTTCGGTGCCGCTCAACCTGGTGTTCGGCGTGGCCGCAGCTTGGGCCATCGCCAAGTTCGAGTTCAAGGGCAAGGCCTTCCTGACGACGCTGGTCGACCTGCCCTTCTCGGTCTCGCCGGTCATTTCCGGCCTTGTCTATGTGCTTCTGTTTGGGGCGCAGAGCGCGCTCGGACCGTGGCTGAAGGCAAACGGCATCGAAATCCTGTTCGCGGTGCCCGGCATCGTGCTGGCAACGGTTTTCGTGACGTTTCCGTTCGTCGCGCGTGAACTGATCCCACTGATGGAGGAACAGGGCACGGGCGATGAAGAGGCAGCGATTTCGCTTGGCGCAAACGGCTGGCAGACCTTCTGGTACGTGACCTTGCCCAACATCAAATGGGGCCTGCTCTACGGCGTGTTGCTCTGCAACGCCCGCGCCATGGGTGAGTTCGGGGCGGTTTCCGTGGTGTCGGGCCACATTCGCGGCCAGACCAACACCATGCCTTTGCATGTCGAAATCCTCTACAACGAGTACAACGCCGCTGGAGCATTTGCCGTGGCCTCATTGCTGGCTGGGCTGGCGCTGGTCACTTTGGCGCTGAAAACGCTTCTGGAAATGCGCTACGGCGCTGAAATCGCCGCCACACGCGGACATTGACAGGGTTACCTCATGCAAGTTCGCGTAGAAAACGTCCGCAAGGAATTCGACACCTTCCCTGCCCTGCACGATGTCTCGCTCGACATCCGTTCAGGTGAGTTGATCGCGCTGCTCGGGCCGTCGGGCTCGGGCAAGACGACATTGCTGCGGCTGATCGCCGGGCTGGAACAGCCGACGATCGGCAAGATCTTCTTTGGCGAGGAAGATGCCTCGGAACGATCGATCCGCGAACGCAATGTCGGCTTCGTGTTCCAGCACTATGCACTGTTTCGCCATATGACCGTGGCCGACAATATCGGCTTCGGCCTCAAGGTGCGTCCGTCTGCAACGCGACCGCCCGCGGATGAAATCCGCAAGCGCGCCTCGACGCTGCTCGACCTGGTTCAGTTGTCCGGTCTCGAAAAACGCTATCCGGCGCAGTTGTCCGGCGGCCAGCGCCAGCGCGTGGCGCTCGCCCGCGCCATGGCGATCGAGCCGAAGGTGCTCCTGCTGGACGAGCCGTTCGGCGCACTGGATGCCCAGGTGCGCCGCGAGTTGCGCCGCTGGCTGCGCGAGATTCACGACGCCACCGGCCACACCACCGTGTTCGTGACGCACGACCAGGAAGAGGCGCTGGAACTTGCCGACCGCGTCGTGGTGATGAGCCAGGGCCGCATCGAGCAGGTCGGCACCGCCGACGAGGTCTACGACCAGCCGAACTCGCCTTTCGTCTACGGCTTCATTGGCGATTCAAGTTCGCTTCCGGTCAAGGTCGAGGATGGCCAGGTCTGGCTGACCGACCGCCCGATCGGTCTTGCCGCGCCCGACGCGCCGGCCGGCCCGGCAACGCTGTTCTTCCGCCCGCACGATGTCGAATTGCTGGACGAGTGCGCCGGTTGCCTTGCAGGCACGGTCGCTTCCATCAGGCGCGTGGCAGGCACCAAGCGCGTGGAACTGGAAATCGGCGGTCATCGCGAGCGTGTCGAGATCGAGCTTCCGGTCGATCACCCGGCGGCACAGAAGAGCCGCATCGCGTTCAGGCCGCGCAAATGGAAGGTTTTTCCATCTGCTGCGGAATGATTTGAAGGCACTGGAATAATCGCCTCGAAAGAGGCGGTTAGTGAGGTCGAATTTCTATTCAACCTCCAATTGCGGCAGCGGTGTGCCTCGAAGGCCAAAGCCTGCTCCGGCTATATGATGGAACCACTCTCATTGGAGCCCATCATGAAACGCCTTTTGCTTGCCGCCACCGCCGCTGCGGGTCTGCTTTTGTCCTCGGCCTCGGCATGGTCCGCCGACAAGCTGCTCAACGCTTCCTATGACGTTGCCCGCGAGTTGTTCGTGGCGATCAACAAGGCTTATGTCGCCGAACATCCCGGCATCACCATCGACCAGTCGCATGCCGGCACGTCCAAGCAGGCGCGCGCCATCGTCGAGGGCCTTGCCGCCGACGTGGTTACCTTCAACCAGGTCACTGATATCGATTTCCTGGTCAAGAACGGCCTCGTCACCGACGACTGGCAGAAGGATTTCCCCAACAACGCTTCGCCCTTCTATTCGCTGCCGTCATTCCTGGTGCGCGCCGGCAACCCGAAGAACATCAAGGATTGGGACGATCTGGTGCGCGACGACGTGCAGGTGATCTTCCCCAACCCGAAGACCTCCGGCAACGCGCGCTACACCTATCTGGCGGCAACCGCCTACGCCAAGGAGAAGTTCAACAACGACGACGCCAAGGTGAAGGAGTTCATCACCAAGATCTTCGACCATGTGCCGGTGTTCGACACTGGCGGGCGCGCCGCCACCACGACTTTCGTGGAGCGCGAATTGGGTGACGTCCTCATCACTTTCGAATCCGAAACCTATGGCGTGCGCAAGGAATTCGGCGAAGGCAATTTCGAGCAGGTGACGCCTTCGGTCAGCCTGCTGGCCGAGTTCCCGGTCGCCATCGTGGACAAGGTGGCGGACGCCAACGGCTCGCGCGATCTGGCCAAGTCCTACCTCGAATTCCTGTATTCGCCGGCAGGCCAGAAGATCGAGGCTGAAAATGGCCTGCGCGTGCACGACGAAAAAGTGCTGGCTGAGTTCAAGGCCAACTTCCCCGATGTCCGTCTGGTAACGGTGGAAGAGGTGTTCGGCGGCTGGGACAAAGTCCAGGCCGAGCATTTCGCCTCCGGCGCGCTGCTCGACCAGATTTACGGCAATCGCTGATCTGTCTGTAGCCAATCCAAGGGAAAGCCGGCTTCGCGCCGGCTTTTCCATTTTTGCGACCACTTTGCCGGATCGGCCGAAAAGTCACGAAAAATCAATATGTTTTATATTGTATATGGATTTAGTGGGCCCTATCTTGCGTAGAGCGACGGTAGGCTTGCGACTATGCGTAAAGTCGGCTTGTGATACCGCCGCATGACCACTCCAAGAACTGTCTCGGGCATGCTCACGAAAAAAGGCAAATACGGTCTGAAGGCACTCGTGCACCTGTCACGCCTGCCGCCGGAGCAACTGGCGTTCGTAAACGACATCGCGGTTGCCAACCACATTCCCAAGAAATTCCTCGATGCAATCCTTGGCGAGCTGCGCAACGCCGGTTTTGTCCAGAGCCGCAAGGGCAAAGACGGCGGTTACCGGCTTGCGCGCTCGGCGGCAGACATCAAGATCGGCCACGTCATCCGCGTGCTCGACGGCCCGCTGGCGCCGATTTCCTGCGCCAGCCGCACACAGTACCAGCGTTGCGATGACTGCGACGAGACGACATGCGAAGTCCGTCACATGATGCTGGAGGTTAGGCAGGCGATTGCCGACGTGCTGGACAACCGTAGCCTTGCCGCCATGCGCGACGCCGACAACGACGATTTTCCGGCCGATCTGGCTTCGGGGCTTTAGGCAGCCACCTGAGCCTGCCTGCGCGACTGCGACAGGATCGTCAGCATGACGAAGATGTTGAGCAGGTTCCACGCAATGCCGTTGAGGAACGCGGCCGCGTAAGAGCCGGTCAGATCGTAGATCCACCCGGACATCCATCCGCCGAGCGCCATGCCGAGGATCGTCGCGGTGATGACGATGCCGACGCGTTGCCCCGCTTCCTTCGCGGGCAGATACTCGCGGATAACGACCGCATAGCTTGGAACGATGCCGCCTTGCGACAGGCCGAAGACCAGCGAGACGACGTAGAGCGAGGCAAGTCCGTCGAACGGAATGTAGAGCAAAAGCGCAAGGCACTGCAGGACCGAGCCGAGCAGCACCGTCCTGACGCCTCCGATCCAGTCTGCAATGAAGCCGGAACCGATACGGCTGATGATGCCGGCCGCCATCATCAACGCCAGCATCTCCGATCCGCGCGCCATGCCGTAGCCAAGGTCCATGCAATAGGCCACCAGATGGACCTGCGGCATCGACATGGCAACGCAGCAGGACAGCCCCGCAATGACGAGCATGATTTGCAGCACGCGCGGCGAAAGCGAGCTTGCCAGCATCGGCCTTGCATTGCCTTCCACCAAAAAGGCTTCATGCGGCGCCGGTCGCCTCAGCAACAGGATCAAAGGTATCATCGCGGCGAGACAGATGACGCCAATTCCGGCATAGGTGAAACGCCACCCCTCCGCCTCGATTGCCCACGGCATCAGCGCAGGCCAGATCGTGCCTGCGATATAATTGCCGGCCGCCGCCACCGCGACTGCCACGCCTCGGCGGCGCTGGAACCAATGCGAAATGTCGGCGATGAGCGGCCCGAAATTGGCCGCCGTGCCGATACCGATGAGGAAGCCGTGCGCCAGGACGAACTGCATGTTCGAGTGCGCCAGCGAGGCAAGGATAAAGCCTGAACCGAGGGCAAGGCACGAAATCAGCGCCGGACGCCAATAGCCGACCGTATCGATTGCCCGGCCTACGATGACATTGCCTACAGCGACGCCAACCAGCGTCGCCGCATAGGACAGTGAAGCGCTGGCGCGGTCGATGCCGAATTCGGCCTGTACGGAAGGCAGAACGACGATCACCGCCCACATGCCCGCCCCGCCGATAGTGCCGAGGATCAGCGAAATCGTCAGCCGAAGCCAGGCATAGGGGCCGTCAATGGGAGAAGCGCCGGATGCGGTCGAGGAAGTATGCACTGTGCCGCCGGTCCGATTGCGCCTGATAGTGGTTCAGGCTGAGCATACGCGCTCAGTTCCCGGCGCTGCTGCACCACACGCGGAAAGCCGTCGCTCCAACTTCGGTGGAGATCTAGGGGCGCGAAAACACGCCTTCGCTGGTCAACTGCATGTTGGTCAGGGTGCGTTCGGCATGGGTGAGACGCCAGTTCAGCATCTTTTGCGCATAGTCGCGCACGACCGCTGCCATCTCGGGACGGTCGGCCAGATTGTGCATTTCATCGGAGTCGGTGGAGAGGTCGAACAATAGCGGCGGCAATGCCGCAAAGTGCACGTATTTGTAATGCGCGTCGCGGATGACGGCGTAGCTGCACTCGTCCGAGCTGATGCCAAGCGCGGTCTCGGCCCGCTGGGCCTTCACGGTGCGGAAATCGTGCTCGAAAAACACTTCCCCGCGCCAGTTCGCCGGCGGCGCGCCGTGAACATGCCCGAGCAAGGAAGCGCCGTCGCAACTGCGCGGCACTGGAAGGTCAAGCCAATCGAGGATGGTCGGCATGATGTCGATTGCTTCAGTGAAAGCCGCCACCTGCATGCCCCTTGCGGCATCGGCCTCCGGTCGCGGATCGCGGATCACCAGCGGCAAGTGGAACGCCTGATCGAAGTATATTTCCTTGCCCCAGACATGATGCTGACCCAGCATCTCGGCGTGATCGCTGGTGACGACGATCAACGTGCGCTCATATTGCCCCGTCGCCTTGAGGTGCGCGATGATGCGGCCGAGATGATGGTCCACCTCCGACACGAGACCATAATAGGCGGCGCGCATCTGGCGGATTTCGAGGTCGTTGGCCTCGACCGGATTGAACGGGCTGTGCTCGTCATACTTACCCGGCTCGCCGATGCGCTCCAGTTCGTAGGCCAGCAGCGGATGCTGGCGTCGTTCCTCGGCGAGCGAAGGCGCACGCGCGGGGAAAACCACGTCCTTCGGATCGACCATCGCGTTGTAGGGTTCAGGCGCGATCAGCGGCGGATGCGGCCGATAGAACACGAAATGCGCGAACCACGGCGTGTGCTCGCGCTCCGACATCCAGTCGATGAAGCGGTCGGTCAGGAAGGCGGTTTCGCTTTGCTCAGCCGGATAAATCGCGGGAATGAAGCGGAAGCCGCGATCATGCGGCAAGTCGAACGGCTGGCGCGGGCGAAAGGCATCGTCGCGGCCATTGGGAAGGCTGTAGCCCAGCGTCTCGAGATGGGCGACCCAGGCCGCCATGTCGTCGGGCAGATGGAGCGCCGCGTCGAAGCCCGGCAACACGCCCTTGTCGTAGCCGGTGAGCACCGGATCGTCCGGATCGCGCCCACGCGGGTCCATGCTGGTATCGGTATAGCCGAACAATGCCGGTTCATAACCCACCTTGCGGGCCTCCAGCGCAACATTGGTATGGCGGGCATCGAGCGGCGTGCCGTTCCTGCCCGAGCGGTGATTCATCAAATAGAGGCCGGTAAGCAGGCTCGCCCGCGACGGTCCGCACGGCGTGCATTGGCCAAAGTGGTTCTTGAACAGCACGCCATCGGCGGCGAGTGCATCGAGATTGGGCGTGCGCACATTGGGATGGCCGAGCGCGGAAATGCAGTCCGCCCGCCACTGGTCGGCGCAGATGAACAGGACATTCGGCTTAGCGGTCAACGACTTGGTCCCATTCCCGGAATCAGTTTGCGAACCCAATCATGGGAGCCTTCAGGAGCCGCGCGCAATAGTCCTGTCGGTGGCGGCGAGAAGTTTGCGCACGGCGCGGCGCGCGGCCTGCGGGCGACGCAGGCGAATGTTGCGCTCCACCGTTTCGTGCAGTGCTTGCGCCACCGCCAGATCGTCACCTTCGCGCGTGGTGAACAGGAACAGGTGGTGGAAAGCCTGCTCGATCAGCACGCCGAGCGGCACCATGAGATCGTTGCCGGATGCCTGCAGGATGGCAAGATGGAAGCGCGTGTCCGCATCCGTGCGCTCTTCCAGCGAAGTCGCCGTGCCCATGACGCGACAGGCATCAGATATCTCGGCCATCTGCGCATCGGTGCGGCGTGTCGCGGCAAGGGCCGCAGCCTCGGGTTCGATGATGTGGCGGAATTCCTGCACCGACTTGAGGAACGCCTCGCGGTCAGGCGAAGCCGCGTACCAGGCCAGCACGTCGCGGTCGAGCAGGTTCCAGCGCTCCCTTGGCTCGACGCGGCTGCCGATCTTGGGTCGAGACGCCAACAGGCTCTTGGCCATCAGCATCTTGATCGCCTCGCGCACGGCCGAGCGGCTGATGTCGAACTCCTGCGACCACTGCGCCTCGTTGGGCAGGATCGTTCCGGGTGCATAGTCGCCGCGCACGATGCGCTGCCCGATTTCATTGGCAAGCGAGGCGTGCAGGCTGGACCCTGAATCGGAAAGCGTCTCGCGCGAGCGGGACGGCCTTGGTCTGGATTTCTTCTCGTCCATGCTTTCCTCGCCTACGGGCCGGAGCCTGCGTCAGAAAGACGGTGGCGGAGAAAGTGTCAAGGCTAGCCGGCTTTGTGCGCGTCGAGCATGCGGCGCGCGCTTTCCTCGTCGGTGATCAGCACAGTGGGTGCAAAAAGGTTCATCGCGCCAAGCAGCGCCTCGATCTTTTCCTGCCCGCCGGAGGTGAGGATGCGCATGGGCGCGCGGCGCAGGCGATCCACCTCGACCGACATGACAAGATCGTTGACCGGATGATCGACAAGATCGCCATTCCTGTCGAAGAAATGGAACAGAAGGTCGCCGACCGCTCCGCGCGCGAGCAGGGCCTCCCGGTCGGAATCCTTGAGGAACCCGCCGCGGTAGAACGTCGTGGCCGAAGCGATGCCGCCGATGCTGACCAGCACGGCATCGAGCGAATCGGCAAGCTGGAAGATTTCCTGCAGGCCGCACCGTTCGACCAGCGCCACCTTGGTTGCAACGCTGTCGACCACGGCGGGCGTCGGGATGAGATAGCCGTCGCCCTGGAAGGCCTGTGCGAATCGCCAGGCGAATTCCGCCGGATTGAACCGGCGCGCCACGCCGACCCCGCCAAGAAGCGATATCACCTTGAAGTCGCTGAGCGATTTGGAGCTGATGAAAGGCAGGCTGCCGAACAGGGTCTGGCCCCAACCCACGCCCACCCGCATGCCCGATTTCATGGTTTCGGACACGAAGCTTCCGGTCTTGGCGGCAATGGCCGGGATGGGATCGGCCTCCGGCGCTGACAAGGGCGCAACGATGGCCTGTTCGAGGCCGAACGCCTTTTCCAGCGCCCTTTCCAGTCTGACGATCTCGACCAGTTCGCTTTCAATGGCGATCTTGACCTCGGCGCGCGCACGCGCTTCGGCCAGCATGCGCACCACGGTCACGCGTCCGATGCCGAGCACATCGGCGATTTCGTTCTGCGTCATCTGCTCGATGAAATACATCCACGCCGCGCGTATCCTGAGACGATCGCTGCGGCTTTCGCTGGCCACATGGCTGGTTGCCTGGTCGTCGGCCGACCCGGCGCTCCTGCGCGGCTTTCTTGCCAATGCTTTTTACTCCCCCGAGATTCGTTCACCATTCCTTAGCAATTCGGCGCAACTGCACAATATGATCTATTGACCGAGTATGCGTGTTGGGAACAATCCTACTTTCGACGCTGCACCAGTTCAGCACGGGACCCAGACGAAGCCGAGGCGTTAAATGCTGCGTGAAATCTCCGAAGAGGTACGCATCAACCTGAAGGATCGGCTGCGCGATGTGCGCCAGGCCATCCGTCAGCGCCGCCACGACAGCGGCCGTTCCAACCTGTTGCCATTGCCGGGCGCGGGCGGCTCCGTGCCGTTTCCGCTCCGCGAGATCGAAGGCCTGCTCGGACATGCCGTGAGCGCCTTCGACGACGCCATGACGGCGGCTGAAACGCTGGTGCCCTATGATGGGCGACAGGCAGGTGCGGCCCGTTCGTTCGAGACCTATTTCCCTCTCAACGGCAGGCAAAACGTGCTGGCCGGAGAGCGGGCATTCCGCCGCGACATGTACTATCTGGTCAAGACCATGCTGGCGCGCAGGAACGCCAGCGCCGACCGCGTCCATGAGGCAAGCTTTGCCGCCGTCCACGCTGCGATGCTGCAGCGCCATCCGGACCTGCTGGCGGCGCTTGGCAACACGACAGGCGAGACCGACCGCACGGCGCAGGTTGCGCAGATATGCGCCGCATTGGTGGTTGAATTCCTGCACCAGCGTCCACTCAGGCTTGAGATACCGGAAGGTGCAGTCAAGAACCTGATGCAAGCCGAAAGCGCGCTGACTGTATCGCTTCTGGCGCCGGCGGCACTCGCCTGCGGGTTGGCCAGCATCGGTTCGGCGGAAGAGCTGGATTCTGATCCTCTGGAGATCGCGGCGCTGGCGGTCGAGGCGCGGCTCGACAGGATCATAGCCGCCTGCCGCGGCAACGATCCAATTGCCGAGCTTACGCCGGTCTTTGCGATGTTGCTGTTTCACTTGCGTTGAGACAGGCACCCGCCCCGAAGAAGCCAAAAGGCTGGAAAAACAACGCCGTAAGCGCTTCCGCTGAATCAAATTCAACGGAAGCCCGCGTTGCATCACCCGGCTTTGCCCAGTTCGACGACCACCTTCTTGGCACGCGGAACTGACGCCGGGCTCATGCTAAGCTCGGTCAGGCCCATGCGAATGAACGCTGGTATGAGATCGGGGCGGCCAGCCGCCTCGCCGCACATGCCGACCATGATGCCCGCCTCGACACCGGCCTTCGCCGTCATTTCGATTGCCGCCATCACCGCCGGATTGGCAACGTCGTTGAGCTTGGCCACGGTTGGATTGAGCCGGTCGGCGGCCATGACATACTGGGTCAGGTCGTTGGTGCCGATGGAGAAAAACGCCACTTCCCTGGCCAGTGCCGGCGCAATCAACACCGCAGCCGGTGTCTCGATCATGACGCCGAGCGCGAACTCTCCGAATGCAATGCCTTGCTGCTTCAGTTCCGTCTTGCAGTCCTCGATCAGCACGCGGGTACTGCGAACCTCGTCGAGGTCGGAAACCATAGGCAACATCACCTTGACGTTGCCGTGGACCGCGGCGCGCAAAAGCGCCCTCAACTGCTGCTTGAAGATATCCGGCCGGTCGAGGCACATGCGGATGCCGCGCCAGCCTAAGAACGGGTTTTCTTCCTCGGGGAACTCGATGCCGGCAATCGGCTTGTCGCCGCCGATGTCGAGAGTACGCACGATGACCGGGTATGGCGCAAATGCCTTGGCAAGCGCGCCATAGGTCTCGGCCTGCATGTCCTCGGACGGCAGGTGCATGTGGCGCATGAACAAGAGCTCGGTGCGGAAAAGGCCGACGCCCATGGCGCCCGCTTCTTTGGCCGCTTCGATTTCTTCCAGCGATCCAAGATTGGCCGCGACCTCGATAACGGTGCCGTTGGCAAGGGTCGGCACGGTGTCCCTGTACATGGTCAGCGCATCGCGTTCGGCCTTGGCCTCGCCCATGCGCTTTTCATAGTCCGCACGTGCCCCGGCATCGGGATCGGCAATGATGGCGCCTGAATTGCCGTTGACCGCAACGACCTTTGCCGAGCGCAGTTCAGCGACCCGCTCACCCAACCCCAAGACTGCGGGAATGCCGTGCGAACGCGCGATGATGGCGATGTGTGACGTCGCCCCGCCATGGCCGCAAACAATGGCGCCAATGCGCTTCAAGGGTGCGCGGGCGAGATCCCATGCGCCGATATCGTCGGCTATCAGCACCGCGCCTTGGGGTATCTGTTCGAGGCTGACATCGTCCTGCCCCAGCAGCGCCAGGCATATCTGCCGCCCCACCGCCTGCATGTCGTCGGCGCGGGCATTGAGGTACGGGTCCTCGACCGCGCCAAATTCCTCCGCCAGCCTTGAACTCACGGCAATGGTTGCAGCAACGGCATCGGTGCCCTCGCGGATCATCGCAACCGTGTCGCCCACCAGCGTGTCGTCGCCTGCGATATCGCGCAGCGCCGCGACAATGCCGCGATCGCCACCTGCCAGCGTCTCGTCCGCCAATGCCTTGTCCATGCGGTTGCGCACGGCGGCAATCGCCGCCAGGAATTTCGTCAGTTCCGGCTCGATCTCATGCGCTGCAAGCGAGCGTCCGTCGGAGCGGATTTCGGGTGGGAAATGCGCGAAGGCCGGACCGAGATGCACGCCCTCGCTGGCTGCGATGCCGAAGAGACCGGCATCGGAGGCGGGGGCGGCCCGCAGCGGCGGCGCTGCAGGCTGAGGCACGGCCGCAACTGCGCTATCGGCATTCGGCGTGTCGTCTTCTTCCAGGCCGGCACGCGGGTTTTCGAGATAGGCGATCAACGCCTCGACCGCCTCGATGGCATCCGCGCCGTTGGCGCGCACGGTGACTTCCTGCCCTTCCTTGACGCCGAGCAGCATCAGCTTGACGGAACTCTTGGCGCTGACCGCCTTGCCGTCCTTGATGATGTCGATTTCGCATTCGAAGCTCTTGGCGAGCTTGACGAACCTTGTGGCCGGGCGGGCATGCAGACCTTCGTGCACCCTGACGATCGTCGAGCGTTCCATCACATCTACTCTGTTGTTCTCAATGCGGCCGCGGAACGGCCAGATTTCAGGCCGCGATCGTGATGACCGTATCCGGCTTCAATGCGGCGACGAGTTCATCGGTCTCGACCGGCGAGGCGCATATCTCGCCCGGCCTTTCAGCGCTTCCGGCGCCATTGAACGTGATCACGACATGGCCGATTTCACGCACTTTCGCCCACGCGCTCGGACCAATGGCTGTGATCGTGGCGGATACCGGGCCGATGGCGATCGACGCACCGACCTGCGGTGCGCCGACGCTGGGCCCCTCTTCCGTTTTGTGCAGAACGGAGACTTCGGCCAGTTCAGGCGGCGAGCCATCTGCGAACAGGATGATAACGCCGCCTTCGGCGAGGTCCGCCACTTCGGGCCCGATAGCCGTAACCCGTGTTCTCAAAAGAACGGTCATGTGGCGAACCTCGATTTCTAACTTACAGAACGAACAGGCTGACGACCCATGCGAACAGCACGGAGACGGGCCCCATGATCTGGCGGCTGATCAGCACCGCCGGCACGCCGATCTCGATCGTCTTCGGCTTGGCTTCACCAAGCGCCAGACCGACCGGAACGAAGTCGCAGCCCACCTGCGTGTTGTAGGCAAACAGCGCCGGCAGGGCCATTGCCGGCGAGATCGTGCCGTTGGCGATCTGCGGGCCGATGATGGCGACACCGATGACCTGCGCGATCACCGCGCCCGGTCCCAATATGGGCGACAGGAACGGCAGGCCGCAGATGGCCGAGATGATCAGCAGACCAATGATGTTGTTGGCGAGCGGTCCCATCGGCTGTGCCAGCACGTCACCGATGCCGGTATAGAGGATGAGGCCGATCAGCATGGTCACGAACGCCATGAACGGCAGGACGTTGCGGATGACCTGGTCGATGGTGCGGCGACCGGCATTGAAGAAGATGCCGACCACCCGTCCCATGACGCGGCCAATCGAGCTGATCAGATTTACGAAGCCGCCTTCATTCGGCAGTGGTTGGGCCGCCGACGCCTTGGAAGACGAACTGCTGCTGCTTGATGCCATGGATGCTGCGCCCCCCGCGCTTGTCACTGCTTCCGAGCCGTCGGCCATGGCGACGTTCTCCGGCTTGACGCCTGATACATAGATGTCTTCGGTGATGAACTGGGCGAGCGGCCCAGCCTGGCCGACCGGCGTCAGGTTGACGGTCGGGATGCGCTTGCGCGGATAGACTCCGCACCGGGCGGTTCCGCCGCAATCGACGACGACGACCGCCATTTCACCTTCGACCGGCGGCGCCTTGAAGCCATCCACGGCTTCGGCGCCGGTCATCTCGGCGATCAGGGCTGCGACCGGATGAATGCCGCCGCCTGTGACGGACACCACCTTGTTGCGTTGATCGGTGGGTTGGATGACGAGCGGGCCGCCCCAACCACCGGAGCCCTTGGAAATCTTAACGGCTTTGTATGTCTTGGCCATGTTTTCCTCCCGCCCGCTTAAAGCTCAACGCCCTGGCGGCGTGCCATGATGGCGGTGATGCGTTCGGTCAACATGCCCTTGAACAGGATGACGACGAGGCCAACGATGGCGTACCAGATGGCCACCTGGATGTGGTAACCGCTGGCGACAGCGCCCTTCTTCTCAAGCTCGAGAAGCGCCACAAGAATGCCGCCCCAGACGAAGTATTCGCCCGGATTGATGTGCGGGAACAGGCCGAGCGGCGGGTGCACGTAGGAAACGGCCGCGTCGTAGAAGGCCGGCTTGTGCTTTTCTTCCAGGAACGAACCGAAGGTGTAAGCCATCGGGTTGGTCAGGAAGAACACGGCGAGCAAAGGCAGAACCGTGTAGCGGGTGAGCGCGATCCTGCCGGCACCGCGTGCCAAGCCGTGAACGCGTTCTTCGCCGACCAGTTCGGTCACCGCGTAAAATGCCGTCATCAGCACGACGAGCGTCGGGATGATGCCGGTGACGAAGCCGGCAAACACTTCGCCGCCCTTCTGGAAGATGCCGATAAAGTACTTGCCGATGGCGGTAAGCCAGCCAAGCTGCTCTTCCTGCTGCACTTCGTTCAGCTTTTCGCGGAACTGGTCGACCGTGAGGTTGCCACTATCCGCTTGAGCCAGAACGACGAGTTGGTCCGAGGCATGCTCCACGGCAAGCTTGCCGTGCAAGGCAGCATCCGAGACCATCGAACCCGCGACATGCAGGTTCTGCATGGCCAAGTCGGCATGCTGCGCCAACATTGAAAATACAGACATTTTTCCTCCTAATGCCGCGCTGCCCTACTATCCCGGTAGGCCTGCGGCGCCCTCTATGCGCTTGCTGCACTCAAGCCGGACAAGCCCGGCCCTTTCCCCGGCTCCGACCGCGCGCGGTCGATCTGTTCGATCGCCCGTTTCACGGCCTCGGCCACACCGGGTTCCCCCTCCCCAAGAACTGCTGGGTTGGACCGGATGCTGTCGAGGGTTGCCCCTTCAAATTCCTCGTGGCGCTTGAACTTGGTGAACACCGAGCGCCCGCTCATGATCAAAAACCTGCGCACGATCAGGTCGGGCGTGACCACCACCAGCACAATCGTGCCTTTGCGGAAGCGCCCGCGGCTGTTGCCCGCGCCGACGAAACCGTCGCTGTACTTCTCCGTGATGCCCTTGAAGACACCGGTATAGTGGCGCATCTGCATCCACACGCCGAGCGCCTGCAGCCCCCAGACGAGCGCCAGCAGCAGCAATGCCCATTGCCAAATTGCCATCAGGCCCTTCCTCCCAAGCCTCCGCGCGGCCGCACGCTCGGTGGCGCAACATGCTTAATTAGAGAACATTTGTTTTCTTGAGTGTCAATATGTATGATTTCAACAGCCCCGTTGGCACAGCGGATCGGCATGCTAGAATCACCCCTAAACAGGGACTATGCGATGGATATTCGGTTCAAGGATGAGTTGGCGTCAATGCCCGACCTGCGCCACCGTCTGCGGCGACTGCGTTGGTTTCGCGCCACTTTTCGGGCCAGTGCACGTGCCGTGACCGAAGCCTACGGCATTCGTTTCGTCATTGACGACGCCAAGCTTACCCGCGCCTTCCTCGACTGGATCGAAATCGCGGAAGCCGACAAGAAGTTTGCGGAAATCGACCGGGCAGATTTCATCGTGTTTGCGGCCGGTCTCGTTCTGCGCGAATTGATTCGTCAGGATCCGGCCAAGGCAACAAGCGAAGTGTCGCGCCAAAAGGAAGAGGCAGCAGGCCCGGAAAGCACCGAGGAAATCGTGCGTTTCTGGCCGGAAGGCTTCCTCTACACCAACTATTGCGTCTCGGCGGTAGCAGCCATCCACGAACAGGAGTTCGGCACGGCCCCGACCATCGACAAATGCGCCGATGACCTGCGCACATGGTGGTCCTACCGGGAAAACGTCACCGAAATGCCGACTTATGCCGTTGCTTTTCTTGATCGCTTCCTTGGCAGCGAACCGAACTGGATCTCGCCGGACCACGTGCCGTCGCGCCGGGCCATGCAACAGGTGCTGCAATCCCTCTCAGGCCAGCCTGCGACAGGTTTGCCCACACAGTAATCCATCGGCACTATTGAACATTTGCATTTTCAACTATAGCGATGTGCACGTTTTGCGAATTGGAGAAGGCAGCGCGTGGCATCATCCCCACTGATCATCTTCGACTGCGACGGCGTGCTGGTGGACAGCGAGCCGCTGGCCGCACTCGCCTATGAGCGCGTCTACCTAAAGCACGGCATGAGCGGCGTCGGCGCCGACATCATTGCCCAGTGCATCGGCATGAAGCAGGCCGACATCATCGTTCGCATCAAGGAGCTTACCGGCCACCAGTTTCCGGCAGATGCCGGTGACGATATCTGGGCGGAAACCAAGGCACTTTTTAGCGAGCAGCTTACCCAGACGCGCGACCTCGCGGCATTCCTGTCATCACTCAAGACGAAGCGCTGCGTGGCGTCCTCCTCGTCGCTCGAGCGCATTCACCACAGCCTCGATGTTACTGGATTGGCTCCGTTTTTCGGCGAGGCGATCTATTCGTCCTCGATGGTCAAACGCGGCAAGCCGGCACCGGACATCTTCCTCTTCGCAGCCGAGAACATGGGAGCGGAACCGGCCAACTGCGTCGTGATCGAGGACTCACCGTTCGGCGTCGAAGGCGCGGTTGCTGCCGGCATGACGGCAATCGGCTATACGGGCGGAAGCCACAGCTATGCCGGCCACGGCGAAGTGCTATCCGCGCGCGGAGCGGATGCGATCTGCAAGGACTGGACCGAAGTCGACAACGAGCTTCGCGCGTTGGGCTTTACCGCCTGATCCGGCTCGGGCCTTAAAGGCTGGCGACCAGGTCGTCGCCAAGGCGCGTTTGGCCAAACCAGTTCAGCCGATTGATGCTGACCGAGCCGCCATCGACGACGCTGTTTTCATCGCCAGGCCTAGTGGCGTGCGCACGTCCGCGCGGCAGAACAAGCACAGTGCGGTCGCCATCGGTTTCAATCACTTCGGCGTTGCGGCCAATCTTGTCGCGGCCAATGTGCGGCTGCCGGATTTCGGCAGGCAACGCGGTCGGCAGGTTTATGCTGAGCCAATGCCCTTCCACCGCCCATTCAGCGCGCTTGGACCATAGCGACCCGATCAGGCCGGCCAGCCAGGATTCATCCTCGGCACCGATAGCCGGATTTTTCACACGCGAAATGCCAATGGCCGGAAGACCCCAGAAGCTTGCCTCGCGGGCAATGCCGAGCGTGCCGGAATAGGCGAGATCCTCGGCGACGTTGCGGCCGTCATTGATGCCGGCAAGCACGAGGTCCGGCTTGGGCTGATCCTTGAACAGCCACGCCATCGCCGTGATCACGCAGTCGGCGGGCCGGCCGGAACAGGAAAAGCGTTTCTCAGCCCGTCGCTGCATGGTGATGGGTTGTGCCAGCGTCAGCGACGGCCCAGCCGCGGTGTGCTTCTTCTCCGGCGCGACCACCCAGACATCGTCACTCAACCGCCGTGCCGCCTCGGCAAGACGGGCAATGCCCGGCGCATCGATGCCATCGTCATTGGAAATCAGGATGCGCATCGTATGTCTCCGTTTCCTATTGCCAGCCGATCGCCGGTGCGGCGGTCGACCTGCAACGCCGGTATGTATGCGGCCAGCCGCGATAGTTCCCCTGCCCCGCATGAATGTCCGAGCACTGCGGGAAGTCCGGCCTGCTCCCAGATCGCGGTATTGCCGGATACGGTTGGATGCGTCGGCATCCTGATCCAGTCGGCACGGCCCTTGGCATGAAGGACTTCGCCAGGCGTGCCGGCCGGCAGATGACCGCTGAGCAGGATCGGATAGTTGGCCGCATCAGCCAGCGAAATCAGGCGCGAGGATGGGCCCGCCCGGCCCATGCCATCATCGGCAAGCAAGGGGCAATCAGGCAAAGGCTGGCCGTCAATCCAGTCCAGCGCTTGCGCAAGGCGCTGGCGCAAAACCTCGCCCGCCCCGGACCTCAACGCAGAGCCCGCCTCGATCTGTGCCTGCAAGGATGGCCGCATCGAAGCATGGATAGCGAACCGGCCAGGCATCGCAGCGATAAGTTCCAGCGACCGGCCGGAAAGCGGCGTCGGCAGCAGGCAACCGCGACTGTGTGCTTCGATCCATAGGGCAATCTGCTTGGCGCGGTCGGTGCCTGAGACCGGATCGGCCCCGTAGGAAGCATCCAGCATGACGAGATCGCATGCCGGGATCGGGTCCATGACGAACACGGCGCTGTCCGGCACCACGTCGGCGCAATAGACAACGCGGCTCTCGTCATACTCCACGGCAAACCAGACACCGCCGACCACGTGGCCGGAACGTCCGGTGCTGATCCTCAAGCCGGCGACATCCAGACGGTCGCCGGGGCGGAACAGTTCGATCCTGTCGGCGGGAAAGGGAAAGGCGCGCAAAAGTTCGGGCTCGGCATAGGCTTCCAGCGTCGCCGGCGCTTCGTCGTGCGTTTCGGCTGTCATCAGGATGCGGCCGGAAAATCCTTTCGATAACAACCAGTTCAATGCGCCGACATGATCCTCATGCGCATGCGAGATCAGCACAGCTTCGAGATCGGCAACGGCATCGACCTGCGGGTAATATTCACTGCCACTGGCACCAACCTTGATGCCGGCGTCGAGCATCACCCGCCGTCCGTTCCGGTCGATGACGACGCTGGTCCGGCCCTTTTCTCCGAACCCGCCGGCAAGCTCGATTGAAAGCGTCATGCCGGTTTTCCGTTCGGAATGAGCCAGCCCGACGTGATCTTCAACCTGATCTGCGATCCGGGTTCGAACGACCCCGGCTCCGGACGCTCGACATGCAGATGGAGGTCGGGCTGAAGCACCGGTGAAAGCTCGACGCGCACCGCACCGCCCTTATAGATGGCGCGCGTGACGGTGGCGTCGAAACCAGCCTCACCCTTGCCGGCGATCTCGAGATCGGGCGAACGGATGCAGATTTTCGCGTCCGCTCGCGGTTGCTCACCGGGACGGCAGCGCACCACGGCCTCTTGCCCCAACACCTCGGCCCGTACATGTCCCCCTTGCTCCGCACTCATGATTTTGGCCGGAAGCACGATGCCTTGCGCAATGAAGGACGCCACCATCTCGTTGGCGGGTTCGCGGTAGAGGTCGCGCGGGGTGGCAAGCTGCGCCAGCCTGCCATGATCCATGACCGCGATGCGATCCGCCAGCGCCATCGCCTCGGCCTGGTCGTGGGTGATGTAGACGATCGTGGTGCCGGTGCGCTTGTGGAAGGCGGCGAACTCGTCTTCCATCGAAGCGCGCAGATGCACGTCGAGATTTGCCAGCGGCTCGTCGAACAGCACCAGCGAAGGTGCGGCGACAAGGCACCGCGCCAAGGCCACGCGCTGGCGTTGACCGCCGGAGAGATTAGCGGGCCGCCGGTCAGCCAACCCATCGAGGTTTACCAGGGACAATGCATCCGCCACCCGCTGGCGAGCCACGGTCTTGTCCACCTTGGCGACCTTGAGCGAATAGCCGACATTTTCGGCCACCGTCATGTGGGGCCAAAGCGCATAGTTCTGGAAGACGATGCCGACGCGGCGCTTTTCCGGCGGCACGCTGCCGCTGGCATCCGAAACCACGTCGCTGCCGATGCGGATCTGCCCGGAACTGATCTTCTCGAATCCGGCGACAACCCTGAGCAAAGTGGTCTTGCCGCAGCCGGAAGGGCCAAGCACGGCAAGGAACTCGCCGTCGCGAACATCGAGAGACACATCCTTGACGGCGTCATAATCGCCGAAGGTCTTGGTCACATTGCTGATGGTCAGTCCCGCCATGGCAGCACTCCACTTGGAAGGTAAGGGGCAAGCAGATTGGTCACCAGCATGAGGACGAAGGTGATCGCGACCGTGATGGCCGACATTGCCGCCGCGTAGTTGGAATCGCCGCCCTGCTCGAAGGAGAACATGACGACACCGATGGTTTCAGACCCGGAAGACCACAACAGCGCCGAGACGGTAAGTTCGCTGAGCGCGGTCATGAAGATGAGCAGCCCACCCGCAATCGCAGCAGGCGCCACCAGCGGAAACACGATGGTGCGCAGGCGCGTGAACAGCCCTGCCCCGGCAACCTGTGCCGCTTCCTCAAGCGCCCGGTCGATCTGGTGGTAACCGCTGACGGTGGGCCTCAGCGCCAGCACAAGAAAGCGGGCAAGATAGGCGTAGAGGATGATCCAGATGGTGTTGTAGAGCTGGATGCCGGTGAACGGGATCGGCCGCAGGAACATCAGAAGCGCTGCGATGGCAAGCACCACGCCTGGCAGCGCATAAGGCAATTCGATCAACAGGTTGACCAGCCTGATCCACCTTTGCTTGCCCCATGCGATCAGGTAGCCGACCGGCACGGCGACAAGCACTGCGAACACCGCAGCGGCAATGGACAAGGCAAAGCTGTTGAAGAATGCACGCCTCGATCCGGCATGTTCGAACAGGACGAAACGATAGTTATCGAGCGTCGCGGTGGCGGTCGAAAGGGCAATGCCGTAGCCCGGCACGAGCGAGGTCAGCACAAGGCCGAACAAAGGCAGCACGAGGATCAATACTATGAGAAGCCAAATACCCGCTTCGACCGGCACGCGCCAACGTCCGAGTTCATAAGGCTCAGCGGGCAGCGACGTCGAAGAAATGCGGTAGTCGCGCCGGCGGCTCATGATTTCCTGGGTGACGATGCCGGCCATGGCGATGATGCCGATCAGCACCGACAGGAACGCCGTCTCGCCCAGCACCGCCGGACCGCCGCCCGCCAGCTTCTGGTAGATGAGCGTTGGCAGCACGAGGTAGTTGGCGGGGATGCCGAGGAAGGCGGGAATACCGAAATTTCCGACGCAGGACACGAAGGCCAGTGCTGCTGCCGCCATTATAGAGGGCGTCATGAGCGGCAGCACCACTGTGCGCAGCACTGTGAACCAGCCTGCGCCGCCTGCTCGTGCGGCTTCGACCAGTTCACGCGGCAGCTTGCGTAGACCGGCACGCACGAGAAGGAAGACCAGCGGCCCGTATTGAACGCCGAGCAGCAGGATAATGCCTTCGGTGGAATAAAGCGGATTGCGGGTGCCGAGCGGCGGTGCAAGTCCGAGCAGCTTCAGGAATGGGCTGGCCGGGCCAAACAGTTGCAGCCAGGCAAGCGCCGTCACCTGCGGCGCAATCATCAGCGGCATGACGTAACACAAGACAAGCACGCCGCGCCCGCGAATGTCGGTGAGCGTGACCAGAAGCGCGACGAACGTGCCGAGCACGACAGCAAGCAGCGTGCCAAAGATGCCGACAACCAGCGTATGCCATGTCGCCACCCACGTCGCCGAACTAGACAGGCCAAGGCGGATTGCCGTGTCGGAGACGACACCACCCGGCGCTACGACCTCCTTCAAGAGGCGCAGCATCGGCAGCAGCGACAGAAGCACGATGACAACGGCTACCGCCGCCGTCAGGGCCATTTCCTGGCCCCGGCTTTCCTTCACCCTTGCAGTCATGGTTGCGTTCCTAAACCCCGGCTGACGTGCGCATTGTATGCGACGAAGCTTCCGCTTTTGCGGCGAGCGTCGAAACGCTGCGGCAAGATCACCCGCCGCAGCGAACGGCCACTGGTCGATTACCCGCCGAACAGTTCGGAGAACTTGGCCTTATCGGCTTCCGTCTTTTCGACGATCGCCTTGGTGTCGAACGTCATCACCTTGACGGCGACACCCTCCGGCAACCAGGCGGGGCGCCCGACCGACGCCTTGGCCGGCAGGTAGCCCATGTCCAGCGCCAGCTTCTGGCCGGCATCCGACAAGATGAAATCGACAAACGCCTTGGCGCCTTCGACATTCTTGGCGCTCTTCATGATCGCGACCGGCTCGGTCACGGCAGGCACGCCTTCCTCGGGGAACACGAATTCGACCGGCGAACCCTTGGCCTTGGCATTCATGGCCATGAAGTCGACCAGTATTCCGTAAGGCTTCTCGCCGCTTGCCACCGATTTCAACACCGCGCCGTTGCCGCGAACGCTGACCGTGTTGTTGTCCTTCAGCTTCTGGAAGAAGTCCCAGCCGTAGGTCGAATCGCCGGCAAAGCCCGACAGCAGATAGGCCGCAGCGCCTGAATAGAGCGGGCTCGGCATAACGAGGCCATCCTTGTACTCAGGCTTGGCAAGGTCAGCCCAGTGTGCCGGCTTTTCCGCCGCGGCGGTGTTGTAGGCAATGCCGGTGGTGATCAGCTTGGAGCCGAAATAGGTCTTGTCCTTGTCGTAGGCATCAGCCTCGATGCCGTCGAGCTTGGCTTCCGGATAGGCGAGCAGCCGGTCATCCTTCTTCAAAAGCTCCATGCTGACCGCATCCGCGATCAGAAGCACGTCGGCCTGCGGGCTGTTGGCGGCAAATTCGGCGGCCAGCTTGGTCATGATATCGCTGGTGCCGGAGCGATAGATGTTCACTTCCGTGCCGGGATGAGCCGCCTTGAAGGCGTCGACCGTCTTTGCCGCGTCAGCCTCGGGCTGCGACGTATAAAGGGTGAGCGTATCGGCGCTGGCCGATCCCGAAACGAGCATGGCGGCAAGCGCGATCTGGCTCGCCAAAAGTGTGATGAAACGCGTCTTCATTGAGACCTCCTGATCTTCTGTGCACGGCGTCTCCGGACTTTATCCGGATACAACCTGCTCCTCCCTGCACGGCGTATATGACCCGTGGATGACAACACGCCTGCAGTTATAAGATATGTTCATTTGTTCATTGTCAAATACAAATGAACATTGGTAGGGTGATAAAATCGTCACGCACGGTGGGCACACTATGCGGGAGGATAGTGCGCGAATGCGGAGGGCCATGCGCGATGGGCAAAGGCAAGGCGGACAAGCCTGGCACCGAGGTACCGATGGTGTCTTCCGACCTCAACGTGAAGACGGCGTGGCTCTACTATGTCGAAGGCCTGACCCAGGAACAGATCGCCGAAAAGCTCGGCGTCAGCCGGGTCAAGGTGATGCGCACCTTGGCAGCTTGCACTGCCGAAGGCGTCGTCATCACCACCATCAATGCCGAAACGGCTGCACAGGTGGCGCTTGAGCGCGCGCTTGAAAAGCGCTGGGACCTTGATGCGGCGGTGGTCATACCGACGCCTTCGGACAAGGACAATCTGGAAAAGGCGATCGGCCACGCCGTTGCGCTTTATCTGGGCGATCAGATGCAGGATGGGATGACGCTGGCCATCGGTGGCGGCGCTACGCTGCATGCCAGCCTCGCCTTCATGGCCAGACGCCAGCTCAAATCGGCTTCCGTGATCGGGCTGGTCGGCTCGCTGCCGCACTCGCAATGGATCAATCCGTCGATCGTCGCGGCCAAGGTGGCAGAAGTGCTGGGTGTGGACAGCTACCAGATCACCGCGCCGGTGATGCTGCACGACCGAGCCCTGCGCGACCTGTTGTGGGAACAACCGGAACTGCTCGACGTCAGGCGACGCGCCGCGGATGCGGATATCGCACTGATCACGGTCGGCGAGATCTCGCCCGACGCCACCATTTTCCGCCACGCAATCGTGCCCGCTGCGCTTATCCCTTCACTGAAGGCAAAGGGCGCGGTGGCCAACATCCTGTCCTATTTCGTCGATGCGGCGGGCAAGCTGGTCGATCACGAAGTCAACGACCGTGTCATGGCCATCGGCCTCGATGTCGTCAGCGCCATTCCCAATGTCGTGCTGGCTGCCGGTGGCCACCACAAGATCGCAGCCATCCGCGCGGCACTTAAAGCAGTAGAGGCCAACGTGCTGATTACCGACAGCGAAACGGCAAAGGCACTCAGCGAAGGCTAGATCAGGCCGCGCTCGCGCAGGAAATCGTCGATGCCGACATGGGTCATTTCCTCGAACTCGGCGATGGCTTCGGCCATGCGCTGTCGCTGGCTGGCAAGCAGCGTGAACACCTGCCGCATTTCACCCGAGACCCCGAAGCGGCCCCAGCGTTCGGCGATATGGGCCGGAAGGCCGATGTCGGCGCAGAACGCTTCAAGGCTCTCATAGCCGAGTTCGCCCACGAAGGCCTTGGTATCTTCCGCCGACATGCGCTGCTCGAAGGCATGGTCGTGCAGGCGCTGCGCCACCAACTTTATGTCGGCTGGCGACGCCCCCATGAGCCTGGAGACGAAATTCCGGACTTCGGAAGGCTGGAACGGGGGCATGGGTGAACTCCTTCAAGCCGGGATGACGCCGCCAAGCGGACCGCATCTCCAATATCTAGCCCAATATAGCCGATCTTCCAGAGAGGTCACTGCGCAAGATCAAACAGAAGCCTTAGCGGCCACCGGCCATCACACCAGCATGGCCATCGGGTTTTCGATGAGGCGCTTGAAGGCGCCGATGAGTTCGGCCCCGAGCGCGCCGTCGACAGCACGGTGGTCGGTCGAGAGCGTCACCGACATTATGGTGGCGATCTTGATCTCGCCGTTCTTCACCACCGCCCGTTCTTCACCCGCACCGACCGCAAGGATCGTTGCATGCGGCGGGTTGATCACCGCGGCGAAGTCCTTGATACCGAACATGCCAAGGTTCGAGACGGCCGTCGTGCCACCCTGATATTCCTCCGGCTTCAGCTTGCGGGTGCGGGCGCGCGAAGCCAGGTCCTTCATCTCGTTGGAGATCGCGGACAGGCTTTTCTCTTCCGCCCGGCGCACGATCGGCGTGATCAGCCCGCCCGGGATCGACACCGCCACGCCGACATCGGCGTGCTTGTGCTTGACCATGGCGCTTTCGGTCCATGACGCATTGGCGTCCGGTACTTCCACCAGCGCCATTGCCATCGCCTTGATGATCATGTCGTTGACGGAGAGCTTGTAGGCCGGCACCTCGCCCTTTTCGGTCTTCCGCACCGGCGCGGCGTCGTTGAGCTGCTTGCGCAGCGCCAGAAGCGCGTCGAGTTCGCAATCGATGGTGAGGTAGAAATGCGGAATGGTCGATTTTGCTTCGACCAGCCTGCGTGCAATGGTTTTGCGCATGTTGTCGTGCGGGAGAAGTTCGTAGGAGCCTTCCTCGAACAGCTTGAGCACGGCATCGTCCGACATCGGCTTGACCGCAGGCGCAGCCGAACCGGCCGACGGACCAGCGGCAGGCGCAGACGGCGCGGCGTCCTTCGCACCACCGCCGGCAATCGCAGCCTCGACATCCGCCTTCACCACTCGGCCATGCGGACCGGTGCCGGAAACGGAAGCGAGGTCCAGCCCCGCTTCACGCGCCAGCCTGCGCGCAAGTGGCGTGGCGCGGACACCGCCACTGTCGCTCTCCGGCCTGTTCTGCGAGGCGGAAGCCTCATCCTTGTCTTGGCTTGCTACCGGGGCAGCGATGACCTCTGCCGGCTTCGCCGGAGTCTCGCCCGCAGGCGGCGCGACCGGCGATGCCCCGGCGGCTTCGCCTTCGGCATAGATCCATGCCACGGCTTGGCCGACGGGGATATCGACGCGCTCCTTGCCGGTGATGTTGCGGAGGATGCCGCTGGCAGGGGCGTCGATTTCCATCGCGGCCTTGTCGGTCTCGATCTCGAACAGCACGTCGCCCTGCTTGACGCTCGCGCCTTCCGCAACGAACCAGCGCGAAATCTGCCCGGTCGCCATATCCATGTCGACCTTGGGAAGGATGACTTCGACCGGCATCGCCTAACGCACTCCCTTGACCAGATCGCGCGCGGCGGAAACAATGTCCGGCACCTGCGGCACGGTCGCCTTTTCCAGGTCGGGATTGTAAGGGATCGGCATTTCCGCTCCACCCAGCCGCACGATAGGTGCATCCAGATAGTCGAAGGCCTCGCTCTCGGCGATCATGGCGCTGACTTCCGCGCCGATGCCGAGCGTCTTAACCGCTTCATAGACGCAAAGCAGTTTCGACGTCTTCTTTACGCTGCCGATCACCGTCTCGCGGTCGATGGGGCGGATGGAGCGCAGATCGATCACTTCGATATCCATGCCCTCGCCCGAAAGCGTCTCTGCCGCTTCAAGCGCCTTGTGCACCATGATCGATGTGGCGACGATGGTGAGGTCGCGGCCCTCGCGGCGTATCTCGGCCTTGCCGATCGGCACCGTGTAGTGACCCTCCGGCACCGGCCCCTTCATCTTGTAGAGCAGCTTGTGCTCGAAGATCATGACCGGATCTGGATCGGCGATTGCCGCCAGAAGCAAACCCTTGGCGTCGTGCGGCGTCGCCGGCTGGATCACCTTCAGCCCCGGCACGTGGCCAAGCCAGGCTTCTAGGCTCTGGCTGTGCTGGGCGGCGGCACCCGTACCCGAACCGGCCGGAAACCGCATGACAAGCGGTACCGAAACTTCACCGCCAAGCATGAAGCGCATCTTTGCCGCCTGGTTGACGATCTGCTCCATGCCGAGCGTGGCGAAATCCGAGAACTGGAACTCGAAGATCGGCCGCATGCCGGTGACGGCAGCGCCTACTGCGACACCCGCACCGCCAAGTTCGGAAATCGGCGTGTCCATCACCCGGTCGGTGCCGAAGCGTTCGACGAGGTCGCCGGTGACCTGGAATGCGCCACCGTAGACACCGATGTCCTCGCCCATGAGGAACACGCGCTCGTCGGCTTCCATGGCGATCGCCATCGCTTCCTGGATGGCCTGCGCATAGCTCAGTTCACGCACCGCCGTATCCATCACGCCACCTCTGTATAGACATAGCGGTCGAGATCGCTCAGCTCCGGAGCGGGGCTTTGCTTGGCGAACTCGATGCCGTCGGCGATCTCCTGCTTGACCGATTCACGCACCACCTCGATGCCCTTTTCATCAATGATGCCGAACTCCTTGAGCTCGGTTTCGAACAAAAGGATCGGGTCGCGATTGGTGATCCAGTCCTCGATCTCTTCCTTGGTGCGGTAGCGGTTGCGGTCGCTCTTGGAATGGCCGCGATAGCGGTATGTCTTGGACTCGATCAGCGTCGGCCCCTCGCCTGCCCGCGCCCGCTCGGCGGCAGCGTGAGAGGCTTCGGCGACTTCCGAGAAATTGTTTCCGTTAACGATCACGCCCGGCATCGAATAAGCGGCGGCCCGATCGGCAATGTTCTTCACCGCGGTCGAGCGCGCGGTTGAGGTGGACATGCCGTATCCGTTGTTTTCACAAACGAAGATCACCGGCAGCTTCCAGATCGAAGCCATGTTGAGCGCTTCGTGGAACGCGCCTTCATTGTTGGCGCCATCGCCGAAGAACGACACGACGACCTTGCCGGTTTTCATGCGCTTGGCTGAAAGTGCCGCACCAACCGCAATTGGGATGCCGCCGGCAACGATGCCGTTGGCGCCGAGATTGCCCTTGGCCACATCGGCGATATGCATCGAACCGCCACGGCCTTTGCAGTATCCGGTGGTCTTGCCGAAGAACTCGGCGAACATGCGCTTCACGTCCGCGCCCTTGGCGATGCAGTGGCCGTGACCGCGATGCGTCGAGGTGATCTGGTCATCTTCATGGAGCGGCATGCAGATGCCCATGGCGCTCGCCTCCTGCCCGATGGACAGGTGCATGGTGCCGTGGATGAGGCCGCGCATGTAGCTGTCCTCCGCACCTTCCTCGAAGCGGCGGATGAGATACATCTTGCGCAGCACATCCCTGAGCTGGTCAGGCGAATACTGCCGGTAGGCGAACGGCAGGTTGGTTTGCTCGGGCGAGATCGCTTTCCTGGCTGTGGCCATCTTGGACCTCCTTAACCGTAGACCAGCTTGTCTTGGCGGGCGCGCAGTTCGGCAATCTTCGAACCCGGAGCCGGCGCCGCATTGGCATAGGTGATGAGTTCGCCCTTCTTGATCGGCGCGGTGACCGATCCGCCTTGCAGCAGGCCGCACGGAATGGCCTTGGCAGAGCGCGCCTCAGGCGCGGTCATGATCCATGCTCGGTAGCAATATTCACCGATTGCATCCAGCTTCTCACCCGGCTGCATGTCCTTCTTGGCAACGGCGCAGACTTCAGCGACCGGCTTGGCCAGCGGCACCATGTCGGCCTTGCCGTAGAGCACAACGCGCGCGCAGGTCAGCGGCACTTCGAGCGAGGTCAGGTGATAGGGCCGATGGAAGGTGAAGTACGGGCCCTTGCCCATCTTCAGATCTTCCATGCGCTCCGAAATGCGCGGATGCGACATGTCGGCGATGACGAACACGCCGGGCGCAACGCCCTTACCGATCGAATAGTCGACGACGCCGACCTTCGACAGCACGCCGCCATCCTTCTCGGGCACCAGCACCTTGGACAGTTCGCCAAGCGTCGCGGCGGGGCCATGCATGCCCGGCTTGTCCGGCACCAGGCCGGTAGCGTTGGCGATCGCCGCCATCTCGACCATGGTCTTGGAGCCATCTACGAACTCGACCAGCATGCGCACGTTCATGTTGCGCTGCTTGGCCTCTTCCTCATAGGCGGGCGGCGTCGCATCGATGTTGAGCGGATTGTTCTTGCCCTTGCCGGCGGCAACGATCGGGTGGCCCATCGCGGAGACGAACTCGATCAGTTCCATGCAGGACGACGGCTCGTCACCGGCGCCGAGCGAATAGGTCACGCCGAGGCGGTCGGCTTCGCTCTTGAGATAGGCGCCGATGGTGACGTCAGCCTCGACGTTCATCATGACGAGATGCTTGCCATGCTCCATGGCGCGCAGGCCGATTTCGGCACCCACGGCCGGAACGCCGGTGGCGTCGATCACCACGTTGATCAGCTCGTTGTTGATGATGAGGTCGGCATCGTTGGTCACCGCGATCTTGCCGCCCTCGATGGCCGAGGTCATGTCGCCGGCATTGGAGACCTCACGCGAATAGCCCTTCTCGCGATAGGCGATGTCGACGGCCCGGTGAGCATTGGGAATGTTGAGCTCGGAAATCGCGCCGATTTCGAGACCCGACATGTGCGCCACACGGGTTACGATATCGGTCCCCATCTCGCCGGAGCCGATAAGCCCGATACGGATCGGCTTGCCGGAGGCTGCACGCTCCTTCAGGTCTCGTGCCAAACCGATGGGGGCAACGTTGATGCTCATTCTTCACTCCTCCGCGATAGCCTGCCGCTGAGTTATGATTAATGAACATGTGTCTTTCAATCAAGCCGAATGTTCATATTTTGGTGAATTCTGCCCGATCATAGGGCTCAACGCGAAAAAGCCAGCACGAGGCTGGCCAGAACGTCGACAATCGTTCGATGCATGTGGGCGTCGCAGCGCAGCGCGATGCTGTTATTCCGCCGCCTTGAGCACTTCGGCGATATCGGCGCTATCGAGAATCATCGCCAGGTCGTCGGCGCTCAGCGTGATCGTATAGCGCTGGTTCGAACCCTTGCTGTAGATGTCCTTCACTATGAGGGTAAGTACGGTCTCCTCACCGTCCATGGTCACGTCTTCGGGCACGATTGCTCGCTCGAAGAGCTCCTTCGGGTTACCGTCTCGTTTGGCTGGGCGCACTGATATCTTCATACCGCAACGGAATGCAGCTTCCATGCCAGCCGGAATTGTGCCGATATGGGACAAATGGTTCTGCGCGCGCAACTGATACGCAATCAATCCGTTAACCGTGGCACGTTAGCGTGTTTCGCCATGACGCACCGCGCCCAAACCTGGACATTCCTGATCGCCAGCAACACGCTGTTCTGGATATGGCTCTGGCAGGCGCTGGCTTGAGGCGGCCATAGGCCGGCGATCAGATCACCGAAAAGCGGAATTCCGTAACCTGCGAATAGATTTCGCCGGGCCGCAGCACGGCCCCCGCGAAGCCCGGCTGGTGGACTGCATCTGGAAAGCGCTGCGGTTCAAGGCACACGGCTCCGAAGCGCCCAGATGAAACGCCTCCGCGCAATGCCTCGGCAACCGGAAGCGAGCCGCCATCATAGAATTGCAGCCCAGGTTCGGTCGACCAGACCTCCATTGCCGCACCTGACCTATCGCCTTCGAGGCGAGCGGCAAGCTGTGGCTTTGCGAATGGCGCAGGCGCCAGAACGAAATTGTGGTCGTAGCCGGTATGGGTCCCGAGCACCTCATTGCGGATAGGACGCAAGGCGCGAAACTCGAAATCCGTGCCGTCCACTTGCCGGATTTCGCCGGTCGGGATCGAAGCATCGTCCACCGGCGTATAGGCTTGCGCTGGGATCATCAGGCGATGGTCGAGTGCCGTGCCATCGCCGTTGAGATTGAAATACGGATGGGCCGCCATGTTGACCAGCGTTTCACGGTCCGCTTCAGCCCGCAGTTCGATCGCAAGACGGTCCGGAGCGAGCGTGTACCTGCAACTCGCACGCACTTCACCCGGATAACCCTGATCGCCATCCGGTGAGACAAGGCTGAAGAGAACCGAAGTCTCGTCATGTCGTTCGACGTGCCACAAGCGAGCGAAGAAACCACCCGCCCCGCCATGCAGGTGCGTCCTGCCCTTCTCGTTGAGGTCGAGCTGATAGTCCTTGCCGCCTAGCGTTACCTTACCGCCGGCAATCCGGTTGGCGCAGCGGCCGACGATCGCACCGAAAAACGCGCCATGGCTCTTGTAGGCTTCGAGGTTGTTGAACCCCAGCACGATGCTCTTTGGTCCCAAGCGCGTCGGCACGACCAGATCGGCAAGCGTCGCGCCATAGGCAAGGACTCTGGCCGACAACCCGCCATTGCGGATCGTGAGCGGATCGAGGCGGGCATTCATGCTACCGGTCATGGTTGCCGCCCTGCCCCTCGCGAAGCTCTCGAGCCACTGTCTTTTGCGCGTCGAAATCGGCCCGCTTCTGCCGGATCTCATCAGGCGAAAGCCGCTCGATATTGCAATAGTCGAGCTTCCAGTCCGGATCTGAGCTCCAAATCAACGGCGACTGGACCGTGGTTCGCGCCGCCGGGGCCGCCTCAAGCAATGCGAGCGCAAGCTCAAGCGTCACATCTTGCGAAGCCAGATCTCCCGGCCGCCCGGCCGCATTGCCAAGCGGAAAGTCCGAGAACAAAAGGCGCGGCACGCCGACATATTCCACGATGTCCTTGGCACAGCCCATGACGACCGTTGCAATGCCGTTAGCTTCCAAAAGCCGCGCGACAAGGCTGACGCTTTGGTGGCAGACTGGACAGTTGGCGACGAGCAACACCGCATCGACCGCATCCGTCTTGCATCGGGCGAGTATGTCCGGACCGTCCACCTCCAGCGTGGTGCGCTGGCTGCGGTTGGTGGGCAGACCATGAAAGCGCGGCGCGACAGCACCGATGCGTCCACGCTTTGCCGCACGCCTCAGCGCGGCCAATGGAAAATAGCTCGCAATATCTTCTGCGGTCGTGTGCTTGCGATCAATGGCGACATGCGAAATGCGCAAATCGGGATCGGTTGCGGTATCGCCCGAATAGACCTGATAGAATTTGGCGGCGGCATTGTAGGGCGCGCCCGGCCCCTGATCGCCCTTATCAGGCTGGTAGGGCGCGGCCGTGGTGACAATCGTCACCCGGCACTCGGCCAGCGGCTTTTGCAACCGGTGAAAAGGCACCTTGGCATAGTGCGCCCATTCGTAAGGCGCGCCATACCCCAATGCCTGATAGTAGGTTCGAACCCGCTGAAGATAAGGGATCGGCTGATCATGCGAGGGCGCAAAGCCGGATGCGTTGCCTGACCCGTTCGGCACCGATCACTTGGCCTTTTCGTAGGTATATCTGAAGGTGCAGCGCGGCGCGCCGGCCATGATGGTGTGGGTGCGCTCGAGCTGGATGTTCGGATCGTAGCCCTTGCAGAAATTGCCGTCGCGATTGCATGACATCAGGTGGCCGATATGGCCAAGCCCCATCTCCCGATAAGTCTCGGCATAGCGGCAGCGGACCACATCGAAGTTGAACGTATCTTCGGTGGCATCGAGCACTTCTATTTCCAGCGCCGAATCCGCCGTCCACAAATCGTAGAGCTTGATGAATTCAGCCATCGAGGTCTCACCGCCAGGCGCCTTGCCGGCGAATGACTTGCCCTCGGCGATAGCAGCTTTGCGGATTGCCGAATCGAGAATGGCGTCGGCCTTTTCCTTGCCCAACGCTTCGACCATCTCGGCATGGATCGGCCCGATCACCTGCGCTTGCAAGCTGCGTTTGAGAAGAACGGGCAGATCGGACGGGGTTTTCATTGTCATCACCTCTGATCCTGCTGCCTACGCCCGATGGCGATGGTGGGCAAGATTGCAGCAGCCCGAACACCGAAAATTGCACAAAGCAACCTTCACGCATGTCATCAAGGGTGAGTTCAGGTCAAAACCTATTGCCGCAGATGGCGCAGCAGCTCCAACAATTGCCGGTCCCTATCCTGCAGGGCCTTGCCGGGCTCCTTCAGTTCCGGCAACTCGCCAACCTGCCGCTCGACTTCATCGATCAACGCATTGTCGACTTCGACCGGGTGGATGGAGGCAAGCACGTTCTCGCGATGGCCCTTGTAGCGGCGAAGTGCTGCGCCGATGCCCTTTTCGCCGGCAGAAAAGGCCGTCAGGGCAAAGGGGCCGTAAAGCGCCCAGCGTAGGCCGGGTCCATTGACGAAGGCCTCGTCGACTTCCTCGACGGTCGCGACGCCGTTCTTCACAAGGCTCAACGCCTCCTGCAAAACAAGGGTCTGGAACCTGTTGGCGAGAAAGCCCGGCACGTCCTTGCGCACATGCACCACTGTCTTGCCCAAGCTTTCATAGAACGCCCTTGCCCAATGAAGTGCAGCGGGGCTGGTCTTCGCCCCGCCGACGATTTCCACCAGCGGAACCAGATGGGCGGGCGTAAACGGATGGCCGACGATGCAGCGCTCGGGATGCCTGCAATTCTTCTGGATGGTGGACATCGGGATGCCAGACGTGCTCGACGCGATCACCACATCGGGCGCAAGCACGCTATCCAACCGCGTGAACAGGTCGACCTTCACCGCTTCCTGTTCCGGTCCGTTTTCCTGGACGAAGTCTGCTCCCTGCACCGCCGATGCCAGATCAGGCTCAAACCGCAACCGCTCGCGCCAACCGCCAACCACCGGACCGATCTTGGCGAGATCGGCCATGTTGGCCTCGATGATCGGCAGTGCACGCTGCCATGAGCGCTCTTCCGTGTCGGTGGCGCAAACGGCAAACCCGCGTGACAGGAAGACCGCCGCCCAACTCGTGCCGATGAGGCCGAGCCCGACACACGCCACTGTCTTTAGGTCCGCCCGGCCGATCACCGCTGCTTCGCCGTGAAGTCCGTTTATGCTGTCGGCGCTCACGATAGGGCACGCTGGTTGTAGAGATCGAAATTGCCGCCCCGGACCGTTATGGTCGAGGTTCCAAGCGATTTGGCAACCGGAAGATCGGCCAGCGTGTTGACGATGCGAAACTGCGTCGGCATGTCTTCCCATGCCGGGCGCTGGAAGCGGATCGATCCTGTGCCGATTTTGGCGCCGACGACCTCGCCGGCAGTCAGCGAGGGCGAGAGCGCCGCGTGAGCCACGTCGGCCGTGCCCCACTCCCCGGTCCTCGGCATGTATTTATAGTGAAGCAGATTCCCTTGCGTGTCGGGACCCGGGTCCAGCCTGTCTTTCGCAAGGTCGGCCTCGCGCAAACCGTCCAGGTCCATATCGAGGAAGCGGAAGCCATACCAGGACGCCTCGCAATTCATGCGCCCGGCCACGATGCGCGGCGGCGGCAGATCGCAATAGATCTTGGCGACTCCCAGTTCCTCGCGCCCGGTCATGATCGGATCGGCCATGTTTTCCCAAAGCACGAGACAAAGCGATCCGACTGCCTCATCCACCTTGCCCTTGTACCGGGCGGGAACATTGACGCCGAGCGTGTTGTAGCCGCGGCCTGCAAGCCATGGCAGGTTGCGCAAATAGGCGAAGGTTATCTTGACGACCGGGTCGCCGTAGATTTCGAAACCTGGCGGCAGCAGTGCCTCCAGCGCAGGCCGTTCCGACAGGAAATAGGCGCTGACGGCGTCGAACTCATGGTCGCTCCAGTCATACCTGCCGCCATCCGGATTGTGACGCGGACCGAGGGTCGGTCCGAAATGCGTGGGCATCCGGTACATGCGGTTGGCGAGGAATTCATAGGCCATTTCATTCGGTCCAATCGAAATAGTGGCGGGGCGTCACGAAACGACCGCGCCGAGTTTCACCTTGCCGCGCCGCATCAGGAGGATGGCGAGGCTGGCAGCGGTGACGGTAAACAGGCTGAGACTGACGCTGAGCGCCGCAATCGTCGGCTTGAGTTGGTATTTGAGCTCGCCAAGAATGGTGAGCGGCACCGTCTTGACGCCGCCGCCGACGAAGAGCGCCAGCACTAGTTCGTCGAAGCTGCTGACAAAGCAGAGCAAGGCTGCTGCAACGACGCTGGGCAGCATGTTGGGAAGCAGGATGCGGCGGAATATCGTCCATCGGCTCGCGCCGAGCGAAAAGGCCGCCGCTTCAAGTTGCGGATCTATGGCGGCAATGCCGAGCCCGCAGATGATGAAAACGAACGGCATCACATAGACGATGTGGGTCAGCACGATCGCCAGCATTGTGCCGCTGATGCTGAGCTTGGCCAGCAACAGATATTGCCCGGCTGCGATGGCAACGGTCGGCAAGAGAAGCGGGCTGAGCGCCAGCCCTTCCACCACGAACTTGCCGCGATAGTCATAGCGCGTCGCCGCATAGGCCGCCGGCAGCCCCAGCACCAGCGCGCCGAGGGTCGAGAGCACGCCGATCGATACCGAATTGAAGAAGGCATGTCGCCAGTGGGCATCGCCAAACAGTTCGCCGTACCAGCGCAGCGAAAGCGCGCCGGTTGGGATCGCGAAGCTTTCCCCTGCGGTCAGCGAGACGGCGAACACCACCGCGACGGGCATCAATATGAATGCCAGCGTGACGATGCCGACGAAGGCAAGTGTCGAGTCGGCCGCGACGTGGAGTACCCGGCGCCGTGATTGGCGTCCCGACTTGGTCATCGCGCCGCCTGCCTTTGCCGCGGATTGCCGAGCCTTTTGGCCAGCGCAATCGATGCCAGGAAGATAAGCAGCAGGATGACCGACAGCGCCGCACCGCTTCCCCATTCGCCACGCCGGTGGATGAGGAGTTCTATCAGGTTGGGCGCAAGCAGCACCTTGCCGCCGCCGAGAACGGAAGGGGTTATGTAGAAGCCGGTTGCGATGGCAAACACCATGATCGAGGTCGACAAGGTGGCGCGCCCGACCAGCGGCAGGAATATGCGCTTGAATGTCGTCCAGCGGGACGCACCAAGGCTTTTCGCAGCCTCAAGCAGCCGCCTGTCGACCTTGTGGAATGCGGCGAGCAGCGGCAGGGCCGCGACCGGAAAAAGCACGTTGGCGGTGCCGAGTACGACGGCCAGCGGATTGTAGATGAGCGTCAGCGGCGCATCGATGACGCCCATTGCCAAGAGGCTGCGATTGACAAGGCCATTGAAGCCAAGCACCGGCATCCAGCTCAGCGCCCGCACCAGGTAGCTGATGAAGAACGGCATCACGATGCAGGCGATGACGACAGGCTTCCATCGCTTGGGAAGATTGAGCACCCAAAGCGAAAACAGGAATGCGAGCGCCGTCGTCGTAGCGGCGACGATCACACCCAAAAGCAGCGTCATCCCGATCACCCGCATATAGGTCCGCGAGGAGACGACCTGCACGTAGTTGGAAAACAGGTGTGGCTCCGCCCCGAAGCTGAAAACAACAATACCGAGGAGCGGAACCACGAGGGTCAAAGCCAGGAACAGGACCAGAGGCGCATTGAGCGCGATCCGGCTTGCCGCAGGCGAAGACAGCATCTTCATGACCGATGCCTTTTTATGTCGGGCTGCCGAGTTTAAAGGTTCGCGCGGAATTCGGTCCAACGCTTGTCGATTGCCGCACGGTTTTCCGTCCACCACTGCGAGTTGATCGGAACCTGAACCGCCCTGTTCTGCACCGAAGACGGCAGCATCTTGCGCTGATCGTCCGTCAGCAATGCATCCAGACCCTCGCTCGGCCCCGAATAGGCAATGGTTTCCACGGCCTTCAACTCGTTTTCCGCGACCGTCATTTCGTGGAAGAACTTCATCGCCGCAGCCTTGGAATCGGCGTCGATGCCCTTGGTCACGGCAAGGTAGTTCAGGACGCTGATGCCCTGATTGTAGGTCATGCCGACATCCTTGCTGTAGGCGACGCGGCCCGAATAGATCAGCGCGTAGTCGACTTCGCCAGAGGTCACCAGTTCGGCAGCCTGAGAGCCGCTGTCCCACCAGACCTGCACCTTGTCCTTGTTCGCTTCAAGGAAAGCGAAAGCACGGTCGACGTCGAGCGGGTAGAGCTTGTCGGCGGGAACGCCATCGGCAAGCAGCGCGACTTCAAGCTGGGCATAGGCGTCATAAGACATCATCGCCCGGCGACCGGGGAAATTCTCCGTATCGAAGAAATCTTTCCAGGTGCTGATCGGCTTGGCCTTGCCGTTCCACGACATCACGTAGGAATAGTAGTGGCGGCCAATAGCCTTCGGCTGTTTGGCTTCAGGGAAGATGGGATCAGGCGCGATGGCATCCCAATCGAGGTCTTCGAACAGGTCCGGCTGCGAAAGAACGTCGGCAAGTTCGACGTCCCAGACATGCCGGTCGATGGTGCCGGACTGCAGCATCGCCTTCAACTCGCCAAGCGCCGATTCAAGTCCGACGAAACGAACCGGAATTCCGGTCTTGGCGGTGAAAGGTGCGGCATATGCCTTCTCGAGTGCCTCGCCCGCTTGTCCTCCCGACTGGGCAATGACCAGTTCACTGGCGGCGGCAAATGCCCGCGATGCCAGGGTAGATGAGATTGCGCCGGCAAACGCCGACGAGCCTAATAGTTTTACGACAGTTCTGCGCGTTATGGTCATGCTCGTCTCCGCAAGCGTTGACATATAATGTGTACATGTATACATGTGCACGAATGTTAAAACGAGTCAAGCGGCACCGATGGCGATGATTTCGAACGGCACGGCAGGGATGGCTGGAATATGAATGAAAGCCCGCAAGACAGAGTGGACATCGTGCCGCTCAGGGCGTGCCCACAGTTCGCGCCGGTCATCGCGAGCTGGGTCTATTTCCAGTGGTCCGTCCCCATGCGCAGAAGCTGGGAAAACACGCTCATTCGCTACGACCCGACCACTCCGGCCGGCGCACTGCCCGCGACATTTGTCACAACGATAAATGGAGCGCCGGCGGCGATGGCGTCGCTGCGCATCACCGACAGCTACGATTTCCTGCCGGGCGCAACGCCGTGGATATGCAACGTGTTTGTTCATGACGGCGCGCGCGGACGCGGTCTCGCGACCCTGCTTTGCCAGCACATTGTCAACTACGCCAGAGAACAGGGGTTTGCGGAATTGTTTCTCGCTACGTCCGTGGAAAGCAATTCGCTCTACCATGGCCTCGGCTTCGCCGAAGTGCATAGGGTCGACTATTTCGGGCCCAAATTCATCCTGCGCCTGCCACTGGAAACCGGAATCGCGGAGGCAATGGCCCATGGCTGATATTCCGCAGCTTCACCATTTCATTGACGGCCGCGACTTCACGACCAAGGCCGGCGAAGAACGCCTCCTGTCCAACCCCGCCAACGAAACGCCGCTTTGGCGCATGCCGCTTGCAACGGCGGAAGTCGTCGCCACCGCCGTGGCCGCTGCCCGCAAGGCGAGCGACGCTTGGGCAGCACTGGCGCCTACTGACCGCGCCAGCATTTTGCACCGCTGCGCCAGCCAAATTCGATCCGACGCCGAAGAGATTGCCCGGCGCATCACACTGGAAAATGGTAAGCCCATCACCGAATCGCGTGTCGAAGCGCTGATAACAGCCGACGAGATCGTTGCCGTGGCCGAACTGGCAACGCAGCTTCGCACAGGCAAACAGGCATCGCAGGCCAGGTCGCTTAGCTTCCAGCATGCCCGTCCTCGCGGCGTCGTCGCCTGCATCATGCCCTGGAACTACCCGCTTCTGACTGTACTCTCACATGTCTTCGCGGCACTTTCAGTGGGCAACACCGTGGTGCTCAAGCCATCCGAGAAGGCGCCCAACAGCGTACTCGCGCCCGTGCGCGCGCTGTCGAAGATCTTGCCCGACGGCGTCCTGAACATCGTGATGGGAGACGGCGTCGCGGGCAAGGAACTGGTGGCGCACACCGATGTCGACTGCGTGCTGTTCGTCGGCAGTCAGCGGACCGGGCAGCGTGTCGCCGAGGAATGCGCGCGCCATCTTCGCCCCTCAATCATGGAACTGGGCGGCAAGGACTGCTTCATCGTCGATGCGCTTTGCGATCTCGATCGCGTCGTACCGGTGGCGCTGGAATGCGCCATGCGCAATGCCGGGCAGATTTGCACCTCCAGCGAACGCTTCCTTGTCCATCGCTCTCACTACCCGGAATTCGCGGATAGGCTTGCCAAGGCAGCCGCGCGGCTGCAGATCGGCCCCGGCCTCGAAGAGGCGACGCAGATCGGCCCGCTGATCGATGCCAGCCAATTGGCGGTCGTCGAAAGCCATGTCGCGGGCTCGGCCGGCGCCGGCGCGGAAATCCTGACCGGGGGCCGTCGCGAGCGACGCCAAGGCTTCTTCTATCCGCCCACAATTGTTGCAGACGTGCCAGCCGATTGCGCTCTTTGGCAGGACGAAACCTTCGGGCCTGTAGCTGCCTTGCGGCCGTTCGACGATTTCGACGAAGCGATCTCGATGGCCAATGGAGGCCCTTATGGCCTCGGCGCTGTTCTATTTACAGACTCCTCGCGCCACGCCATGCAGGCAATGGACCAACTCGATGTCGGGCTGCTCAAGATCAATACGGCGATTGGCATCGCGACCGGCTCGACGTGGGAGCCCGCCAAGCAAAGCGGCTTTGGCTACGGCAACGGCCGCGAACTTCTGTTGTCGCTCGTGCACCAGAAATCGGTGCTGTGGCAGGCATGAACAAACACACCCCTATAGAGGTGAGAATGACCGAAAAGCTTGTCCTGACAGGATTGACCAAGCGATATGGCAACCATCTTGCCGTGGACGGCCTTGAACTGCAGGTCAAGGAAGGCGATTTCATCTCCTTCCTCGGACCGAGCGGTTCGGGCAAGACCACGGTCCTCAACATGATCGCCGGGCTGGTCGAGCCGACCAGCGGCAGCATCATGATCGACGGCGTAGACCTGACCCGCCAGCCGGCGAACCAGCGCAACATCGGGTTGGTCTTCCAGAACTATGCGCTATTCCCGCATTTGACCGTAAGCGGGAACATTGCCTTTCCGCTTGAGGTGCGCGGCCATTCGCCTGATGAGATTTCCCGAAAGGTCGATGAAACGCTGCGGCTGGTGAAGCTCGAGGGATTTGGCGAGCGCCTTCCAAGCGAGCTTTCCGGCGGCCAGCAGCAACGTGTGGCCTTGGCCCGCGCCATCGTGTTCGAGCCGTCGCTGCTGCTGCTCGACGAACCGCTGGGCGCCCTTGACCGGCGGCTGCGCGAAAGCCTGCGCCAGGAACTTCGCAGCCTGCAACGCGCAACGGGCATCACGACGATCATGGTCACCCACGACCAGGAGGAGGCGCTGACGATGTCCGATCAGGTTCTCGTCATGGCCGGTGGACGCGCCGAGCAGATCGGCTCGCCCGAAGACCTTTACCAGCGCCCGCGCAATCGTTTCGTCGCGGAATTCATGGGTTCGTCCAACATCGTCGCCGGAACCAGCCTGAGCAAAAGCGGCAAGACATTTCTCCAGATCGGCAAGATAGCAGTCCCTCGCAGCGGTGACGCGGCAGCCGATGGACGCCCCATGCAGTTCGCCGTTCGCCCCGATGCGGTCGGATTCGACACCGATGGACTTGTTCCAAGCGCGCTGATCGGCACGGTCGTAGGCTCGGAATTCTGCGGCGAATACTACCGCCTGCACATAGAAACAGACGACCTCGGCATTCTCGCCAGCCATATCAAGACAAACACACCTCCCGCCATCGGCACACAGGGCGTATTGACTTGGAGTGCCGCCGACATGCATCAACTGTCGGATGACGGCTGACCGAACTGCCCGGCAACTTCCGCAGGAACAAGGCTCCCACATGCCCGCCAAGAAAATAGACGACGTCCAAGGTGGTGCTGCCAGCCTGTCTTCTTCCGTCGGCGGGCGCTCGATGAAGCTGGATCAGGGCATGGGTAGCGCCACGCTGTCGGCGCAGCTCTACGAGAAGGTGCGCGATCTCATCTATCTGGGCGTTCTGCCGCCCGGAACGCAGGTCACCGAGCAAGGCCTTTCACGGCAGTTCGGCGTCTCGCGCACACCTATGCGTGAAGCGCTCAGGATGCTGGAATCGCGAGGGTTCGTGGAGATAACGCCCAACAAGGGCGCGCGTGTCGGCGTTGTCGACAACGAGGAATATCACACCGGCATGGCCATCGTTTCGGTCGTGGACGAAATCCTCGCCGAACGCATTTGCCGACTCGTTACCGACGATGACATTGCGGAACTCGAAGTCCTCGAAATGCTGATGACCAAGGCCTTCGAAAACCGCGACAAGGAAAAATACCTGCGGGTGAATTTCCAGATCCACGAGCGCCTCGAAGCCATCGGCGACAGCTTCTTCCTGCAGTCTATCCGCTCGTTCATCTCGGCGCGGCTCGCCTCGAAGAGCCATGTCCTTCTCGGCGATCCGGCAACCTGGAAACGCTTTTACGAGGAACACCTGGCCATGACCGCGGCTGTGCGTGCCCGCGATGTCGAGGCCCTGCGCAAGGTCTTCCGCAACCACAACCAGACGATCGACTGACGGCGGGAGGGATCGTCGAGACCCCTCCCCGCCAAACCTCACACCCTAGACTAGACCCAACCTGCTCTTGCGCTCGGCCGACCATGCGGTGATGAGCTTGTCTGCGGTAAGGCCCATGAAGGCAACGCACAGGCCGAGCACCAGACCCTTGCCCGCATCATTGAAGGTCAGCGCCTTGAAAATCTCCTGGCCGATGTCCTTGGTGCCGATGAAGGCAGCGATGATGACCATGAACAGCGCGAACATGATGGTCTGGTTGATGCCGAGCATGATTTCCGGGAAGGCCAGCGGCATGCGAATGTTCCACAACAGCTGGCGTTGGGTGCAGCCTGAAGTGATGCCCGCTTCGACGATATCCTGCGGCACGTTGCGCAGGCCGAACACCGTATAACGGATGATCGGGATCATGGCGTAGATGATGATCGCCGAGATCGCCGCCACGTCGCCCACCTTGAACAGCATGATCACCGGGATCAGGTAGATGAAGGACGGAAAGGTCTGGAACGTATCGCACCAGAGCTTCGCCAATTGTGCCCGGCGCTCCGTCTTCGACGCCCAAATGCCGACCGGCAGGCCGATGAGGATGCACAGCAAGACTGCGACCGTTACCATGTAGGCGGTGATCAGCGAGCGCTCCCAGAATCCGGCAAAGGCGATGAACAAAACGAAGCCGGACACGATCAGCGCGAGACGCCAGCCCCCGAGCGACCAGCCCGCCACCGCCACCAGCGCCACCATTGCAGTCCATGGAATCTGCTGGAACAGCCCGCGGATCGGGATCAGCACATAAAGCAGCATGCCATCGCGGAAATATTGAAGCGGGTCGAAGAAGTAGAGCGTGATCCAGTCAACCAGACCGTCCCACAGCGGTGCCGTGCTCAAGGTAAATTCGGTCGGCCAAACGCTCGCGTAAGGCGTGATCGCCGCCAGAACGAGCGAGACGACGCAGACGGCAAGCGCAGCCGACACGAACGGGAAGCGCGCCAGCCACGAGGCGTTTTCGGAAATGTGGCTTGGTTGCTTCTCGGCAGCCGCACGGCTCAACTGGTCGAGCACGATGGCCATCAATACGATTGCAACACCGCTTTCGAGAGCCTGGCCGATCTTGAGCGACTGAAGGCGAAACAGGAGGTCGTGCCCAAGCCCGCGCGCGCCGACGAACGACGCGATGACGACCATGGCGAGGCACTGCATGATGACCTGGTTGACGCCCACAAGCAGAGCTTGGCGAGCGGCCGGAATCTCGACCATCCACAGCATCTGCAAGCGCGTGCATCCCGCCATCTTGCCGGCTTCACGGATCTCTTCGGCTATGCCCTTGAGACCAAGGATCGTCAGCCGCGCCATGGGCGGGATGGCGAAGATGACCGTGGCGATGGTTCCAGCCTTGTGACCGACGCCGATGAAAACGGCGATGGGGATGAGATAGGAAAAATGCGGCAGCGATTGCAGCACGTTGAGGACCGGCACGATGGCCGCCTCGAACCACGGCTTCTTGACCGCCAGTATGCCCAGCAGGAAGCCGATGCTGCCTGCAATCGGCGCTGCAACCAGCACGACCGAGAGCGTGATCATCGACAGTTCCCATTTGCCGAAGATCGCCATATAGGCGACGCAGCCCGCCGCCAGCGCGCCAAGCCGCCAATCGCGCAAGGACCAGCCCAGAACGCCGCAGAGGCCGGCCGTCATAACCCACGGCATCGCCGGCAGGCCGGCATCCGGAAAGCCCGACACAAGCAGGCCTTCGACCAGGGCGAGCGGCCATGTGATCAGCTCGGCAATCCAGCGCGTGAAATCCCGGAACGAAAAAAGCCCGAAAATGACGTCTTCGCGCAGATGATCGATGAAAGCGTTCGTCCAGTCGATGAACGGGATCGCCCATGCCTGCGGCACTTTCATCATCCAGCCCGGCAACAGCGGCGCGCACAGGAACAGGATCAGGAAAGGCAGTACCGAAAGCACCGGTTTCGCCGCCTTGGCGAGTGCTCCCGGCGTGTCAGCCTTGGTCGGCCGCTCCATGGCCACCGCGCTCATCGGGCCGGTTCCTGATCGTAAAGGGCGTCGATGTAGCTGCCCCGGTCGAGCGTGCCCACCAGCATGCCCTCGTCATCGACCACGTCAATCGGGCGTTCCGTGGTTACGATCCGGCGCGCGACGCTGGCAAGCAGCGCATCGGCCCGGATAGCGTCCTTGGACGGCTTGCGCGGAGCCGACGGCTCCATGACGCTTCGGACCGACAACAGGCGGTCTCGCGGAATGTTCTCGGTGAATTTCGCCACATAGGGCGTGGCGGGGCGGGTGACCAGTTGTTCCGCCGTGCCGAGCTGTTCGATGGCGCCGTCCTTCATGATGGCAATTCGGTCGGCGACGCGTATGGCTTCATCGAAATCATGCGTGATGAAAACGATGGTCTTGTTGAGCACCTTCTGGAGCCGCAGGAACTCGTCCTGCATTTCCTTGCGGATCAAAGGATCGAGCGCGGAAAACGGTTCGTCGAGGAACCAGAGGTCCGGCCCGACCGCGAGCGAGCGGGCAATGCCGACGCGTTGCTGCTGGCCGCCCGAAAGCTCGCGCGGGTAGTAGCCTTCGCGCCCTTTCAGCCCAACCAGCTCGATGACATCGCGTGCCCGGCTTTCCCGTTCCTGCCGACCCGTTCCCCGAACCTGCAAGGGAAAGGCGACATTGTCGAGAACGGTGCGGTGCGGCAAAAGCGCGAAGTTCTGGAACACCATGCCCATCTTGTGACGGCGCAAGTCGATCAGTTCATTGTCGGTGGCGCGCAGCATGTCGCGGCCTTCGAACATGACCTCGCCTGCCGTCGGTTCGACGAGCCGCGACAGGCAGCGCAGCAAAGTCGACTTGCCGGAGCCGGAGAGCCCCATAACGACGAGGATTTCGCCAGGCATGACATCGAACGACACGTCGCGAACGGCGGAAATATAGCCCTGCGCCCGGATGGCCTCGATTGTGGGCTGGCCATCATGTCGCTTCAGGAAACCGGCCGGATCGGGGCCGTAAAGTTTCCAGAGGTTTCGGCATGCAATCTTGGGGTCGCTCATGGAAATTCCCTTTGCCGTTGCGGGTCAACATCGTGCCTGCGCCAGAGGGAGCGCCCGCAATCAAGCGGGCGCTACCAGTCAAACAGGCAGAAGGCTGGAAGTCGGGATTAGCTGGCGGAACCCAGCCATTCCTTCCAGCGGGCTTCGTTGTCGGACAGCCACTTGTCCGCAGCCGCCTCCGGCTCCATGTTGTCGATGTCGGCAAGTTTGGCCTGCACGGCGACATCCATGTTGGTGAAGTTGATCTTCTGGAGCACCGAATAGGCCTTCGGCCACTTGTTCGGGAATTCCTTCCACGCGCCGATCTTCAGGTAGCCGTCCTTCGGGTTACCGCAGTCGTAGGTCAGCTCCTTGTTGGTTCCCCAGGAAGCATCGTCCTTGCACTTCGGATCGAAGGCCGGAAACTCGACGAATGCGCCTTCATAGAGGGCCTCGATGAAGTTCGGGGTCCAGTTGAAGAGAACGATCGGCTCCTTGCGCTTCTCGGCCGAGGCAAGCTCGGCCCAAAGGGCTGCTGCCGATCCGGCATTGACCACCTCGAAATTCATGCCGAGTGCTTCGACGCGCTCGGAATCGTGCTTCAACCAGTCAACCGGTCCGCCAAGGAAACGGCCCTTGGGCGATGTCTCCGCCGTTGCGAACTTGTCGGCGCAGGCATTGAGAGCTTCCCAGGAGGGCAGGCCCGGACAGATTTCCTCGACATACTTTGGATACCACCATTCCTCGCGGGTCTTCGCGTCATGGGTGGCAGCGTCGACGACACAGCCTTCCTTGACAACCTTTTCGAACGCGACGCCGAAAGCGCCTTCCCAGACTTCATGGACGAGGTGCACGTCGCCCTCGCAAAGCGCGGTGTAGACGACCTGGCTGTCGGCAGACACGTATTCGACCTTCGCGCCTGTCTTTTCGAGCAATTTGCCGACGATGTGCGCGCCGACGATCTGGCTCGACCAGTTGTGGGTTGGTATCTTGATGACGTCGGTGGAGTCCTGAGCAAAAGCAGTGGACACGGTGAAAGCCAGGATCGCGGCCACGCTTGCGGATTTGGTGAGTTTTCTCATTTCTTCTCCCTTTTGTAATTAGTTGTTCCCGACGAGCGGAAAATCACCTCTGCGGGTAGTTCTGATACGCTCAGCCCAGCCAGAATAACGGCGAGACGTGAACCGGTGTCGTCGTCGGTGTAAAAGTCGTGGCTTGCCATGTGAAAAGATGTTAATCGGATGCCGGGAGGAATTCGGTATGCGGCTCCAGCATCACATCGTGATCGTGGAGGATGACCCGGTTACGCGGGCGAAGCTTGCCGGCTATTTTCTGGCCGAAGGCTACAAGGTCAGCGAAGCCGGCGACGGCGAACAGATGAGAAGCATTGTCGGTCGGCATCCCGCCGATCTGTTGATGATCGACATCAATCTGCCGGGCGAGGACGGGCTCAAGCTCACCCGTGAACAGCGCGAAAGGTCCGATGCCGGCATCATCCTCGTCACCGGCCGCACCGACACGGTCGACCGCATCGTCGGGCTCGAAATCGGTGCCGACGACTACGTCACCAAGCCATTCGAGCATCGCGAACTGCTCGCAAGGGTGAAGGGGCTGTTGCGGCGTGTCGGCAAGAGCCGGCAACCGAATGCCAATGCTTCCACGCGCAGCTTCTATGGCTGGACGCTCGACATAGCCCGCCGCACGCTGCAGGCAACAGGCGGCACATTCGTCGATCTGACGGGGGCCGAATTCAAGCTGTTGGCGGTGCTCACCGCGAATCCGGGCCAGGTGCTGTCTCGTGAGCGTTTGCTGCATGAGATATCGAGGCGCGAATGGGACGCCAGCGACCGCACTGTGGACGTGCTCGTCCGGCGTCTGCGGCAGAAACTGCACGACAATCCGCGCGCGCCGCGCATCATCGTCACCGCGCATGGCGAAGGCTATTTTTTCACGCCTGAAGCGACACAGCCGGTCGAGCGGGAGATGCCACGCTACTGAAGCCCGATTATTCTGCCGCTGTGCGCTCCGCAGATGCGTCGGCCGGCAGCATTTGATCGAGTTCGGCAAAACCGGCCGCAAACGCCGCCTCGCACTCGCTGACAATGTGTTTCAACTCGGCAGCAGCGCCGGAGGCTGCCGCCGTCTCCAGCGCAACCGAAGCCGCCAACAATCTCGGAAAGCCAAGTGATCCGGCCGAGCTTTTCGTGGCATGGGCAAGATCGCGCAGTGCCTTGCGGTCGTTGGTGCACAATGCCTCGTTCATCGCCTCGAAGCGACGCGGCAGGCTTTCTTGCGCGATCCGGTGCAGCCGGCGGACAACCTCAAGCCCCAGCGCATCGACATCGGCCTTGCACGCAACATCGTCAAAAGCGGCCAGCACGGTCCTTGCCGGAACCCGATCCGTCAGCGTCCCGATGGCCTCGAGCAACTGCTCGTCGATGATGGGCTTGGCGACAAAGGCATCAACGCCCGAATTCAGATAGCGCTCGACCTCGGATGTGAAGACATGCGCCGACATGGCGATCACCGGCAGGCCAGGCGCATTGAGCGCCTTGCGCACGCGCTTCATGGCCTCGAGCCCGTCGATGCCCGGCAGGCTTATATCCATCACGAGGATATCAGGCTTGAAGTCCGCAACGGCTTCGACCGCTGCGTAGCCGGAACTGACCGCCATCACGCGGTGGCCCGCCTTTGACAACACCGTGTCGGCAACCAGCCGTGTCGCTTCGTCGTCCTCCACCATCAGAATGTTGAGCGCCAGCTTCGCCTTGGCCGCCCGTGGCCCGCGCTGTTGTGCACGGCCAGGGCGGCGCGCCGTTTTCATCGTCAGCTCGAAAATGAACTTGCTTCCCGCACCTTGGGCTGACTCGACTTTCAACTCTGCCCCCATCAACCGCGCAAGCTCTCGGCTGATCGCAAGTCCAAGCCCCGTGCCGCCGAAGCGGCGCGTGATCGAGGCATCTGTCTGCGTGAACGCCTGGAAGATGTGTTCCTGCTGCTCCGGGGAAATGCCTATCCCAGTGTCGGCGATGGTCACGATAACGCGCTGCGAACCCTTGTCAGCTTCCGCCTTGCTGACCTCTACCCTCACCTCGCCGCGTTCCGTGAATTTGATCGCATTGCTGACCAGATTGAAAAGCACTTGCCTGATCTTCGTTGCGTCGCCGCAAAACGCCGGCGCAAGCTTGCGGTCGACCTTCAAGTTGAAATCGAGGCCCTTTTCGGTCGCGATCGGCCGCATGAAAGCGACGACGCCCTCAACCAGCGTCGTCATGTCGAAGTCCACCTGCTCCAGTACCACATTGCCGGACTCGATCTTGGAATAGTCGAGTATGGCATTGAGGATGCCCAGCAATGCCTCGCCGGAATTGGCCGCGATGGAGAGATGCTTGCGCTGCGTCGAACTCAGCTTGGTGTCGGAAAGCAGCCGCATCATGCCGAGCATGCCGGTCATCGGCGTGCGGATTTCGTGGCTCATCGTCGCAAGGAACGCCGATTTCGCGCTGCTCGCCTGTTCCGCCCTTTCCCGCGCTTCGGCGTGATCCAATGCCTCTTCGCGAAGGCGCGTATTGACCAGCCTTATCTGCTCGGTTTGCTCCTCGACCAGTTGCTGCAATTCTTCGCGGTGGCGCTTCAACTCGACGGTGATGCGCTCGCGCTCCTGCTCGAGGTCGAGCCGCCGCTGCGATTCGTCACGGAACCTGTTCACGGCAACGGCCATGGTGCGCAGTTCGTCGTCGCCGTCTTCAGCCACCTGAACCGCGAGATCGCCGGCTGTCAGCCGCTGCATGGCGCGTGACAGGCTGCCCAGCCGCCTGACGAGGTTGCGTTCGACGTAAAGCCACACGATCGTGCCCGACACCAAGACGGCACCGAGCAAAGTCAGGATCAGCACGAACACGCCGATCTGCACCGCGTGGTCGGCCCGCTCCGCAGTCGTGCGGGCAAACTCGCCGGACCGGTCGAGAATGGTTCGGGCGACAGCATTCTGCTTCACCGAAAGGTCGCGATTGGCCTCCGCCATCGTGTCCAGCTTGCCGATCAGATCGACGATGCGCTGCCGACGCCCGAACAGCGAACCGGCAACCGGCGCATCGCCAGCCGCGGCTTCCATCGTGTTGAAGGATTCAAGCGCCTGCGCGCGCCGCACCGGATCGTCAATGCCGAGGATACGCCGGCGTATGACCTTCATGTGGTCCTGGAAGATGCGGCTGATTTCGGTGATCTCAGTCACCGATTCCGCCCGGTTGAGACGGTTGATAAGCAGGCTGATCTGGGCGCTGCGGTGGCGCAATTCATACATGCGCTCCATCAGAAAGATGTCGTGCTCGATCAGCCGGTCGATGGCGCTGTAGGCATCCTCGCGCCGGGCGGGATCGTTGATCAGACCGTAGAGGTTGGCGGTGACGGCGGAAGCGCCGGCAGAGGCATTCGAGATCAACGTCTCGGACAAAAGCAGGATGGATTGCGCCGCATCGGCCACCTTCTCGGCGCTGTCGCGATAGGCGGCCTCCTCCTCGAGCCTCTGGCGCACGAGCTCGTAATTGCTTTTCAGGTTCGCCAGCATCTTCTCGACAGCGCCGGCGAACTCCTCGACAAGCTGGGTGTCGATGGCAAGCTTCCTCGCCTCGTCAAGCGAGGTCACCATCTCTTGCGCGAGACGCGACAGCTTGGCTTGTTCGTTCGACAGCTCCGCGCTCGACTGGACGGCGGCGAGCACGGGCGCGGTCGCGACAAGCTTGGCGCTCAGTTCAGCCGTGTGCTGGGTTGCGGCAACAGCCGGCAGTGCTTTCGTGTTCACCACCGACTGAGCGGCCGCGATATGACGCAGGATCAGCCAGCTTGCTATGCCGGATGACAGGGACAGGCCAGAGATGCACAGGAAGGCGAGAAACAGCCTCCCACCGATACCGAGCTTACGAAGCATCTTTCAATATAACCACGGTTTGCACTGTCAGCGTAAGCCGTCTAGCGTTTGAGGCATGACAAGGATCGCAAGCCTCCTTCAAAGCTGTCTGTTTTGCGTCGCACTTGTTGCGTCCGCATCAGCGCCCGCAAGTGCCGAAGACGCGCCTGCTGCTTGGCAACTTGACGCATGGGACCCGCCGTTCGATTACTCCCGGCCGCCGACAACAATCGACTATCAGCCGGTGGCCAAGGCCGCGAAACACTGGAAGATTTGCGCCTCCTACCCGCACCTCAAGGATTCCTATTGGGTCAGCGTCAACTACGGCATGGTCGAGCAGGCGAAGGCTGCAGGCGTTGGGCTGGCCGTCGTCGAGGCCGGCGGCTATCCCAATCTGGACCGTCAGATCGAGCAGATAAAAGCCTGCAGCGCCGACGCCGATGCGTTGATCGTCGGCACGGTGTCATATGATGGGCTTACCCCCACAATATTGGAAATTTCGAAACGCATGCCGGTGATCGCTGCCGTCAACGACATCGCCAACGCCGGCATCACCGCGAAAACCGGCGTGTCGTGGGAAGAAATGGGACGCTCGATCGGCGCCTATCTTGCCGACCTTCACCCTGCCGGCTCGACACCGGTCAAGGTTGCCTGGTTTCCCGGCCCGAAAGGCGCCGGCTGGGTCCAGTTCATCGAGGCAGGTTTCCAGAAGGGCATCAAGGACAGTTCAGCCAGAATTGCCGCGGTAAAATGGGGCGACACGGGCCTTGAGATACAGCTACTCTTGATCGAGGAACTGCTCGAATCGCAGCCGGACGTCGACTACATCGTTGGCAGCGCCCCGACGGCCGATGCGGCGGTAAGCGTGCTGCGCGCCCAGAACCGCGAAGGCCAGATCAGTATTTTAGCCGACTACTTCACCCACGGCACATTCCGCGAGATTACGCGATCCAAGGTGCTGGCCGCACCAACGGATTCGCCACCGATGCAGGGGCGCATCGCCATCGATCAGGCAATCCGGGCGATTGAAGGGACGTTGCAGCACAAGCATGTCGGCCCGCATGTAACGATCATCGACAAAACCAACGTGCTGTCGCTCGATCTGGATCAGAGCCTTGCACCGGCATGGTTCAAACCCACATTCGAGGTCAAATAAAAGCTCTCCAGTTACAATTTTTCACAACTGGCTCGCCAAATTTCACGAACCGGAACGGACCGGTTCACAGACTGCGACTAGATTGCGCTTCGCTGCCAAATGCCGCCTGCACGCTGACAATGGGAGGAACCGTGTCATGACGAGCTATCCTGGAATAGTGAGTGGTCCGCCGCGTCCGAGTCTGGTTTTGCGGCCCGGGATGACGGTTGCGGGGGTTGAGCGCTACCAGGTCGAGGGCGCTGGCGCGGTTCTGGTCGAGGTCGAGGCCGGCGACAGGGTGACGGTGCGCAACCTTGAGGGCGGCCAGCCGTGCGAGCTGGTGGCATTCGACCGGCAGGGCCGCGGCGATGCAGGTATTCTCGGTACCAAGTCCAATTCCAATGCGGCCGGGTTGAAGGCGCTGCTTTTGGGCGGCGACGACAGCCTGAAGCGTCTGCGCTCAGGCATCGAGCGGCGCGGCCTGCAGCTCGGCGGAGCGGAAGCGGTGCGCTTCTTCGATGCGGCGACGCCTGCCGGCATCGAACAGTCCTTTGCGGTCACGCGCGACGGCTATCTGGTCGCGGCAGCGCCGGGCGGTCCGATGCTGGTCGACGGCCATGACACGGCAACGCCTTTGGTGATGACGCTGCAGCGGGCCAAGGTCAACAAGGGCCGCCGCTTCGAACTGCCCGATCCGTTGGCCGATCCGGTGCTGGATCTCAGG
>NZ_JBMDKS010000027.1:0-71204 GCF_057809835.1 Mesorhizobium sp. FG116
GGGGTCCCTTTTACATGAAAAAAAAGGGTCCCGATTCCGCGGTCATTGACACCCATGCCTGGAAACTTCCCCACGACAAAGGCGCGTCAAGGCTTGCGTGGACGGCCTGTCCTTGTCGTTCTGATTGTATCGCTTGCACTGGCCGCCGTGGTTTGGGCCATTGTCGAATTTTACGGGCAGTCCATAGAGCCTGATCCAAAAGAGAGCCCAACTTATCAAGGCTGAGCGCTGCTCACCAAAAATATTCCTAGCCGAAGCCGAATGCGCTGTCTGAGCTCGGTCATGATGGAACCGCCGGCGGATTAGTCCGTTCTTTTCCGTTCCTCACAAGGAAAATGAACATGGCGCCACGCCCCGCCTGGAAAGGCTACCTGAAACTTTCGCTCGTCACATGCGCGGTCGAGTTGACCAATGTCGTGACCCATTCGGAGAAGATTTCGTTTCGCGTCCTGAACCGAAAGACCGGCAACACGGTCAAGCGGATCTATGTCGATGCCGAAACCGGCAAGCCGATCGCGGATGGCGACGAGATAAAGGGCTATGAGGTGGACGACGGCGAATTCGTCCACATCGAGGAAGACGAGATCGAAGCGGTCAAGATCGAATCCTCCAACATGATGAGCCTTGACGGGTTCGTCGACAAATCCTCCATCCAGCAGATCTATCTCGACACGCCATACTACCTCGCGCCGGCGGACAAGGTGTCCGAGGATGCCTTTGCCGTCATCCGCGAAGCGATGACTGCGAAGAAGAAGGCTGGCCTTGCGCGCATCGTCCTGTACCGGCGCGAACGCCCGGTGGTGATTGAGCCACTTGGCAAGGGCATGGTCTTGACCACTCTTCGCTACGACAGCAGCGTGCGCCAGGCGGACACGGTCTTTGATGACATCAAGCAGGTGAAGACCGACAAGGAGATGATCGATCTCGCCGAGCATATCATCGACAAGAAGGCAGCGAAGTTCGACCCGTCCGGGTTCGATGACAAATACGAGGAAGCGCTGCTCGAACTGATCCGTGCCAAGAAGGCGGGTCGCAAGGCGCCCAAGGCCAAGGCGGCATCGAAGCCGTCGAACGTGGTCAACCTTTTCGACGCGCTGAAGAAAAGCCTCGCCGCAGATGGCGGGCAGGACGAGGCTTCGGAAAAGACCGCACCGGCATCAAAGGCAAAGCCGGCCTCTTCGAAGCGAGGCGGCGCACCGAAGCGCAAGTCCGCTTGACCGATGCCGGCACTCGAGCAATACCGCGCCAAGCGCGATTTCAGGAAGACTGCCGAACCTTCGGGCACAGCGCCGCGCAAGAAGGCCTCGGCCGCAGGGCCAGGCGGCATCTTCGTCATCCACAAGCACGCGGCAACGCGGCTTCATTACGATCTTCGTCTCGAACATGACGGCGTGCTGTGGAGTTGGGCGGTCACGCGCGGCCCAAGTCTCGATCCGCACGAAAAGCGGCTGGCGGTCCATGTCGAGGACCACCCGATCGATTACGCGCCGTTCGAAGGCACCATTCCCAAGGGCGAGTATGGCGGCGGTTCGGTGATCGTCTGGGACGAAGGCACGTGGCAGCCCGAACATGACCCCGCAAAGGGTATGAGGAAAGGCCATCTTGATTTTGAACTCCATGGCCACAAGCTCAACGGCAAATGGCACCTTGTGCGGCTGAAGCCCAAGGCGGGAGAAAAGCGCGACAACTGGCTCCTGATCAAGTCCGATGATGCTGCCGCCCGTCCGGGCGAAGACATTTTGCAGGATGCGCCGCAATCGGTGAAGTCGGGCCTCACCGTCGAAGAGGTCGGAGCCGGCAAGACGGCCAAGGGCAAGAAACCGTGGGTGTGGCACTCAAACAAGCCTGCCGCCGGCAAGGCGCGCTCGGCAGCGGCAAAGAAGCTCGAGTTCATCGAGCCGCAGCTGGCGACCCTGCAACGGCAGGCGCCGTCCGGCAAGGAATGGCTGCACGAGGTAAAGTTCGACGGCTATCGCATGCAGGCCCAGATCGCCGGCACGGATGTCCGGCTTTTGACCCGCACCGGCCTCGACTGGACCGAGCGCTTTGGCGGCGGCATCGTTGCCGCACTTGGCGCCTTGAAATGCAGCGACGCCGTTCTCGACGGCGAGATCGTGGTGCTGGGAGACAACGGCGTCTCCTCCTTCTCCCTGTTGCAAGCCGATCTGTCGGCAGGGCGGGCCGACCGCTTTGTCTACTACGCCTTCGACCTGTTGCGGCTCGATGGCAACGATCTCCGCGCCGAGCCGCTGGTCGAGCGCAAGGCGGCATTGCGCGAACTTCTGGCTGGCCAGCCAGACGAATCCGCTGTGCGTTTCAGCGATCATTTCACCGAACCGGGCGGCGTCATGCTCAAGCACGCTTGCCGCATGGGTCTCGAAGGGGTCGTCTCCAAGCGCGCGGATGCTCCCTATCGAAGCGGGCGCGGCGCATCCTGGATCAAATCTAAATGCACCGAGCGGCAGGAGTTCGTCATCGGCGGCTACCTTCCTTCGGAAAAGACCGGGCGCGGCCTGCGCTCCCTGTTGGTCGGTTATCACGAAGGCGGTTCGCTGCACTACGCGGGACGTGTCGGTACAGGCTTTTCATCAAGGATCGCCGATGATTTGAAGAAGAAGCTGGATCGCCTCAAGGTCGCGAAATCGCCCTTTGATGCAGCCGTTCCACACGGCAAGGGGTTGGTGTGGGTCAAGCCTGAACTTGTCGCAGAAGTCGAGTTTCGCAGTTGGACCGGGGACCGTATAATCAGGCACGCATCCTTCCAGGGGTTGCGCGAGGACAAGCCGGCGGAGGACGTCGTGCAGGAAAAGCCGAAAGCGTCGAAGGCCACGCGGCAGGATCGACAGGCAGCGGATGCCTCAACATCCGTCAAACTCACGCATCCCGAAAAGCTGCTGTGGCCGGACGAGAAAGTGTCGAAGCAGGATCTGCTCGATCACTATGCGCTGGTGTGGCCGCGCATGAAGCAGTTTGTGGTCGAACGGCCGTTGGCTTTGGTGCGTGCGCCCGACGGCGTCGATGGCCAGCGCTTTTTCCAGAAGCACGCTTCGCCCGGCATGAGCGAACACATCTTCAAGTCGAAGGACCCCGAGGACAATGAGGAGATCCTCTTTGTCCGCGATTTCGACGGCATCGCCGCTCTGGTGCAGATCGGCGTGGTCGAAATCCACATCTGGGGCTGCAAGGTCGATGAAATCGATACGCCAGACCAGATCGTCTTCGACCTTGATCCCGATGAAGGCGTGGCCACGGATGAGGTCCGCAAGGCGGCGCTCGACATTCGCGACAAGCTTCAGGATCTGTCGCTGCCGACCTTCGTCAAGACATCGGGCGGCAAGGGCTACCATGTCGTGGTACCGCTGAAGCCGGCGGCCAAGTGGGATCAGGTCAAGGGGTTCTCCCACGACTTTGCCCGCGCCATGGAACAGGCCGAACCGGACCGCTTCACCGCCACGCTGTCGAAGAAGGCGCGCACCGGCAAGATTTTCATCGACTATCTGCGCAATGGCCGCGGCTCCACCACGGTCGCGCCCTATTCGTCGCGCGCCAGGAAGGGCGCCACCATTTCCATGCCGGTGACATGGCCCGAGATAGAGGCCGGTCTTGCTCCGAATGCCTTTCCGCTCGGCGACAAGGCGACATTGAAACGGCTGGGTGCCGACGACCCTTGGCGCGACTTCTTCACCAAGGGCAAGGCGCTCAAACAGACCTCAAGCCAGTCTTGAGCTTATTTCGGACTCGCAAGAGGAAGCTTCATAGGGACCACTTCAACAAAGAAGGATTTTACGCAGGCGTTCGTCAATAGAAAATGACCGGAGTTGGTGCCGACCGCTGTCAGGGGCAGCCACAATCAATTCGCGATGTATCGCGAACATGCGTCGCCATATACTGAAACGAAACACCTACTGAGTAATGCCGGATACCCCCGTTATCCTGCCTTCCTCCGCCCCGCCTTCGGCGATACACTAGGTTGAAGCTCGACCGTTACGATGCGCGCGGCCTCTGACATTGTGAGATCGAGCAGGGTCGGTTGCTTAAGGCGGTTCGATCCGCCGTTCCAACGCTTCTTCCACGGCTTGCCCGTTTGGGCGCGGATGTAGTCGAGACCCATTCGTAATCTCCAGAAGGAGGCTGAACGACTTGGTTTTTCCGATCCTTCGCTCAACCAGGAGCCCCTTCGCGGCGAGGCCGGAGAGGCAGTTGTTCCAGGCGGTCGGGCCAATGCTCTGATCCGGGAAGCGCGCGGCGAGTTCAGGCGCGGTGACAGCCCCGAATTCGCGGACTGCGTCGAACGTCATCCGCTGAGCCGGATCAAGGTCCCCCAGCAACCGCGCGCCGTTCACTCGTTCAGTTTCGTCGAGGTCGCAGGCCCAGATCACGTCGTTGCGGCTGCGCAAGAAGAACTCGAGCTCTTCGAGGACCGCGGGCTCCAAGTTGGCAGCGACTGGATAGACGTTGACGAGGGACAAGCGCGCATAGTCGCGGAAGCCGATGACCGCCTCGCGCAGGAAGGAGCTCGTCGCCACTGCCACGCTTTTGAAGTCGAGGAAAGTAGCTGTCGGCACGTCGACGGACGGTGTTGCGGCGTTCAACGCCGTTTGCAGTTTCCGCCCGGGTATGCCGCCGGAGAAAACGCTGCACCCATCCATCATGTTGAGCAGTTGATGCCGCAACTCACTATCCTCACTTATGTTAGGTGAGGATAGTGAGCGAGTCTTGGGCCGTCGAGGGTACGCTAGAGTGCTTCACGATTTTCCGTAGTCTCCGCACGGAGACGGTCGCGGCAGTACTTAGCAGGCAGGTGCAAGCTCGTCCTGCACCCTACCGCTCCGCCCTTTCGTGTGAGTTGCCGACGAGCTTTCCTAACATCGTCCTTGCATAAACTCTGGCACTGTTAGCGTCCGGATCAATGTTAGGAATGGACCATATTATCTCCAAGGGAGCGTTCGCCGGAGCGCTTGAACGCTATCTCGGAGACACGCTTCATTACAGCGTTCTGGTCGGGGAATTTGCGAACGCACGGCCTGCCGTCATTTCTCGAGCGAGCCTACACTTTCTACGAAGCCCCAATAGCCGGCAGGCGGTGTGTCTTTCTTGCCGCCTTAAACGATGCCGCTACCCCTTCCGCCATCGCGAAGCACATCGGTCTGGTTCGCAAATCTATTGATGCAATTGTCGTCTTCGCAGCTCCGTCGCTGAGCGCGCATAATCGCTCACGCCTCATCGGCCAAGGGGTGCCCTTCGTCGTTCCGGGCAACCAGCTTTACATCCCTGACCTCGCCATGGATCTGCGCGAACATTTCCGCGCTCCCAGGCAACGGCATGAGGACGGTCTCTCACCAGCGGCTCAGGCCGTGTTGTTCGACCATCTTTTGCGGCACGACGAGAATGCGACGACCCCGTCGCTTATTGCGGCGCGACTGCGCTACTCGGCAATGTCGATCGGTCGCGCTTTCGACGACCTGGTAGAATCGGGCGTCGCGCTTACCGAAAAGCATGGCAAGGAAAGACATATCCGGTTCAAGTCCGATGGACGCCAGCTGTTCGAGGCAGCGCGCGATCTCCTCCGCAGCCCGGTGCGCGCTGTAAAGTTCGTCCGAGGCTACCACTTCCAGGCACCGCTCAAGCAGGCTGGCCAATCGGCGCTTGCCGCGCTGACCGATCTATCTCGGCCGTTGATCGTCACCTACGCTGTCGCCGCCAGCGATTGGAAGGCGATCGCACAGGCCTCCGGCTTCGTTGAAACCAGCCGCGATCAAGCCGATCTCGCCGTCGAAACGTGGTCCTACGACCCCGCTGCATTGTCTGACACCGACACCGTGGACCCTCTGTCGCTTTACGCGCAGTTCAGCGATCACCGTGACGAACGTGTCGCCATGGCGGCGGAAAATCTTTTGGAGAACATCCCATGGTAGCCGGCATCGAGAAGTTCCAGGAGCATTTCGCCGGGCATGAGGGCCACTACGCGATCATCGGCGGTGCGGCATGCGACCTGCTGTTCGATGCCGCCGGTCTCCCATTCAGAGCGACCAAGGACATCGACATGGTGCTCTGTCTCGAGGTGGTCGACGCTGCATTTGGCGGCCTTCAAGGCGTTTCTGGATGCAGGCGGATATCAGGCGCGCGAGCGAAGCGATGGCAAGAAGGAGTTCTATCGCTTTCATAAGCCAAAGGATCAAAGCTTCCCTTTCATGATCGAGCTCTTTTCGCGCAAGCCGGGGACCCTCGATCTTTCGGAAGATGTGGGCCTGACGCCCATCCCCGTAGAAGAGGATATCGTCAGCCTTTCGGCGATTCTCTTGGATGAGAGCTATTACGACGCACTGCAGACGGCCAAACGGCAGGTGGACGGCGTCACGGTCATCGACGAAACGCTGCTCATTCCCTTCAAGGCCCGCGCCTTCCTCGATTTGACCGCACGCGCGGAAACAGGCGAAAAAATCGATGGCAAGAATATCAAAAAACATCGCAACGACGCGTTTCGATTAGGCCGTGAACTCATAAACGCTTGGCCGATAGCTCGCCACTTTCCGTTACTAGAGCCGATCTCCACAAAGTCGCCAAGCGCCGGGCGAAACACCGGAATGCGCCAAAGCGGTCACTCGGGTGGCCAGCTGGGTCAGTCGCTTCATGCCGAAGGCTTGAATGACACAAATATCCAACTATTCTGGAGTGCCGAGATTAAATGTGCCATCACCCCGCTTGGCCCCAGCGAACAAGGTGACTATCGTCGGCAGGTGGCTCTAGTGTCGGGCGAATGGAGGGGGACGCCTGATGCACTGGCTGCTCGGCTTGCTGAGTCTTGTGGCGATCGTCGTGGCCGCCCTTGTGCTGGCACTTGCCATAGGAGCGGCTCTCGATCCCACCAGCAGCAACGCCGCGACGACGGCGTCGTCGATGTGGACCACTTTCGGTCCACATTTCACAGTGCTCGCGCTTGTGGCCACACTGCTCGCTCTTGCCGGTTGGCGATGGGGCCCGCTGTGGCTGGGTCGCGTCGCGGTCTTTGTTTCCACCATGTCGCTGCTCGCATCCTCCTTCATCGTGGGCAGCATCATGGCCGCAGCCGTTTCGGGTGGAGGATCGGCCAACCCCATTGCCGGACTGGCGCTAGGCAAGATTGACGAGCCGCCTCCGGATAGGACAGTGACGATCACAACCTTCGACGGACAGAACCTCGATGCGGCGATCTATCTGCCGCCCGGGCAGGTCTTGGGCGCGCCGGTCTACGTCTATATTCACGGCGGCGGCTTCATGGTCGGCACTACTACCGAGACGGCCGCCGACCTGCGCTGGTTCGCCGATCGCGGCTGGGTGGTGGTGAGCATCGATTATCGGCTGTTCAAGCCCGACGCCCCCACCTGGGACAAGGCACCCGCCGACGTCGCCTGCGGCCTTGCCTGGGTCTATGCCAATGCGGCTGGCCTGGGCGGCGATCCAGAACGCATCGTTCTCCTCGGCGACTCTGCGGGCGGCAATCTCGCAGTGAACCTTGGCTACAGCGCCGCGCTCGGAACGGCGGCGTCGAGCTGCGGGCCGATCCCCGTGCCTAAGGCTGTCGTTGTGCAATATCCAGCGGTTGATCCTGTCGCGACATACGAGCGCGGCTTCCCTGTGCCTGGCTTCGAGCCGCAGATGCTCATGATGGGCTATATTGGCGGCACGCCTGAGGAGTTCCCCGACCGCATAAAGGCGATCAGCTCGGCCACCTACATATCTAAGAAGGCTCCACCCACCCTTGTGATCGAACCCGAAAAGGACGGCCTTGTGGTCTCCGATGGCGTCTATGGATTTGTCGACGCGGCGAGGGCTGGGGGAGTTGACATCGAAATGGTGCGCATACCCTTCGCCAATCACGTCTACAACCAGATCGCAGCCAATTCGATCGGCAACCAGGCGCGGCTCACCATCACCGAGCACTATCTGCAATCGCGCGGCCTCGCGCCGTCGTAGCGTCGGCTTCGGGTCGTATGCGAAGCACTGGGTGGCGGGATCATATCCGCTTTGACGCCGACTCCGGAAGTGTGATTCCAGCTCGCCAAAAAAATCGGAGCACGAATCATGCGGTATGAACTCAGCACCTATGAATGGAGTATCATCAGACCGATGCTCCCGAACAAGCCGCGCGGCGTTCCCCGCGTCGACGATCGCCGTATCCTCAACGGCATCTTCTGGGTCTTGCGATCAGGTGCGCCTTGGCGCGATCTGCAAGAGAGCTTCGGTCCCCACACTACCTGCTGCAATCACCTCGTTCGGTGGCGCCGCGCTGGCGTCTGGGATCAGATCATGGATACCCTCGCCAGCGCTCATGACGCGGCGGTGCAGATGATCGATACTACGGTCGTGCGCGTGCACCAGCGCGGCGCCTGTATCGCCGGTAATCGCGAGCAACATATGGGTCGTTCACGAGGCGGACTGACCAGCAAGATTCATGCGGTCGTAGACGCCGCTGGTTTGCCAACGCGCCTCGGCCTCACACTTGGTGAGGCACACGACAATCGGCTGTGTTCGCTTCTTCTGGCGGACCTGCAACCCCGAGCAACTTTACTGGCGGATCGCGGATATGACGCTGATTGGATCAGGGAGTTCGCCAGCCAGAAAGGCGCGTGGGCGAACATTCCGCCAAAACGAAATCGCAAGGAGCCGATCTGCTTCAGCCCCTACCTTACCGGGCGCGAAACTTGGTCGAGCGGTTCTTCAACAGGATCAAGCAGTGCCGCCGGATCGCCACCCGGTATGACAAGCGCGCCGCGAATTACCTTGCCTTCGTCAAGCTCGCCTCAATCCGACTATGGCTGCGCGCTTATGAGTCCACGCCCTAGGCCACACCATGAGGCCTGACACACGACCGATAGAATTCCTCGTTCGCGGACTAACGTCAAAAATCTTCTTGCCAAACCGGGGGCATCCACACACGCTCCGCCGCGATCCGTCGCGCAGACCTGAAAGCTCCGCTTCGCGAGGTCGATCGCCAAGATGTGGACTGCTGTCATCTGCCTCTCCTCCGTAAGCGCCACCATGGCGCTGAGCAGGCATCATACGCCGATGCCGGCCGGAGGAGGCATCCACCCCATCAGTTCAGGCGTCAACATGCCAACGGCATAGCTCAAGCCAACAGCGTAAGATGATCGGTGGGTAGGATTGGTGAAAGCGATAATGCCAAAGCTCATCGCAAAGAGGCCTGTGTTCACTATCAGGGCGAAAGCTGCACCATGCATTTGTCAGAGCGACCAAATAGAAGTTTTATAAGGCAACATCGTCAAGAAAGCGTTCATGCGATCTCGTTATCGGCAACAAGGCGATAGGGAACGGACGAGTCTATAACTGACTATCGCCAGTCGTCTGCCTCCAACGATCGGAACCGGGAACGCTCGACCCGACCGCCTCATCATTTGAATCGTCAGTATTCTTGGTAGTGCCAACAAGGGCCACCGCTACGGGCAGCCTCAATGCCATTCTTTTGAACAGGCCGGATAAGTCAAGCCTTGGCAAGGGCAGTCTCAATTGTCTCGACGCTGCCGCCGGTGAAGTCCTTGGCAAGGTCGCCCATCAGGTTCTTCCGGGTTACGTCATGGAAGTGGCGTCGCAACTCCCCAAGCGTCCGTGGATCTGCGATGATGAACAGCGAAATGATGTCCCCGTCCAGCATCAGCCGGTTCAGGTGTGCTGCGGCGCTCGCAGCAAAGTCGTCTTCTTCCAGTCGGCGCCGGTCGGGATTTGCGGATGTGCTGCGATGCCTGGCACCCGAGCCCTGGTTGGTTACCTGGACATCAGCCACGGCCTCCTCCACCAACTGGATGCGAGGCTCGACGCCCTTGTTGCGAAATAGGCGCAACTTCTCGCCATCCAAGACGGCAACTGTGGTGTCATTTGGCAGTATCATTTTCCCGTCCTGAGGTTTCGTGCGGCCTTTTCGTCCTTTTCCATCTATCGGCATCGGTCGGCGTAGCATTGATCCTGGTCAAGTCACCGATCGAGATTGGGCGCAGCAGGACCTCGGATCCAGTTTCCGTTATTTTCATGACGCATTCAATTTCATCAGGCTCTTGACGCGCATTTTCTTTTCGAAACCAGACAGAACCATGTCTGTTCGCGTTCGGCACTCGTCTGGTTCGCCAGTCGAGAAACCTGTTTCATTTCGGCATGGTTCACAGGCGGATTGTCTTGCGCTGAATCAAAGTCGGTCGATACCCTTGCCGTAGACTGGCGGGCTGTCCCTGCCGTTCGGGCCCCGACCCCGCAAGGAGGCCATATTGGATGACCCGTACGACGAAGCCACCCAACCTTTTTCCCTCCAGGGGATGGCCGAGGAAAAAGCGGCCCGGCTGCTGAAGGCGGAAGGTTACAACGAGCTTCCAAGACATGAGCATCGAACGGCGCTCACCATCGTGCTGGAGGTGCTACGTGAGCCAATGCTGGCGCTACTGCTCGCGGGTGGCATCATTTACTTTCTGCTGGGCGATCGCGAGGAAGCGCTTATCCTGCTCGCCTTCGCAAGTATGTCGATCATGATCACCGTGATCCAGGAAACACGCACTGAGCGCGTGCTGGAGGCGTTGCGTGACCTCACAAGTCCGCGTGCTCTGGTCATTCGAAATGGTGCCCGCCGCCGCATCCCGGGACGCGAGGTGGTGCGCGGCGATCTTGTCGTTCTCGAGGAAGGTGATCGCGTACCTGCGGACGCGACAGTTCTGCGGGGCCAGGATCTTCAAGCCGACGAGTCGCTGTTGACGGGAGAGTCGCTGCCGGTCCGCAAAACCGCGATGACTGGCACACCTGCGCCCAGTGTCAGGCCGGGGGGCGATGATCTTCCCTACGTATATTCCGGCTCGCTGATCGTGCGTGGCAGTGGTATCGCACAGGTCTTCGCCACCGGGTCGGAAAGCGAGATCGGCAAGATCGGCCAGTCGTTACATGGCATCGAGACGGAACCATCGCGCCTGCGTGCTCAAACATTGCGTCTGGTACGCCTTTCCGCCATCGGGGGAGGGCTTGTCAGCCTCGTTGTGCTGGCGCTCTACGGCATGTTGCGCGGTGGCTGGCTGGATGCGGTGCTTGCCGCCATCACCATCGGCATGGCCATGCTGCCAGAGGAATTTCCGGTCGTGCTCACCGTATTCATGGCCATGGGCGCGTGGCGGATTTCGCGCGCCCGCGTTCTGACGCGCCGGGCGGCGGCCATAGAGACGTTAGGTTCGGCGACGGTGCTGTGCACCGACAAGACGGGCACGCTCACCGAGAACCGCATGTCGGTCGCCGAGTTGCGCCCAATGGAAGGCAACGAGCTAGGCTGCCACGAGGTCTCTGATGCGTCGATGGCGGAAGACGCACGGACCTTGGCTTTCTACGGGTTACTGGCCAGCGCGCCTCAGCCGTTCGACCCGATGGAAAAGGCCTTTCACGACCTCCGGAGGGAGCGAATCTCGGACATCACGACGGCTGGTCGGACGTTGGTACGAAGCTATGGGCTGAGGCCGGAATTCCTCGCCGTCACAAATGTCTGGCGCGATGATGTGGCGAAGGCGGAATACACCGTCGCCACAAAGGGCGCACCCGAGACAATCGTCGAGCTCTGCAGACTTGGGAGGGCAGAGCTTGCCTTGGTCAGTCGGGCAGTGGACGCGATGGCGCAAGAAGGGCTCCGGGTTCTGGGCGTGGCAAAAGCAACCCATCAAGGCGAAGCCTTTCCCGACACGCCGAACGGCTTCGCATTTGCATTCCTCGGCCTTGTCGGTCTGGCCGACCCCTTGCGGCAGAGCGTGCCGCAGGCCGTCAGCGACTGCCGCTGCGCGGGTATCCGCGTCGTCATGATCACCGGCGACTATCCCGCGACGGCTCTTGCTATCGCCCACCGCGCCGGCCTGGCCGAAGGTGTGGCAGCAATAACCGGCGAGATGATGGAGAAGCTCGGTGACGAAGAGTTGCAGGAACGTACCCGGAGCGCGACGGTGTTCGCCCGGATCATGCCGGAACAGAAGCTTCGCATCGTGCAGGCACTGAAAGCGGATAACGAAATCGTTGCAATGACCGGAGACGGCGTCAACGATGCGCCGTCGCTGAAGACCGCGCATATCGGCATCGCCATGGGCGGCCGTGGCACGGACGTTGCGCGCGAAGCTTCGTCCATCGTCCTGCTCGACGACGATTTCCGCTCAATCGTGTCGGCTATCCGGCTCGGGCGGCGCATCTACGACAATATCCGCAAGGCGATGGGTTTCATCTTCGCCGTACACGTGCCGATCGCGGGCCTGGCCTTGCTGCCGCTGGCTTTCGGTCTTCCCATCATCTTCAGTCCGATTCACATCGCCTTCCTCGAGTTGGCTATCGACCCGGTCTGCACTCTGGTCTTCGAGGCGGAAAGCGAAGAAGAAGATGTCATGCGCCGTCCGCCGCGGCCGCCGTCGGAGCCGTTGTTCTCCTGGCCATTGATCTTCTGGAGCGTCCTGCAGGGTACGCTGGTATTGGCGCTGACAGGCGCGATCTTCATCTACGGCCTTCGGCGCGGCATGCCGGCAGACGAGGTGAGGGCACTTACCTTCGCCGCCTTGGTTTTCTGTGTGGCCAGCCTTGTCCTCGTCAACCGCTCCTTCAGTTCGTCGCTCGTCGTGGCGATCCGAAGGCCCAATCCTACGCTCGCGTGGATTTTTGCCGCAGTCGCCGTCATTCTCCTGCTCGCCCTGCTGGAGCCGTCCGTGCGGAGCCTGTTCAGGTTCGGGCCATTACACCGGGACGCCATCGGCCTCATGTTGGCTGCGGCCGCAGCCACCCTGATCGTCCTCGAATTCGCCAAGACAATCTGGCGCGACCGACTCAGGTTCTGAACATGCTCTGTCTTGTCTCAGGCTGCCTCGAGTTCATCTCTGGCAGTATGCGAGTGCCCCGGTGAGAGCCTGACATATGCCTTGATCGGCAGGTGATCGGATGCCAGACGTGCCAGCGGCGTGTCGTGAGCCATGATGGGCGAGAGGAGGTCCTTGCGGTTTGCGATCATTCGATCGAGTGCCAGGAGAGGCAATCGGGAGGGGAAACTGGGAACGGCCGCCGGCAGTGGACCGAATGCGGCGTCGAATGTGTGGAGCGCGGAACGTCCGTTGAGTCGCCATTCGTTGAGATCGCCCATCAGCAATGCTGGAACCTCGTCATGGGCGTTCATGATTTCCTGTATCAACCGAGCCTGATGGGTGCGAGAACGGCGAAGAAGCCCGAAATGCGCCGCGATGATCGTGACGGCGCCGCCGGCTTCCAGTTCGAGTTCAGCGACGATCGCGCCTCGCGGCTCCAGCCCCGGAAGGGAGAGCTGATGAACGTCGCGGACGACGCCACGTCTGAAAAGCAGAACGTTCCCATGCCAGCCATGTGTTAGCATGTTTCCTGATACAGGCACGAGCGCGAGACCAGTTTCGCGCTCGATACGGGCGAGGTCGAGCAAGCCCTCCCGGTTACCGAAGCGCCTCTCGGCCTCCTGCAGGGCTATGACGTCGGCATCTATTTCGTGAATGACCCTGAAGGTTCGCTCGGGGTCGAACCTTCCGTCGGCGCCGACGCATTTGTGGACGTTGTAGGACGCCACCAGCATGCCCGGCTCGCCCATGCCCGCCGCGGTCGGCGATTGTCCGGCGCGCTGCCGACGCATTCGAAGCTGTTCGAGGACCCTCGCGGGGCCGAACCTGTGCATGATCGGTTTCGTCTCCTTGTCGATCCTGCGCCTGAATCTCATGGCTTGCCTTTGTATCTGGGTATCGGCGAATTCCACTGCAATCGATAGATGAAGCACGGCCTGTCCGTCAAAGGTAAGGCGATCCGAGCCACAAAAAACGGTCGATCAGACGCTCCAGGAACGGTCTGGCGCGCAAACTTTCCAAAGTCACCTCTACAGCCGAGCCGATCGCGGCCTCGATCTGCCGTTCAATCCTGGCGGCGAAACCGGCGTCCAGCACTTCGAGATCGATTTCGAAGTTCAGCCTCAGCGAGCGCGGATCGAGGTTGGAAGAGCCGACGAAGGCCCAAACGGAATCGACGACAAGCAGCTTGGAATGGTCGAAAGGTCCCTGCCTGCGCCAGACCCGGCAATAGCTCCGGACGACCTGATCGAACTGGGCCGTCATCGCACGGTCGACGAGAAGGAGATTGTTTGTGGACGGCACCACGATGTCGATGTCGATCCCGCGCCGGGCAGCGGTCGTCAGCGCACTGATCAGTTCGCGGTCGGGCAGGAAGTAGGGCGACATGATACGGATGGACCGGCGCGCGACGGAGAAGGCGCCCATAAGCATCTTGTGGTTGGCTTCGAGGCTCGCATCGGGGCCGGAAGGAAGGGTGCGGATGAAGACGGGGGAACCGGGCTCGCCGGAAGCTTCGGAGACAATACGCCAGGCATCGCCATGCAGCCGCTCGCCGCTGGCGAAATACCAGTCCTCCGCCGCAACCGAGAAGATATCTGCAATCACTGGCCCTTCAATGCGGAAATGCGTGTCGTGCGCCATCTCAGCCCCGGCAAATTCCGCGGTGAAACCTTGCCTGATGTTCATCCCGCCGACGAAGCCGACGGCGCCATCCACCACCAGAATCTTCCGGTGTGTTCTCAGATTGGCGTAGGGCAGTCGCAGCCCGGTGATGATGCGGCCATTGAATACGCGTGTGGTGACGCCTCCCTCGCTCAGATAACCGACAATGCTGGGAACGGAATAGCGCGCACCGACCGCGTCGATCAGCACGCGCACGGCGACGCCACGCCGTGCTGCATCGATCAAGGCGTCTGCAATACGCAACCCGATCGGATCACGGTCGAAAATGTAGGTCTCCAGGACGACGCTGCGCCGTGCGGCGGAAATTGCTGCGATCATCGCGGTGTAGGCGTCGTCGCCGGTATCCAGCTTGGTGATGGCGTTCGCCGTCGTCAGGGCATGGTGGGTTATCCGGTCGCCTGCGATCTTCAGCGCGGCAAATCGCCTGCCGAAGCGGCTGGCGACGCCGTCGGAGGTCGCATCGAAGCGCGGATGTTCCAGCACCTCGTGACCGGCCGCCGACCGTTCCGCAGCAATCGAGACGCGCCTGATGCGGTTGATGCCGGCAACAGCATAGAGCAGCGCGCCTATCAGCGGCGACAGCAGAATGACGCCGACCCAGCCGATGGCAGCGCGCACTTCGTCTTTCGTCATTGCAGCATGCGCGGCAGCGACCGTTGCGATCAATGTCGAGACGACTGCGAGTATATGAGGCCAATGGGTGACGATCTGTGTCCACATGGCGGACAACTTATGCACTCATCGGCGCTGCCGTCCATGTGAGGATATTCAAAGCCCACTCTTGCGCTCACGTAGCCTTTCGCTACTGCATCATATACCGACCCTGGCCGCGGCCCATCCCAAGGCCCGTTAGCGGAAGAACGACGTCGTCCGCGACGGCCTTCTGCTCGTCCGTGAGAACGGCGTAAAGATCATCTATGGCTGCCTTGACGGATTTGATCTGCGCCAGGTGTGCCTCCATCCGCGTGATCCGGAATGCCAACTGTTCGGGCAGGGGCTTGTCGAACAACGCTCCGTCTTCGAATTCCTCGGCTCCCGAGCGCATCATGTCATTGTGCGCCTTTACCGACGTTCGAACGACAGCGGCGAACGCATCCCATGCCGCTGTTTGTTCGGACGTTATCTTCAGTTCGGTCTTCATGTAGGCAAGTCGCCCGTCGACGCGTTCGACCACGCCGTCCGAACCCCACCACCATCCCATCATTCCCGGACCCCAATCGTCGCCCATCATGCGATCCCAGCTCCAGTGCGGCCACCAGCCGCGCTCGTCGCCGGCGACAGGGCCGCTGATCAAGGTGACGACAGCCATGGTCGCGAGCGCCGCTCCAATCCATGATCTCGACATTGGAACCTCCATTGAAATGCGTGCCCGACACGGGCCTGTTCATCACTCGAGCATGTTCTGTCCTGGCGGGCCTTGATCCACGTCAAGTCATATGGCGCCGGCGCAATCGGTCCTGTCGCCGATTTTGAAAGCCTCGCGATCGAAGCGAGGCGTCTCAGGCCGGACGAGCATGTAAGGAGGTCAAACGGCACAAGCGTCGCATTCAGATGTTTTCAACCGCGGATTTGAGCTTGGCTTGGTCGTGGCGCTCGCCCCGCAGTGCAATGTAGATGGCAGGGATGACGAGCACGGTAAGGGCGGTAGACGAGGCGAGGCCGAAAAGCAGCGAGATGGCCAGGCCCTGGAAGATCGGATCGGTAAGAATCACGGCCGCGCCGATCATTGCCGCGAGCGCGGTTAGCAGGATTGGCTTGAAGCGGATTGCGCCGGCCTCCAGCAGGACGTCGGCAAGGGGACGGTCGATACCGCCGGTTTGCCGAATAAAGTCGACCAACAGGATCGAATTGCGCACGATGATGCCGGCGAGCGCGATGAAGCCAATCATCGAGGTCGCCGTGAAAGGTGCGCCGAACAGCCAATGGCCGAGCATGATGCCGATGAAGGTGAGCGGGATCGGCGTCAGGATGACCAACGGAAGCCTGAACGAACCGAACTGGGCCACCACCAGTATGTAGATGCCGAGGATCGCCACCATGAAGGCGCCGCCCATGTCGCGGAAGGTCACCCAGGTCACCTCCCATTCTCCGTCCCACAGCAGCGTCGCGCGGGTCTCGTCGTCGGGCTGGCCATGCAGTGCAACCGCCGGCGTGGGCAGAGCGCCCCAGTCGATCTTGGCGATGGCCTTGTCGACTGCCAGCATGCCGTAGATCGGCGCTTCATAGGCACCGGCAAGTTCCGCCATCACCATTTCCGCAGCCCGGCCGTTGTGTCGGAAGATCGGCCACGAAGCCGGCTCTCGAGACACCGAGACGACGTCGCCGAGTTCCACCACGTCACGCCCGCCGGGCAAGGCGTTGGCCGGCACCGGGGTCGTCAGCATGCTTTCGTTGACCACGGAGTCACTCTTGGCAAGGGTGACGCGGATCGGGATGGGCTGGCGCCCGCCGCCACGATGCGAGTAGCCGACAGTCTTGCCGGCATAGAGCGCATTCAGCGTTTCGTAGACGTCCGACTGCTCGACCCGGTAGAATTCCAGATTGTCCTGGTCGATGGAGACGCGCACGCGCCCGGATCGGTTGCGGTAGCTGTCGTCGACATCGACGATGAACGGCACGCTGGCGAACGCCTCGCGCACCTTTGCGGCGACGGCCCGGCGGGTTTCAGCGTCGGGACCATAGATTTCGGCCAGCAGCGTGCCGAGCACCGGCGGTCCCGGCGGCGGCTCCACCACCTTGACCACCGCGCCTTTCGGAAGGGCGAGCCCCTTCAGGCGCTCGCGGATGTCTAGGGCAATGGCATGGCTGGAGCGCTTGCGCTCGCCCTTGGCCAAGAGGTTGACGGCAATGTCGCCCTGCTCGGGGCCGGAACGCAGATAGTAATGGCGCACCAGTCCGTTGAAGTCGAACGGAGCGGAAGTGCCGGCGTAGGTCTGGAACGAGACGACCTCCGGCACGGTCTCAAGACGCCCGACCATTTCCTGCAGCGTCCGATCGGTGTCCTCCACGGAGGAGCCCTTGGGTAGATCGAGCACGACCTGCAGGTTTGCCTTGTTGTCGAAAGGCAAAAGCTTCACCGCTACATTTTCGGTGTAGAACAGGGCCAGCGAGCCGAGCGTGGCCGTGCCGACGAGGAGCAGGAAAATCCATGCGCGTGCCCGGCTCTTGAGGATCGGTCCGGCAACCGCAACGTAAAGTCGCCCGAGCCGTCCGCCGTCTGCACCTTGCGTGTGGCCGTGGCCAGCGGAAGCGTCTTTCCTCGCGATCTTGACCATCAGCCATGGCGTGAGGATGACGGCCACGAAGAAGGAGAACACCATCGCAGCCGAGGCGTTGGCCGGGATCGGGCTCATATAAGGCCCCATCATGCCCGACACGAACAGCATCGGCAGGAGTGCGGCTACCACCGTCAGCGTGGCCACGATCGTCGGATTGCCGACTTCGGCCACGGCGTCAATGGCCGCCTGCACGCGCGAACGGCCGTCGCGCATCGCCCAATGCCGGGCGATGTTCTCGATGACCACGATGGCATCGTCGACCAGGATGCCGATCGAAAAGATAAGCGCGAACAGGCTGACTCGATTGAGCGTGTAGCCCATGATCCACGAGGCAAAGAGCGTCAGCAGGATGGTCGTCGGGATCACCACAGCCACCACGAGCGCTTCGCGCCAGCCGATGGCGATCGCCACCAGCACTACGATCGAGACCGTGGCGAGGCCGAGATGGAAAAGAAGCTCGTTCGCCTTTTCGTTGGCGGTCTCGCCATAGTTGCGCGTAACCGTCATTTCGACATCTTTTGGGAAGATCTGGCCGCGCACCTGTTCGAGGCGCTTGGTAATCTCCTCGGCGATGACCACGGCGTTGGTTCCAGGCCGCTTGGCGATGGCGAGCGAGATCGCCGGCGTCCGGACGAAGCCGCTATCGGCTCGGCTGATGTCGGTGACACGGTTTTCTGCCGGCGACGTCGCCAGCACAACCTTAGCGACGTCGCGCACGTAGACGGGGCGACCGTCCCGCGCCGTGAGAAGAAGATTGCTGATCTCAGGCAGATCGCGCAGGGTCTGGCCGGCCACGATCGCCCGCTGCTGGCCGTCTTCGCGCACTGTGCCTACCCGGAACGACCGATTGGCGCCGTCTATCTTGGCAGCGAGCTGCTGCAGCGTGATGCCGTAAAGCGACAGTTTCTCGGGATCGGGTTCGACTTCGATCGCTTCCGGCTGTTCGCCGACGATGTAAGTGAGTCCGATATCGGGAAGTTTCGAGACCTCGACCTGTAACTCGCGGGCCAGCCGGGTCAAACCGTTGGCGGTCCATCTTGCCGCCGTTTCCGAAGTGGGGCGCAAGGTGACGACCACGATCGCCACGTCGTCGATGCCACGGCGGACGATCAGGGGCTCGGGTATGCCGACCGGAATCCGGTCCATGTTGGCGCCGATCTTCTCGCGCACCCTGAGCACTGCCGCATCGGCATCGGTGCCAACTTCGAAGCGGGCTGTGACCAGCACACCGTCGTCCTCGGTCTGGGAATAGACATGCTCGACGTCGTCGATGCTTTTGACGATGGTCTCCAGCGGCTCGGTGACCAGCTTGACGGCATCTTCCGCCCTGAGGCCGTTGGCGGCGACGTGGATGTCCACCATCGGAACTGAGATCTGCGGCTCCTCCTCACGTGGCAGCGTGACAAGCGCGATCAGCCCGAGCGCAAGCGCTGCAAGCAGGAATAGCGGCGTCAGGGGGGAGGCGATGAAAGCGCGGGTCAGCCCGCCGGCGATGCCGAGGCCCTTCATGGCAGCACGATCCGGTCGCCGTCCTTCAGGCCGGTCAGGATCTCGACGAGCGCCTCGCCTTGGCTTTCGAAGGTCGCGCCGAGGATGACGGCGACGTCCATCGGCCCGGCCGCTGCCGCAAGCCGGACGTAGTCTATGCCGTGCAGCGAGGTCACCGCGTTCGATGGCACGGCAAGAACGGAACGCTTGCCGACCGGGATCGAGACCAGGGTGCGCTCGTTGACGAAATAGCTGCCGACGCCTGACACATCGACGTCCGCGATGACGCGCCCATCGGCAATTTCAGGATAGACCTTGACGATTCTGCCGCGAACAGTCGCTTCGGACGCCCCGGGAGCCTGCGTCCGGCCGCGCGTCTCCACTTCCACCGCCGCACCTTCGGCGATCTCGGCGGCATGCCGTTCCGGCAGCGACAGGCGAAGGTAATAGGGGCCGGTCGCGATGCGGGCGATCGCTTCGCCGGCAAGGAGAACCGAGCCTGCTGTAACGGGTACAGTAAGCACGCGCCCGGTGGCCGGGGCCAACACATCACCCTCGCGGGCCCCTTGGGCGATCACTGCCTTGTCGGCATCCGCCGCCACAACCTGATTGGTCGCTACCTCCAGCGCGGTTCGCGCCGCATCAAGCCGGCTCTGCGTGGCGACGCCTTGCGTGACGAGTTGCCGGGCGCGTTCCAGTTCGGTGCGCGCATTCGCAAGCTGCGACTTCAGCGCGGCGATTTTTGCGTCGGCGGCGGCAAGCTGGAGCGCGATCTTGTCGTCGACGACCACGCCGATGACGTCGCCCTCCTTGACCTCGCTGCCCTCGCTGATGCGGATTTCGCGGATGGTTCCGCCGATGCGGGCGCGCGCAGGCACGACGGTACGGCTCTCAACCTCGCCGAACACGGCCTTCATCTCGACGACGGTGGTGGCGCGCACCACGAAGTCGGCTGCGAAGGTTGCTTGCGAGACTGTGACGGCCGCAGCCGCAATGGCTGCCGGAAGAAAAGAACGGAACATAGGAAGCCCGGAAAGCTGGAAAATCTTGAAGCGGTCAACCCGCGTGCCGGGGCACGCGGGTATGCACGTTACTTGAAAGCGATGCCCGACTTGCAGCCGAGCCGCTTGAACAGCATCGCCGCCGGGCAGAAGCCGGTTACCGACGCCTGCAGCATGTTGATGCCGGCGAAGGCGGTGAGCAGATACCACCAGGGCGAAACGAAGTAGCCGAGCGCCAGCGAGGCCAGCACCATAAAGCCGGCGAACATCAGAACGGCACGATCGAGGGTCATAGTTCTCTCCTTGCTTGCGGCCGGCCGCTCATTGCGTCGGCTCCAGATGAATGTCCTTGAGCTTCCTTATGCCGAGCAGGTCCAGCGTCAGGTTCTCATAGAAGGTCTCGCTCTTGCCGGTGCGCACCTTGTGCAGGAAGTATTTCTCGAAGCCGACCTTGGCTGCGTGCACCCACTTGCCCTGCGAGGACCAGTTGACGTTGCGCGGCGGAATCTGCGGCTGCGCCACGAAAGCGATGCCCTCGTCGCCGAAATCGGCCAGGCACACTGCGTTCCAGGTGGCGACGGCGCGCGGCGTCTCTCCTCGCAGCAGGGCGGCGACGTTGGCTGCCGTCGCGGTCACCATCGATTCGATCATGAAACCGGTCTTGGGCACGCCGACGGGCAGCGGGGTCTTGCCAACCGGCGGGATGGCTACGCCCACGCCGATGGCGAACACGTTCGGGAAGGCCACGTTGCGCTGGTGCTTGTCGATGGTGACGAAGCCGCGCGGGTTGGTCAGGCCTTCGATGCCGTGGACGGCCGCCACGCCGCGAAAGGCAGGCAGCATCATGGAGAACGTAAAGGGCAGGTCGTGAACGGTCTTCATCTTGCCGTTCTCATCGACTTCCTCGACATGTATCATGGCCTTGTCCACGGAAGTGACCCTGGCGTTGGTGATCCACTTGATATGGCGCTCGCGCATGGCGCTCTCGAGCAGGCTCTTGGTGTCACCAACCCCATCCAGTCCGAGATGGCCGATATAGGGCTCCGGCGTCACGAAGGTCATCGGCACCCGGTCGCGCTTTTTTGCGTTGCGCAACGCCGTGTCGAGGATGAAGGCGAATTCGTAGGCCGGGCCGAAGCAGGAAGCGCCTTGAACGGCTCCCACCACTATCGGTCCCGGCGCCTCCAGCAGCGCCTCGAACGCGGTCCTGGTCTCGGCTGCATGGTCGATCTGGCAGATGGACTGCGTATGGCCGGCAGGCCCCAGGCCCGGCACCTCGTCGAAGGCCAGCTCCGGTCCGGTGGCGACGATCAGGTAGTCGTAGTCGAGGGAGGAGCCGTCGTTGAGTTCGACGCGGTTTTCGGTCGGATGAACGCGGCGCGCGCCTTCGGGCCTGAAGCCGATGCCGCGCCGGGAGAATACCCCCGCAAGATCGACGGTGATGTCCTCGCGTTCGCGCCAACCGACCGCAACCCAGGGATTGGACGGCACGAAGGAATAGGTGCTGCCCTGGTTGACGACCGTCAGAGCGTCTTCGGGCCGCATCTTTTCCTTCATCTCGAAAGCCATGATGGTGCCGCCGAGGCCGGCGCCGAGAACGACGATTTGTGCCATGGACCGTTACCTCCCTGAGAATTTGTCTTATTATCGCTGCATCGCGCGGCCCCTGCCTTGATCTGGCACAAGTCGCATCGAGCAAGTTGCATTTAACATTCAAAGATTATAAATTCAAGAACATGAATGTAAAGGAAATGATCCCCGCGTCCGGCAAGGCTGCCGAACTGCTGCGCAGCCTGTCGCATCCGCAACGCCTGCTGGTCCTGTGTGCGCTCGGCGCCGAGGAGAAGTCCGTCGCCCAACTCCGGCAAGAACTGGACATCGAACAGGTACCGATGTCGCAGCAGCTTATGCGGCTCAGGGCCGACGGCCTGGTGGAATCGCGACGGGAAGGAACGACGGTTCATTACCGCATCGCGCGCCCCGAGGTGCTGACCGTGGTGGAAGCGATGCACAAGGCATTTTGTCCAAGTATCCCTGCAGAGGGGACGAAGCGCGTTCCATGAGCGTTAACCGGTCCTAGACTGCCGCTGAGGGCAGCCGTTCGCGAACCTAGCGAACTATTTGCCCAGAGGACACCGCTCCGGACGTCCGCGCAATCTCCTTGCCGCCGTGGAAGAGTATCATCGTCGGAATACATCGGATGCCGAGTTGCGCCGAGATAGCCTGCTCCCGGTAGGAGTTGAGTTTTACCAAGACCACAGCCGGTTCCAGCTCTCTTGCAGCTGCCTCATAGGTTTGTGCCATGACGCGGGAGGGACCGCACCAGAGATCCCACACATCCACCAGCAAAGGTATGGTCGTTTGCGCCACGTAGCGCTCGAATGTTGTGCCGCTCACGTCCTGAGGAGATGCGGCAAACAGCTTGCGGCCGCATCTTCCGCATTTCGCCTCCAATGCCGAGCGCGCTTCGGACAAGCGGTCGATGCTGTCGCAATGGCTGCAGACGATCATCTTATCGCGCATGACGGCTCTTCCTCTTTGAAACGACGCAGGCCGCTTTCCAAGCCCCGTTGCTCCAGCGCGGTCCTGCCGACCCGGCATTCAGAAAGACGACATTATCCGGATTCTGCGTCAGACCGCAGCTGCTCTGGACGGTCAAATGATAGGCAGGGCCAGAATGTCAGCGACGATCACGGCCGGCTGTCGTGCGGCGTCGAGGCGTTGCCATGCGATTTCTCCTGGGTCTCTTTCCAACTGGCGCGACAGGATTTCGATGGTCGCGTCGGACGGGCCGCCGTGTCGCTGGTCGACACGGCGCCACAAAACATCGGGAACGGCGTCCAGCCAGATGCCGAGAAAAGGCGCGTGCCGGTCCCCGGCTGCTCGCTCTATGTGCATACGGTCCTGCTGTCGTTCGAATACCGCGTCGGCCACCACCGATCCGCCCTCGGCAAGGATAAGGCTCGAGCGCCATGCCATATCCCGATAGACCCGCACCGAGATTTCCGGCCGATAGGCTTTCTCGGGCAAGCGTGTTTCGGGCGGCACGCCGTGCAACGCCTTGCGGATGCGATCGCTCTCCACGATACGCGCACCAGGCGGCGCCCCGACATGGGAAGCAAGCGCCTCTGCTATGGTCGTCTTCCCTGAACCGCTCAGTCCACCGATGGCGATGAGCCGGGCGGGGCGCTCCTTCAGAAGATTCGTCGCGAGGTCGAAATAGGCGCGAGCCTCCCCCCGCAAATTGCCGGACGGGTCGCCGTCCTCTTCCATCTGAGTGCCGGTGACATGCGCGCGAACTGCCGCCCTGACGGCCATCATGAAGGGCAAGAGCGCGAAGCCGTCCTCGTTGTCGGTCTCGTCGAGATAACGGTTTGCCACGAGATTCGCCAATTCCGGGAAACCACGGTGCCACAGATCCATCAGCAGGAACGCCAGGTCGTAAAGCACGTCGACCGTTGCGATGCTGTCATTGAACTCGATGCAGTCGAATAGGGACGGCTCGTCATCTAATAGGCAGATGTTCCGCAAATGCAGGTCGCCGTGGCAGCGCCGCACTTTGCCGGCCAACTCACGCTGGTTCAACACGTCGCCATGACGCGACAGCGCTGTCCGGAACGCGGCATCGAGCGCTTCGACTTCCATCTTGCTGAATACATGACTGGTGGCGAAGCCGGCCCTGTTGATGTCCAGTACGCCTGCAAGGTTCGCAGTACCTTCTCCGGCATGGACTACCGGCGCCTGACGATGGAAATGTGCGATCATGAGTGCCGTCCGTGTCATCAGGTCGGGCGTCAGCGCACCGGCTTCCGCCATGCGGTCCAAAAGGGCGGACTGCCTGAAACGCTGCATCTCCACGACAGCCTCGACGAGTTCTCCCTCGCCATCGAATGCGAGCTTGCCGCCGGTCTCGCGCGTGATGCGCCTGACGCCCAGATAGAGGCCAGGAGCCGTCGTGGAATTAAGCTCGACTTCCTTGCGGCACGCGGCGAAACGAAGTTCGGGTGTCGAGAAGTCGACATATGGCAGCTTGACTGCCCGCTTCATCTTGAAAGCGCGGTCGCTCGCCAGAAAGATCCGGGAGATGTGCGTCTCGATGGTCTCGACGGGCGTTATGATCCCAAGTGCTGCCGGGTCGGACAAGAAGGCGACCGCGTCAGTCTGGTCGAACTGGCTCAAAGACGCCTCCTGAAATGCCGTGCGGACTTTGCAGTCATTCTGTAAGCGGGCAGGGGCCTGCATGCTCCATCCAGCAGACCCGTGTACGCGATGCATCATCGTCCGCGTTCACGGAACACGCTTTGCGCGGAATCAAAATATGCGCTTCGGCTTGCCGCTCGTCGGGACAATGTGTTTCTGCGGCCATGCCGTCGATCGTTTATCGCAGGAATTGGCGAAAACGGTGCAGTGAAAAAGCGAACAAAGTGGCGCCTATGGCTGCCAGCGCGAGAAACTGCGGCCAGGCCACGGCCAAGCCTGCGCCGCGAAACAGTACGGCTTGGGCCAGGATCACGAAATGCGTGTTGGGCGCCGCATACATGATGATCTGGATGATCTCGGGCATGTTCTCGCGCGGCGTGACGCCACCCGACAGCAACTGAAGCGGCATCAGCACCATCATCACCAGCAGGGCGAACTGAGGCATCGATCCGGCGACGGTCGCCAGAAACAGTCCAAGACAGGTCATGGCCACTATGTCGAGCCCCGCCCCGGCCATGAACAGAAGCCGCGACCCTTCTATCGGGACAGCGAGCAGGTTTTCCACGACAATGAAAAGACAGAACGCCGTTGCCACCAGAACGACGGCTCCCATGGACCAGATCTTGCCGACCATGATCTCGAAGGCGGTGACGGGCATGACCAGCAGGTGTTCGATGGTGCCGTGCTCGCGCTCTCGGATCAGCGCGGCGCCTGTGAGAATGACGGAAAGCATCGTGATGGCCTCGATCATCTCGTTGATGGCGCCAAACCATCCTTTGTTCAGCTCCGGGTTGAACCGTGCGCGCAGGTCGAGTTCCACTGGCAAGTGCCTCTCTGTCCTGTGGCGGGAGAGGAATTCCTCGACCTCGCCTGTGACGACGGACTGGACATAGCCGCCGCCGGTGAACGCCTGCGACATGCGCGTGGCGTCTATGTTGAGCTGGATGGTGGGCGAGCGTCCCGCCAAAAGGTCGCGCTGGAAGTTCGGTGGAATGTCGAGGGCGAAGGTATCGAGGCCGGCGTCCATCCTGAGATCCATCTCAGGCTGTGCAATAAACCGGGGCGGCATGAAATAGGGAAGATAGAACGCGTTGGCGATGCGTGAGGATACGGCCGACTGATCCTCGTCCACGATGGCGATCGGCGCCCGGTTAAGGGTTTCGGGCATGGCCTGCGAGCCGACATAGATCGCCACTGAAAAGGCATACACGACCAGCACCAGCAACATGGTGTTACGGCCGAGCCCCCGCAATTCCTTCACGCCCAGATGGAAGATGTTGGCGAGCCGCATCAGCGTTCCTGCTTCCTGAGGAAAGCGGCACTGAGGCCGATGAAAACGGGGATCGCGATGAGCAGCGGGACGAGTGCGCCCGACAGGTCACCGAAGCCGAGCCCCTTGGAGAAGACGCCGCGCGAGATAGTCATGAAGTAGGTCGCCGGATAGACCTGCCCGATGAAGGCGCCGACGCCTTGCAGCGACGACACGGGATCGATCATTCCCGAATATTGCGCGGCTGGGATCATGGTGATCAGCACGGTGCCGAAGATCGCGGCGATCTGGCTGCGCATGAAGGTGGAGAGGAATAGGCCCATCGCCGTTGCGACTACGACGTAGAGGAAGGCGGCCGCTGTCAGAGTTGCCAGGCTGCCCGTCAGCGGCACGCGGAATACAAAGACCGCAAAGGCCGTCAGCAACAGAAAGTTCAACATGGCGATCCCGACATAAGGGATCTGCTTGCCGAGCAGGAATTCCATGCGGGTTACCGGCGTGACATAGAAATTGACGATCGAGCCGAGTTCCTTCTCTCGCACGACGCTCAGCACGGCGAGCATGGACGGAATCATCAGGAGCAGCATCGGGATCACCGCTGGCGCCATCGCGTCCAGGCTGCGAACATCCGGGTTGTAGCGGTAGCGGACCTCTAGCTGGAAGGCGCCTTGCGCGGCGACATCACCGTAAAGCTCGCGGGCCTTCTGCATGAGCCAGTTCGCGTGCATCCCCTCGACATAGCCGCGCACCGTTTCGGCCCGCGCCGGCATCGCGCCGTCGATCCAGGCACCGACCGAAATCTGGCGGCCGCGCGAAAGGTCGCGCGCGAAGCCCGGCGGGATTTCCAGCGCCAGCGCGATCTCGCCGCTTTCCATGCGCCTGTCCATGTCGGCGTATCCGGCGAGCGGCGGTTTCTCGGTGAAGAAACGGGAGCCAGATAGCTGCAGAGCGTAGTTGCGGCTGATGGCGGTGTCGTCATGGTCGAGGATGGCGAAGGTAAGGTTCTCGACATCCATGTTTATGCCGTAGCCGATCACGAACATTAGGATGAGGCTGCCCACGGTGGCGAGCGTCGCGCGGATCGGATCGCGCAGCAGTTCAAACGTCTCCCTCCGCGTGTAGGCGTACATGCGACGGAAATCGAAAAGGCGGCGGGCGTCGCCTGCGGATGGGCGGGCGACTTTCGGGAGTGGTTCGGCCATGTCGGCGACCTGCCCGCCGTTCGCCGCATCTTCCAGATAATCCACGAAGGCCGCCTCCAGCGTCGGCGTGCCGCAGCTGCCAACGATGGCGGCCGGCGTGTCGCACACGAGGACCTTGCCTGCGTGCATCAGCGCAATCCGGTCGCAGCGTTCCGCCTCGTTCATGAAGTGGGTGGAGACGAAGACGGTCACGTTCAGGCCCCGAGACAGATCGACGAGGATCGTCCAGAACCCGTCGCGAGCAACGGGATCGGCGCCGGACGTCGGTTCGTCGAGGATGAGGACATCCGGCGCGTGGATCATGGCGACTGCCAGCGACAGGCGCTGGCGGTTGCCGAGCGGCAGCGCCTCCGGCCACGCGTCCAGAATTCCCGTCAGTTCGAATTGTCGCGCAACCTCGTCGACCCTCCCGTCGATGCCGCCGGCGGGAAGGCCGAACAGGCGAGCGTGGAGTTCGAGGTTCTGGCGCACCGTCAGTTCCGAATAGAGCGAGAATCCCTGCGACATGTAGCCGACGCGGCGCCTGACTTCGACGTTCCGCGGATCGACTTCGCGCCCAAAAAGCATGGCCCGGCCGTCGCTGGCGTCCAGAAGGCCTGTCAGCATCTTCATGGTGGTCGTCTTGCCGCAGCCGTTCGATCCGATGAAGCCGAAAATCTCGCCGCGATGGATACGGAAACTGGCGTCGTCGACGGCGGTGAAATCGCCGAACCGCTTGGTCAGGTGATCGGCCTCGATCGCCGCCTCGCCGCCGGCGTCCGCCGGCCGTGGTGGAATGACGACCTCGCGGTAGCCTTCACGTTTAGCGGCCGGGAGTAGGGCGATGAAGGCCGCGTCGAGTTCGCTGGTTCCCGTGTGCTCCAGAAGCTCGTCCGGCGTACCGGAAGCGAGCACGCGCCCGCCATCCATGGCGATGAGCCAGTCGAACCGTGCAGCCTCCTCCATGTAAGCCGTGGCCACTATGACGCTCATGCCTTCGCGGCTGCTCCGTATCCGCTCGATCAATTGCCAGAACTGCCGGCGCGAGAGCGGATCGATGCCGGTGGTTGGCTCGTCCAGTATCAGCAGGTCCGGATCATGGATGAGCGCGCAGCAAAGACCGAGTTTCTGTTTCATGCCTCCCGAAAGGTTGGCGACCGGGCGGCTGGCGAACGGGGCGAGCCCCGTGCTTTCCAGGAGGTTCCTGATGCGATGCTCGCGTTCACCTATTTCGTGTCCGAAGAGGCGGCCGAAGAAATCGACATTGTCGAACACGGAAAGCGTCGGATAGAGGTTGCGCCCGAGTCCCTGGGGCATGTAGGCGATGCGCGGGTAGGCGCTGCGCCGATGTGCCGTGTTCGCCATGTCGCCGCCGAGGACTTCGACATGGCCGGTCTGGATGGTCCGGGCGCCTGCGATCAGCGCAAGCAGACTCGATTTGCCGACACCGTCTGGGCCGATTAGCCCCACCATGCAGCCGGACGGAATGTCGAGGGTGACCGCCTCGAGAGCGCGCGTCTTTCCATAGGAAAGGCCGACGCCTTGCAGTCGTGCCACTATGTCCGCAGTCGCCGCGCCATGGTTCATTGCAGCAACGTTTTCTGCAGGGCGGCAGGCCATTCGACATTGGGATCAATCCGGACATAGGCGACGCCGGGTAGGCCGGTCTTCACCTGCTGGATATATTTTCGCAGCAGTTCGGGAGGAATTTGCGCCTTTATGCGGAACATCAGTTTCTGACGCTCCTCCTCGGTCTCGACTGTCTTCGGTGTGAACTGTGCGACATCGGCGACGAACGTCGCTTTCGCAGGGATGACGTATTGGGGCGCGGCGTCGAGGACGAGCCGGATTTCGGCGCCGATCGCCACGCGCCCAGCCTGCGCGGTCGGTAGGAAGAAAGTCATGTAAACGTCGCCCAGATCGACAAGGTTCAGCACCCTGCCACCGCTGCCCAGCACTTCGCCTGGCTCGGCCACCCGGTACTGCACGCGTCCGTCGCGTGGCGAACGCAGCGTCGCGTCGTCTATTTCGGCGACGATGCTCTCGATCTCCGCATGTGCCGATTCCACCGCCGCTTGCGCATCCACTACCAGCGCTTTGGCGGCATTGATGGCCGCCGCGCTGGCAGCAAGCTGGGCTTCGGCCGCCGCTACTGCCGCCGCCGAGCTACGCTCTGCCGCGCGATCGTTGTCGAGCACCTGCTGCGATATCGTGTTGGTGGCCGCCAGTTGCTCCGAGCGCTCCAATGTGCGCTCGGCGGCGTCGAGCTCTGCTTGGCGCTGTGTGACAACGGCTGCCGCCGCAGTCCTTTCGGCCTTTCGCTGGACGATCAGCGTGTTGGCTGTATCGACGCCGATCTCGGCGCGCTGAAGCTGCGCCTCAGCTTGCCGGCGCTGGGCTTCGAGCTGTGTCGTGTCCATCCGGGCAAGCACATCGCCCGTCTTTACGAAATCGCCTTCGCCGACAAGGATCTCCTTGATACGTCCCGGCGATTTCGCCGAAACGTCGATCTCGACCGCCTCGATGCGGCCGTTACCGCTCGCCAGGCCTTCCGGCAGCACGCCGTTATGGGATTGCTGCCAAACATAATATCCAATGGCGGCGAGCGCTGCCAACACGCCGACCGTGAGCCACATGCGCCGACCTATCGTCATTGCCGTCCCCCGTCGCGGTTGGCCAGCGGCCGGCCGGGCTGCCCGGCGCCGGGAAAGACGCCCTCAGCACTGATGCGACCAGGCGGGAGGGCGATCTCACGGCCAGGCCAATCATGCACGGCCGATGGATCGATCTGTAGAGGGTTCATGGCAACATCGCCCATGGCGCAACTCCGCTGCTTGCGATCTGCGCCATCAAAACCAGAGCGGGGTACGGCGACCTTGATCGGTGTCAATCGGCGGCGGCGGACAGTGACGAAGATGTGTCGAAGGCGCACCTTGAGAAGGATCAGGGCGTTATCGGCTGTCCACTTACTCTCGCGTCGAACGGGAGCATGTGCCCCCGAGAGAACGCATTGCCCCTGCGGTTTTGATCCGCATCAAGGAGGGAAGCTGGAAAAGGCCGTTTGCTGAAATCCTTGTTGGATTGAGTTGGATCGGGCGAAGCGAGGCGAACGAGGCGTTAGCAAACGCAGCGGCCGAACGATGGACCGGATCGGCGATGACATCCCGCAAGCGGATACGCTGTACTCCGGCCCTAGCGCCTCCAGGGAGACCAAAGGGTTGAAGAGCGGGGGCGGCGGCATCCGAACAATCCGTCCACTCTAAAGGAGATTCCCCATGGCTGAGGCTGCCACCAAACTGCCCGTCAAGAAAACCAACGCGCCCGCTAAGTTCGAGGATTGGGCGCCATTCGAGAGCTTGCGCAGGGAGATAGATCGGTTGTTTGACGATTTCCATCCGTTCGACTGGCGCCTGCCGTCAAAGGTTCTGGGCTTCGAACTACCTCGCATCTCCTCCGCCGAATGGCAGGTCGCGCCGGCGATTGATCTCGTCGAGAAGGACGACGTTTACGAGATCACGGCGGAGCTGCCGGGACTTGACGAGAAGAACGTCGAAATCAAACTCTCCAATCATACCCTGACTATCAAGGGCGAGAAAAGCGAGGAAAAGGAAGACAAGCGCAAGGACTACTATCTGGCTGAGCGTCGCTACGGGTCTTTCCAGCGCAGCTTTCAGCTTCCCGAGGGCGTCGACGCCGACAAGATCGAGGCACATTTCGCCAATGGCGTGCTGAGCGTGAAACTGCCCAAGACCGCCGAGGCGAAAAAGGCTGAGAAGACGATTGCGGTCAAGGCGGCTTGACAGTTTATGCGGTCACCGGCGTGCCTTGGAAGCGCGCCGGTGATACCGTGTTCGGCCTTTCCATTGATCGCCCTTGTGCACGTTAAATGAGCGCACCAGCCTAGCGTGAGCAGGAGCGTCGGATCACGCCATATCTTCCAAGCCACAATACGCCAAGCGATATATCGATGAGTCGGCATCGAACGAGCACTTGCCGTTCATCAATTCCCTCATGAAACAATGCGGCAGTTTCCTCCCTTCCTCTCCTAAGTACGCGCATATATTCTTGGTTGGGTTCATCCGTATCAGCGGCGGCGCCGTTCCGTCGAGCCAAGACCTTGTGATAGCCTTCTTTCGAGACGATGTGGCGAGGAGCATCCGGTGCCGGCGAGAGATATTCCAGGGTTGCAAGGCCGTTTCCTTCAGGCGGTCTTCTCTTCCCGTTTCGAAGGTAATGTCGGCTATTTACTCGCCGCGTGTGCCGTGGCTGCAATGTTTGTTGTCCGTTTGGCTCTGCAGAGCGTCCTGGGCAGTGCCATAACCTTCATATTCTTTATTCCTGCAATTCTACTTGCGGCGATTGCGAGTGGCATCGGTCCGGGGCTTTTTGCCCTTGTCCTGTCCCTTCTGAGCGCTCTTTACCTTGCGGGTGCCGATGCCTCTTCCTGGGCGCAAAGCTCGGTCTTTGCAATGGTTGGGCTCGTAATCGCCTGGATGGGCGAAATGCTCCATCATGCACGTCGCGCCCTCGACAAGACGGAAGAAACGCTCAGGGCCCAGCAGAATCACTTGCGATCGATCCTCGATACGGTGCCTGACGCCACCGTGGTGATCGACGAACAGGGTCGTATCACATCCTTCAGCGCGGCAGCTGTTCGCCAATTTGGCTATACGGAGGCCGAGGTGCGAGGCCGCAACGTGAAGATCCTCATGCCGGAGCCTTACCGCAGCGAGCATGATGGCTACATCCAGCGCTACATCGGAACCGGCGAGAAGCGCATCATAGGCATTGACCGCGTCGTGGTTGGTCGCAGGAAGGATGGCTCCACATTTCCCATGAAACTGTCAGTCGGCGAAATGCGAACTTCAAGCGGGCGGTTCTTCACCGGATTCATCCGCGATCTTACCGAGCGCGAGGAATCTGCAGCCCGGCTGCAGGAGGTACAGAGTGAGCTTGCAAGGCTCGCTCGCCTTAACGAGCTTGGCGAAATGGCTTCGACGCTGGCGCACGAATTGAACCAACCCCTGGCCGCCATTGCAAACTACGCGCAAGGCTGTGTCCGTTTCCTTAGCAGTCTGGATGACGCCGCCGCTGACCGCATCCGGGACGCTCTCGAGGAGACGGCGAAGCAGTCGCTGCGCGCGGGCGGGATAATCCGGCATCTGAGGGAATTCGTCACGCGTGGTGAAACGGATGTCACGCGCGAGACAATGCGCAAGCTTATCGAAGAGGCCGGCGCTCTTGCCCTGGTTGGATCGCGCGAGGAGGGAGTCCGCTCGCTGTTCGATTTTGCGCCAAAGGGCGCGGATGTCATGGTCGACCGTGTCCAGATCCAGCAAGTGCTGATCAATCTAATGCGCAATGCGATGGAAGCCATGCGCGACAGCGAGAAACGCGAACTGGTCGTGCGAACGACTATCAAAGGTGGGTATGTCGTGGTCGAGGTGGCGGATACGGGTCCGGGCATCTCCGAGGAGGTGGCCACGCGCCTTTTCCAACCTTTCGTCACCAGCAAAGCGAGCGGCATGGGGATCGGGCTTTCCATCTCCAGACGGATCATCGAAGCGCATGGTGGCGAGATTTCGGCTAGTCGAAACGACAGTGGAGGGGCAACGTTCAGGTTCACGCTCCCCCTGGCGGAAAGGGAAGTGTCGGATGCTGATTGACAACTATGTGGTTCACATCGTCGACGACGAAGAGCCCGTCCGCAAATCGCTTGCTTTTCTCCTGACAATGACGGGCTTTACGGTTCGGGTCCACGATTCCGCAAGCAACTTCCTTACCGCGGCAAAGGGCATTAGCAAGGCCTGTCTCATCACCGACTTGAGAATGCCGGACATGAGCGGCGTGGAATTGCTGGAGAAGCTCAAAGAAGCAGGCGTCTCGATTCCCGCGGTGGTCATCACGGGCCATGGGGACGTTCCGATGGCGGTTGCGGCGATGAAGGCGGGCGCCGTCGACTTCATCGAGAAGCCGTTCGAGGACGAGGTTTTGGTCGAAGCGATCAAGCGAGCCGCAAGCCAGCTGGAAGGAGCCCCGGCCCCCATGGAGGACACGGCGACGCTTCGTGCGAGGCTCGACAGCCTTTCGGATCGCGAGCGCCAGGTGTTGTCTGCTGTCGTGGCGGGCCTGCCCAACAAGACCATTGGCTTCGAGCTGGGAATCAGCCCTCGCACCGTTGAGGTTCATCGCGCCAACATCATGTCAAAGATGCAAGCGAGGAACCTGCCCGAGTTGGTTCGCATGAGCCTGGCTATGGGCCCGTTCTCATGAGCTGTCTGAAGCCCCAGACCTGATTGTCGATGGTCTCGGGACAACATCCGTTTGATCCATCGCAATGCGCCGATCACAGGCGACGTGGTCCAGTACGTATGATCTGCAGAGGGGTCAGATCGGTGGGTGCAGGAGGATGGCTCGGATAATCGTCGTGACACCAGACGTTGCTTTCATGCACTCGCTTACTTTCGTTCTTGAAAGCGGGGGCGTCGGTGTCTTGTCCTACGACACTCTCGATTCAGCCTTCGGGTCGGCGCAAGTTCGTCATGTGAGTTGCGCGGTTGTCGACGACGACGCCATCCATGACTGGCAATACGCAGAGGAATTGTTCAGAAGCTTCTATTATCCCGTAATTCTGCTTATGGGCCAATATTGCCCGCCACTGGATGTGCCGTTTGCGAGATGCCTGGCAAAACCGTTTCTCGGTGAACCGCTCCTCGAGGCTGTTCAAGACGCGATGACCGGTAAACTCTGATCCCGGTACGTAGAATCCCCTAAGGACACAACCGAATTTCGATCAATCGAAATTGGGTGGATGGTTTCTCGATCGGTATCGAGGGATGATCCATGACGAACTTCGAGCAAACGCACTATTCCAATCAGCTTGGCAGCATCCTGCTCAAGCACGAAACACCCAACACGCCGTTGGCAAGCTGTCAGCCCGTCACATTCTTCCCGGCGGGCTCGGAAATTTACGCCCAGGGCGAGAAGTGCGGTAAACTGTATCAGGTTGAGTTCGGCGCCGTTCGTATTTGTCGCCTTTTGTCGGACGGCCGACGTCAGATTTCGGCATTTCACCTGGCCGGCGAGGTGTTCGGGTTCGAGGTCGACAAGAGCCATCACTTCTTCGCCGAGGCAATCTGCGGCACCGGCATTCGCGTCCTCCGTCCTTCGGCTCCCCTTATCGTGGCAGAACTTCTGCCGATGGCGCTTCAAAGCCTCGTGCGGGCCCAGGAGCAGCTTCTGGTGCTTGGCCGCCAGAATGCCGTAGAACGCGTCGCCGCATTCTTTCTCGAGATTTCGGAGCGTCAAGGCGGACTGCGTCAGGTTGAGTTTCCGATGTCACGACTGGATATTGCGGATTATCTCGGCCTTACAATCGAAACCGTCTCGCGGGTCTTTTCCAAACTCAAAAGCATGGGGATCATCCGGCTGCCAAGTCTGAGATGCGTGGAAATCGTCAAGTTGCGGACGCTTCAGGACATGGCTGCATGACCATTCTGCATCAGCGGGCGCAGATAGGCTCTGCCGGACATCCGGGAATCCTCAGGTAAATGCATGTGGTATCCAGTAGCGACCGCTCCCTTTAATCGCGATCTCGAATTGGCGGTTCGGGACCGGGAAGGCACCCATGCGCTGGTGTTTCCCTGTCGACGTATTCTAACCGGATGTATTGCCTCAAGGACGCGCGAAAGACTTGACGTTTCTTCCACGCATTGGCGTGCGTGGAAGGATATCGACCCGGAAAATGAGGTGAGCTAGCAGGCGATCCCAAGAGGCGAGGCGCTTCGACATTTCCGGCAACGCCAGGGTGGACTTCGACCTGTTGCCGGGCGACCGGTTTCGGTCGAAGCCGCTTGATTAAGGCTCATCATGAGTCGACATGAGAAAATCCGGGCCTTTGATCAGGATCAACGCGACGGCTCGGTAAAGTTGCCCTTCTTTATCTACCTGCCGCTACCTCGGTTGGAACGACCGGACGAGCGGCAAATCGAGCCCACCGAGGAGCCGCAGCCGTGACCACAACGACGATCCTGAATTTTTCGCAGGCAGCACAACAGGCGCAACACTGGGTCAATGAAGTCGCCAGCGAGTTGAACTGGGACGTCCCGCGCGCCTATCGACTGCTAAGGGCTGTCTTGCACACGCTCAGGGACTGGTTGCCGCCGGAAGAAATGAGCGATCTGGCGGCGCAATTGCCTGTCGTGGTCCGTGGCGTCTTCTTCGAAGGCTGGCGTCCCCTCGACGGCCTTGGCCACAGCCGTCGCAAGGGCGATTTTATCATAGCCGTGAGAAGGGAATTCGGCTTCGAGGCGGAGGTTGATTTCGATCGTGCCATCGGAGCGGTTTTTCATCTCCTTGATAGCCACATCTCTGCGGGTGAGATCGTTCAGGTCCGCAACTCCATGAGAAAGGCGCTCCGGCAGCTTTGGCCGGCGGACTGAACCATGTTTTCTGATCGACAAGAAGCAGGACGAATGCTCGCGAACGAACTCGCCGGACTATCGCTTCACGCACCTGTTATCCTTGCCCTGCCGCGTGGGGGCGTACCCGTAGCTGCCGAGATAGCAAAAATGCTGAAAGCGCCTCTCGACCTGATCATCGTTCGCAAGGTGGGCGCTCCGGGCAATCCTGAACTTGCGGTCGCGGCGATAGTCGACGGCGATCCGCCGGAGGTTGTCCTCAACCGCGAAATCGTGGAAACCTACAATCTCGACGACGCGGCCCTAGCTACGCTGGTGAAACGTGAGCGACCGGAACTCCAGCGTCGCCGGACCCTCTATCGGGGCAGTCGGTCGCCGCTTTCGATCACCGGCAAAACCGCGGTACTCGTTGACGATGGCGCGGCAACCGGCACCACGATGAAGGTGGCTATACGCGCCCTCAAAAGGCGCTCGCCGCTGGCGATCGTCGTAGCCCTGCCCGTTGCTCCGCCTGAGACAGTAGCCGAACTCAGCCATGAGGCGAATCGTGTCGTGTGCCTGGCGCAGCCGCTGCATTTTCGGGCACTTAGCTACTACTATCGCAATTTCGAACAGCTCGATGACAACGACGTCCTCGTCGCATTGGAGCACAGCCAGGCGGGCAGGGACATCGCGACGAACAAAAGCCGGAAAGCGGCAACAGGAAGTTCCGTCACGGGCCACGTTAAAAAGAAGCGATAGAAAGGAGGCGCCCATGTTGATCAGGACCATGACGACCCTTGAATGCACGAAGCTGCTCGATGCCAACCGGTTGTGCAGGATCGCTTGCGCCAAAGACAATCAACCGTATGTCGTGCCCGCCTATTTCGCTCATGCTGAGAACCACCTCTTCATGTTCTCCATGCTCGGCAAGAAGATCGAATTCATGCGGACTAATCCGCGCGTGTCGGTACTTGTCGACGAGCACGGCGAACACCGGCAGTGGAAGAGCGTCATTGTCGATGGCAGATATGAAGAACTGCCCGATGAGATAGGCCACAAGCGCGACAGGGACCGTGCCTGGTCGATATTGAGCAAGTACAACGACTGGTGGGAGCCGGGCGCGCTGAAGCCGCTTCTGCCGCCGATCTCAAACGAAATGTCGCATGTGTTTTTCCGTGTCTCGATCGAACAGATTTCCGGGCGTGAGGCGAAGGAGTAGCCGCGCAGCGCATAAAGTGGGGCGTTTCGGGAAAAGAGGGCGACCTGCTGACCATGGCCCGCCACGTGTCGGCAGTTATCTCCGAATGACTTGTCAACGCGCCAGTAAAACCGGGATTGGAGGGTTTGCCAGCATGGAGCGGGTCACGCCGCCGAAGATGCGCTCGCGCAGTCGGGAGTGGCCGTACGCGCCCATGACCAACATCTGCGCGTCCATGTCGATGGCGTGCCGGCGAAGGACATCCGCTACGGAATGAGTTTCGCTCGGAAGGCGGTCGACCGTGACCTTGGCGCCATGGCGCGCGAGAAAGGTCGCCACATCGGCGCCCGGCTCCTCGCCATGGGAACGTTCTCCTTCGACGGGATCGACGATGGCCAGATGCACTTCGTCCGCTGCGGCGAGCAATTCCAGGGCTTCCCGAACGGCCCGCGTGGCCTCGATCCTCGTGTCCCACGCGACCAGGACCCGTTTGGGTTCGAGTGTAGGCCGAACGCCTTCAGGGATAAGCAAGAGCGGCTTTCCGGACCAGAACAATGCGCCTTCGATGACCTTTTCCTTCAGCGTTTCGGTTTTCAGCAATTCCGGTCCGGCGAGCGTCAGGTCGGCATAGCGGGCCCGTCGTCCAACCATCTCGTCGGCCCATCCAGCCTCCGGATACTCGCTGACGACGTTACCCGAAACGGCGCAGGTAGCCACGAACGTCGATATCTCTTGCTTGCGGGCCTCCAATTGCTTGAGGTCTGCCTCCCGCTCCTGCAGCCAGCTCTCCGATACGACGGCGGCATACTCACCGATCGGCGGCGGAGCGGCCAAAGCCATGACCAGAACCGATAGGTGCGCTTCGGCTTGTTCGCAAAGATCTGCCGCCAGCTTGAGATCTCCTTCGCAAGAGCTCTCTGGCCCAGCGACTGTAAGGATTGTCTTGAACATCACGACTGCGATCCTCGCCATGTGGAAAGTTGCGTAGAAGGAATACTCATTCTCGAGGCCGCAATCATTGCGATGAATCAAATCGGACATCCGTTCGCGATTGATCCCGATCAAGGAAAGCTGGGCGTCCATCGGGGAATCTGCATGTTCGTCGTTTGCCGCCCTCAAGAGGAACGTGACATGAAACTTCAGGCTTTACTTCCGCTCGTGACGTATCCTGGTCCGGTTTCGCCACATGTCGGCTCGAATGCCACGATCGTTTCGGCGCAACTCGACGCGGAACTGCATGCCCTTGCGGTGAACGCCAAGATACCGCCCGTGTCGAATGCGCTTTCCACTTTCTTTTTGAACACGCCGGAACTGATCAGGCGGGCGAATGCGCGCAGCCGCAAGTACGGCGAGGACATTCTTCGCGTTGTGACGGACCAGGCCAAGCTGGCGAACGTCAAGCTTGTCACCGATCGAGCGGCAACGTCGCTTCCCCTGCTGGCCGATCTTGCGGCGAATCGGGCACGTTATTTCGACTTTGTCCTGATCGGTTGGGAGGCCGCGAACGAAAGCACGCACACGCTGGCCGAGGATGTGATCTTCGGCTCCGGCCGCCCGGCCATCCTGCTCCCCGAACTGGTGAAGCCGGCTGCTTTCGATCACGTGGCGATCGCATGGGATGGAAGCCGCGTCGCTGCAAGAGCTGTCGCTGACTCGACGCCGCTGTTGCGGAAGGCGTCGAGGATCACGGTTTTGACGGTGACCGACGAAAAGGACCTGCCGGAAGACGATCCCGGCGCCCGGCTCGCCAGCGGATTGCAGGCGCGAGGTCTTTCCGCCGATGCTCATGCCGTGCTGAGTGGTGGCGGCGACATTGCGGTAACCTTGCAGGAAAACGCCATCCAATTGGGTGCGGCCTTGCTGGTGATGGGCGGCTACGGCCATATGCGGCTACGCGAATTCATCCTCGGTGGCGCGACCGACGGGGTTCTGCGCGACCTGCGCATGCCGATCCTGATATCGCATTGATCCGCCGTCGCCGTTGATGACGAATGAGAAAGCCCGAACCGGTTTCAACGTAGTCCTGCTGGTCATCGCCCTGGCCGGCCTCACGGTGGGACAGGGCCTGAGATTGGCCGGAAAACCTGATTTCGCCCGGACAGCATGGATGGCGGGCGTTGTTCCTGTTCTCGTCGCGCTTGTCATGGAGATCGCCCGCAGCCTGTGGCGGGGCGAGGTCGGCCTTGACGTCGTGGCGGCGCTGTCCCTATCGGCGGCGCTTGCTTTCGGTGAAACGCTCGCGGCGGCCGTCGTTGCGTTGATGTATTCCGGCGGGGTTTTTCTGGAGAGCTTCGCCGAGGTACGTGCCAGGCACGAAATGCACGACCTTCTCTCGCGTGTTCCACGGACCGCGACCCGGCATCGCGACGGCGGGCTGGACGAAATTCCTCTTGATGAAATCGAACCCGGCGACCTTCTCCTGATCCGGCGGGGAGACGTTGCTCCGGCCGACGCGGCGGTGATCCTGAACGCGCTGCGGGCGCTGCGGATTTCGCCGGATTGGCCGCAGCGGATAACCGACCCGCCGCAGGCGGTGGCGATTTGAGCGTGTCTCTCCATCTTGCCGGAAGGGAGCCTCGGCGATGAAACTTCACCCAGCTTTCTTTCCGAGCGCGTGCATGGCGGAAATCCACTTCCTGCGCTTGACCTCGCTTGCACCTTCCACCATCCCGAACAAGGTTTCCCGGACCGGACTGATGCCGACGAAGTTCAGGATGTTGCGGCGCAGTCCCGCGATGCCGTGGCCAAGATACCAGAAGCGATAGAACGAGGCCGGCATTCCCATGGTTACCACCACGCGCGCCGAGCGGCCCTTGAGCAGCGTCTTGGCGAAGCCACTTTTGCCCGCTTCGGGATAAGCGAACGCGACACCCGGCCGCATCACTTGCTCCAGAAAGGCTTTCAACAAAGCGGGCATGGTGCCAAGCCAAAGCGGAAAGACGAAGACGAGATGCTCGGCATCCTTCAGCGCCTGAGCGGCATCCTCCAGCGTGATGGGCAGGGGTCGATCCGCGAATTCCGCCATGGTGCGAAGGATCGGGAAATCGAGCGTCGCGATGTCGATGAGCCGGACTTCATGACGGGCCGAGCGTGCGCCATCGGCATAGGCTTCGGCAAGCGCCCGGCACAGGCGCCTGGGGTTGCTGTCAGGATGGCCGACGATGATCAGTATGCGGCGCGGCATGGCGGCTCTCCGGATAATCGAGCTAGGTTACGCAGCCCACGAACCGACGCCTTGATCGCAATCAAGGCAGGTGCCGCTTGGAGCGCCGCCGTTCGCGCGAGAAGAACCAGCTCTTGATCGCCTCGGACGCTGCCAGATAAGCCAGCGTGATCACGACCAGACCTGCCATTATCTGCACCGGCAGCGGCACAAATCCGAACCGCGCCGCACCCGGCAGATAAGGAATTGCGATCGCCAGCACGGCGATTGCCAGCGTCAACCACGAAAGCAGCGCGCTGGGGCGGCTTTTCCAGAATGCTTTACGGGTGCGCACGATCAGCACGATGGCCAGTTCGGTGATGAGCGATTCGACGAACCAGGCCGTCTGGAATATTTGCGCGGTTGCACCGGCGATGAGGATGAGGAAGCCGAATGTGACGAAATCGAAAACCGAGCTGGCGAGGCCGAAGGCGACCATGAAGCGGCGTACATAGCCGATGTCCCAGCGTCGCGGCGTGTGCACCTGATCCGCATCGACATTGTCGGAGGCGATCGCCAGCGACGGTACATCGGAGAGGAAATTGTTCAGCAGGATCTGCGGTGCGAGCAGCGGCAGGTAGGGCAGGGCCAGCGAGGCGAATGCCATGGAGACCATGTTGCCGAAATTGGCGCTGGTGGTAATGGCGATGTACTTCATGGTGTTGGCGAAGGTGCGTCGGCCGTCGTCGATGCCGCGCAACAGGACGCCGAGGTCGCGCTGGAGCAGGATCATGTCCGCGGCCTCGCGCGCGACATCTACGGCGCCGTCGACGGAAATGCCGATGTCGGCCTCGTGGAGCGCCGGGGCGTCGTTGATGCCGTCACCGAGATAGCCGACGACATGGCCGCGCCGCCTGAGCGCGGCGATGATGCGCTCCTTCTGGTTGGGGTCGATTTCGGCGAAGATGTCGGTGCGCGCGGCGCGGGCAAACAGCGCTTCCTTGGTGAGCTTCGCCAGTTCGGCTCCGGTGAGGATATGGCGATGCGGCAGGCCTATGATCTGCGCCAGATGCGCTGCGACATAGCGGTTGTCACCGGAGATCACCTTCACCTTGACACCGCGCGCCGCAAGCGCCTTCAGCGTCTCGGCCATGCCGGGCTTCGGCGGATCCTGGAATAGAAGGAAGCCGGCGAAGGCAAGCTCGGCTTCGTCCTCGCGGCAGTAGCTCACACGCGACGGAAAGCCTCGCGTCGCAAGGCCCACCACGCGGAAGCCCTGCATGCACCAGCCTTGCACCTTCTCGTCGATCGCCTTCGCCTGTCGTTCGTCCAGCGAACAGGCCTCGACGATATTCTGGACGGCGCCCTTGCAGATCAGCAGATCCTCACCGGCGTCCTTCTGCCGCACGATCACCGACAGCCGCTTGCGGATGAAATCGTACGGAATCTCGTCGACCTTAATATAGGCGGCGAGATTGTCGTCCGCGTTCCTGCTGGCCGCGATCCCCTCGTCCAGCGGATTTGCCATGCCAGATTGCAGCGTCGCATTGAGCAACGCCCACAGCCGCACCTGCGGTGAATCCGCTCCATCGGCATCTAGGCAACCGTCGAGGCGGATCGTTCCCTCGGTCAGCGTTCCGGTCTTGTCGGTGCACAGAAGGTCCATGCTACCAAGGTTTTCGATGGCCTCGAGCCGGCGCACGATGACGCCGCTGCTCGCCATGGTCCGCGCGCCGCGCGCCAGCGTGACGCTGATGATGGCCGGCAGCAGTTCCGGGGTCAGGCCGACGGCGAGCGCCAGCGAAAACAAGAGGGAATCGACGGCCGGGCGATGCAGCAAAAGGTTGGCGAAGAAGACGAGAATGACGATAACCAGCATGATCTCGGTCATCAGGTAGCCGAAGCGGCGGATGCCCCTGGCGAAGTCCGTCTCCGGTACGGCGCGCGCGATGGCGCCGGCAATGGCCGCGAACTCCGTCCGCTCGCCTGTGCGCACGGCAAGCATCGTGGCGGTGCCGCTGCGTACGGATGTCCCCGTGAAGACAGCATTGCTGCGCTGGCCGATCTGGGCATCCGGTGCCGAGCGGCCGGGTTCCTTCACCACCGGAAAGGTCTCACCGGTGAGCGCTGCCTCGCTGACGTTGAAATCGCGCGTCTCCAGAAGCACGCCGTCTGCCGGGATGAGGTTGCCGGCCGAAAGCCGGATGACATCGCCCCGCACGATGTCGCCGACGGCGGTGGATGTCTCCTGGCCGTCGCGCAACACGGAAGCCTTGCGGGCAATGCGCGCCGTCAGCGCCTCCATCGCCCTGGAGGCACCATATTCCTGCGTGAATGAGAGCACGCAGCTTGCCATCACGATGATACCGATGATGATCGCCTCGCTACCTTCGCCGACGAAGGCGGAGACGCTCGCCGCGAAGATGAGGATCAGCACTAGCGGGCTACGGAACTGCCGCGCGAAGGCGGCGAGTGCAGAGGCGCGCCCCGTTGGACTGACCGCGTTCGGGCCGGATTCACGGAGCCTGCTTTGAGCTTCTTCGAAAGAAAGGCCCGAGGGGCTAGAGCGTAAACTGGTCAGCAGCGTTTGCGCCGGCACCGACCAGTACGCCTCGACCGTCGACATCTCATTGTGGTCCACGAAAGGCTACTCCGCGGCAACGCTATCGTCCGGGCCGCTAATCGCGAACGGTGCTACCCGCCGCACTGGACAGGATATAGCGTGTTTCTGTCAGCTCGCCATGAAGCGGTTTCGGCCCGTTTCGTCGAGGAGCGAGCGGGTTACGCCGCCGAACGCCCATTCCCGTAAGCGGCTGTGGCCATACGCGCCTGAAACGATCAGGTCGGCGCCGCTCTCGTCCAGTGCCTGGAACAATTCAAGATGTTCATCGGAGCCTTCAACTGGTTTCGACCGGGCTTCGATGCCATGTCCCCCCAGAAAGGCCATGACATCTGCGAGGCTTTGGCGGATCCGTTGATCGACTTCGCTGGCGACCGTCACAACTGTCACGGTCTCGGCCGATTTCAATAGCGGCAGTGAATCGGCGAGGGCACGACGGGCCTCGCGCGTATCCTTCCAGGCGACAGCGATGTTCCTCGCCTGCACCTGTTCGGTTTCGCGAGCGATAACGAGCACGGGCCGTCCGGCTTGAAGAGCGATGCTTGCGGGATCCGCCTGGCGGTAAGCGTCGCCTGTTGCCGCGCCTTCAACCGCGCCCATCACGATCAGGTCAGCCGCTCGCGCGGCTTCTGCCAAAGCACGCGTCGGATTGTCGAGGGCCTCACGCCATTCGGCCACAACCTTGCCAGCGACCAGTTCGACAAACCTTTCGTGTAGAGCCTTGACACGGGTCTGTATATCATCGCGCATCCGCATCCATGTTTCAGCGGCCAGGCCTACGCTTTCCGGTCCGGCAAAGGGAAGCGGTGCGTCGGCAGCACAAAGGCCGATCAGCCTCGCCTGGAAGCGTCCTGCGAGGTCGGAGGCTGCCTTCACGACGGGAGCGATAGGCCCGTCTATGTCGAGGTTCACGATTATGGTTTTATAGCTCATTGGCTCGCCTTCTGCTGTCACCGCACTCGTGATTTCACAATAGAAGAAAATCTATGGTCCGCCTGGGATACTACCTTGACGCCGATCAAGAACGGCGATGTCTTTCGCCGGGGCGTTAAACGAATTGGACGAGGGGAACTACCGAACCACCAGAACTCGAACCTCGGTTTTGGTCGTAACGAATGATTGGACTGTCGATCCCGCCGGCGGATTCCTTGTCCGCGTATTCCCGCTCCAAAAATTCAACGACTTTAACCCAGTTGCCGCCGCAGTGAGCGCCGCTGCCAGCGTCAGCCCGTTTTCGACACCTTCGGGTCGAATTCAGGGCCATCGGTCCCAACAAGCCCATTCTTGCCCCTGCGCGTGACCTTTTGGCTGTACCCAAGCAACGATTATTCGGCGATCAGGGCTTTTCCACCCGAGAGACCTGATAGGTGTGCATCTTTTCCTTGCTTCCGATTGACACATATTCCCCGGTTACAAAACGCTCTTCTGCCAGGCGAAAACCGATCTCGTCATCGTCCTCGCCTTCCGCGTAGTCAAAATACCATTGGCCACCCGGCTTGCGCCGCAGGCGTCCGATTCCGACTTCAGCGTCGCCGGCGAAACGTCTGACCCGGCAAGCCGCCTGGTTGGCCTTCCACATCACCGGATCAAGCCTGCCGCTCTCGTCCAGCGGGACGAGGAGATCGTAGCCTTCGTTTCGTTCTCCTTGAGGATGTTCCCGCTCGCGGGCAAGCAGAAGCCTGACATGGCGAAAATTCGGTGGAAGGTCTTTTGCCAGCATGGTGATTTTCCCTTTCTGCATCCAGGATGCATGGCGATACGCGTCGCCGCTTTGATCGACGTCAAGTAAGAAGAGTGCGGGACTTGATGTGGGTTCCTCGCTGACCGGCGACGATTTCGGTAGCGTCTTCCAGGCGGCCGATCGCGGCCGGCTTTCCGGCCTCGACGGCGAACGCGACGGCTGCCTCGACCTTCGGTCCCATCGATCCGGCGGCAAACACCGTGGCGGAGAGGTCGCCCGCCTGAACCCAGCCGAGGGGACGGGCCTGCGGTGTCCCCCAGTCCAAATACACGGCATCGACGTCCGTCAGCATAAGCAGCATGTCCGCGCCGAGTTGTCGTGCCAGCAGGGAGGAGGCAAGATCCTTGTCGATGACGGCTTCGATACCGATGACGCCGCCGCTATCGAGGCTGATGACGGGGATACCGTCGCCGCCTGCGCAGATGACAATGACACCACGCTCGACAAGGAACGCTAGCACTTCGGCTTCCAGGATTTCCAGCGGCTTCGGTGATGGCACTACACGGCGCCATTTGTCGTTGTCGGGCGCGACCGTCCAGCCGCGCTCGGCAGCGAACCGTCGTGCCGTGGCTTCATCGTAGACCGGACCGATCGGTTTGGTCGGCGTGGCGAAGGCGGGATCGTGCGGATCAACCCGTACTTGCGTCAGGAGCGAGAGGCAGCATCGCGGAACCTGACAACGTAAGCAGCATACCACGGGATTTGCCATTGAGCATCGTGCTGGACGCCTGCCCGAACTTGCGGGAGGCCGCCCAAGCAGGCGAAATCCGCCATTGGTGCGATTTTCTGGCGGCCGTGGAACTGGTCCGAACCATGCTGGGCCTCAGTCCAAGCGCTTGGCAGGAGGCCGCGAGGTCATGGGGGAGGGTCAGACGGCAATTGCACTTGCGGCGATCTATCAGCAGTCCGACCGGATCAACAGCGCTGGCGGGTATCTGCGCAGCCTGACCGACAAGGCCCGAGAAGGGAAATTCTTCACCTGGCCAATGATTCATGGCCCTGTTACGCGCTAGGCCGGGCGAGGAGAAGCAACGCCAAACATCGGAAAGCGCGACATCTGAGGTCGGTCCACGGCTTGAGGTTTCGGATTCGCTCCTGAACAGCCTGCGAAAGCGGAACCTGTTATCATGATGTCGGCCCCGGCAAGTTCTGGCGAGAATCGTGGCCGTCGATCAGACAGGGGCCGCCATGAGCTCAATGCCAAACGGTTCGAAATGCTTCAGGTTCAGCGTGACCACCGTTAAATCATGGGCCTTCGCGGTTCCCGCGACGAGCGCATCGGCCATGCCGGGGCTGTGGCCGGCTGCCATCGCTTCCGCTTCGAGCTTGCCGGAGAGAGCTGAAACCGCCGCGTCTATTGGCAGGATCCGATCCTCGTATGTCGAGAACAGGCCGTCCATCCACTGCCTGAGACCGCTTGCCTTGGCGGTGGCGCCTTTTCGTTCGAGCAATATGATCCCGCGCTCGATCTCGTGGACCGTGACGACCGACAGGAAAAACTCGGCCGTCTTATCAATCTTGTTGAGCCAAGCAATCAGTTCCGCGGCGTTCCCGGCGCGCGAAGGCGACAGCAGGGAAACGATATTCGTATCAAGCAGATATGCGGTCAAAGATCGACATCCCGCGAAGGCGAGGCGTTGCGCTCAAATTCTCCACCAGGGAATGTCTTCAGGTAAGTGATGAAGCTGGTTCGACGAGGCTTCAGGGCACGCTGAGCAATCTCCGCGGCCTGCAAGGGGACCAGAGCAGCTACAGGCTTTCCATGGCGGGTTATCGTCACGAATTCGCCCTTGATGGCGTCGTCGACATAGCTGGAAAGACCGGCCTTCGCATCCTTCAGACTAACAGTGGGCATGCGCTTCTCCGCAAAGTGGTCACATATGACCATATATGCTCTTGAACACCTCGATGGTCAAGGGATGGTCACACAGCAGATTTTTGACCGAAGAGGGAGACCATTCCACCACCTGCTTCGCCTCTGCTCGATCCGCGGGATCTTGAAATCGCGGTCGATGGCTTGACGACCGATGCTGCCCGCATCAAGGACGGTGACAGGGCAATCATCGAGCGCTGGGCGGCCCCAGTTAACTGCAAGGGATTGTCCGACGTGTAGAGCCGCCGGTTTCACCAAGGTCTCCGCGCTTGGCGTGGAAGAACAGCGTGTCTGGGTTATCGGCGACTTAAGCTCGTCGCCCGAGACATGGACGGGCCTGGGAGATGGGTTACCGCGTCGAGGTCAAGATCATTGTTGACCAGAGCGATCAGGCGATCGTCGTGCCGATTGGAGCGCTTTTCCGTCGTGATGAGGGTTGGAATGCCGGAAGAGCTATCCGTGTCCCCTTGCGACCGGCGACGATTTCGGTAGCGTCTTCCAGGCGGCCGATCGCGGCCGGCTTTCCGGCCTCGACGGCGAACGCGACGGCTGCCTCGACCTTCGGTCCCATCGATCCGGCGGCAAACACCGTGGCGGAGAGGTCGCCCGCCTGAACCCAGCCGAGGGGACGGGCCTGCGGTGTCCCCCAGTCCAAATACACGGCATCGACGTCCGTCAGCATAAGCAGCATGTCCGCGCCGAGTTGTCGTGCCAGCAGGGAGGAGGCAAGATCCTTGTCGATGACGGCTTCGATACCGATGACGCCGCCGCTATCGAGGCTGATGACGGGGATACCGCCGCCGCCTGCGCAGATGACAATGACACCACGCTCGACAAGGAACGCTAGCACTTCGGCTTCCAGGATTTCCAGCGGCTTCGGTGATGGCACTACACGGCGCCATTTGTCGTTGTCGGGCGCGACCGTCCAGCCGCGCTCGGCAGCGAACCGTCGTGCCGTGGCTTCATCGTAGACCGGACCGATCGGTTTGGTCGGCGTGGCGAAGGCGGGATCGTGCGGATCAACCCGTACTTGCGTCAGGAGCGTCGCGACGGGCCTGTCCTTCACTACATTTCCCAGTTCCTGCTGGATGACATAGCCGATCATGCCCGCTGTCTCGGCATCAAGGACGTCGAGCGGATAGGGCGTGTCGGGCGTAGCCGCCGCCTGTAGCGCGAGTAGGCCTACCTGGGGCCCGTTGCCGTGCGTTATCACCAGCGAATGACCGGCCCTCACCAGATCGGCGAGCTCCGCGGCCGCTCGACGGACATTGGCGCGCTGGTTGTCGGCTGTCATTGGCTCGCCGCGCTTCAACAGCGCATTGCCACCCAGTGCGACGACGATGCGCATCCTCAACCACCGATCGTGGCGACGAGGATCGCCTTGATCGTGTGCATGCGGTTCTCGGCCTGGTCGAAGACGATGGAAGCTTCCGACTCGAAAACCGCGTCCTCGACCTCCATGCAGTCGATACCGTATTCGCTGGCGACATGCTGGCCGACTTCCGTTTCGGTATCGTGGAAGGCCGGCAGGCAATGCATGAATTTGGTGTATGGATTTCCGGTGGCGGCCATCAGTTTGCGCGTTACCCGGTAAGGCGTGAGAAGTTCGATGCGCTTGCCCCAGGCGCTTTCATCCTCGCCCATGGAAAGCCAGACGTCGGTGTAGATGAAGTCTGCGCCTTCGACGCATGCGCCGATGTCCTCGTCCAGTCGGAACTGACCACCGCCTCGCTCCGCGAGTCCCCGGACATGCGTGCAGAAATCGCTGTCGGGCCAAAGCTCGCGGGGCGAGGCGATGCGCATGTCCATGCCCACCTTGGCGGCCCCAACTGCCAACGAAAGGGCGACATTGTCCCGTCCCTCGCCGACGAAAGCGATCGTCATGTCGGACAAGTGCTTGTGAGTGAATTCGCGCATGGTCATGAAGTCGGCCAGGACCTGCGTCGGATGCGCTTCGTCGGTCAAACCGTTATAGACGGGCACGCCGGCATAGGCGGCAAGCAGTTCGGCCTGATGCTGGGAAAAGCCGCGATATTCGATGGCGTCGTACATGCGCCCGAGCACGCGCGCCGTGTCCTTCATCGATTCCTTGTGACCGATATGGCTGCCGGACGGCCCGATATAGGTGACATGCGCGCCCTGGTCGTACGCAGCCACCTCGAAACCGGAACGGGTGCGGGTTGAATCCTTCTCGAAGATCAACGCGATGGTCTTGCGTGTCAGGCGCGGAACTTCGATGCCGGTTTGCTTGGCGGCCTTGAGATCTGCTGCCAGCCTCAGGAGATAGCGGATTTCCGCGCCGGAAAAATCATCCAGCGTCAAGACGTTGCGGCCATGCAGGTTGACGGGCATCGGGTTTACTCCTCGGTCAGATCGGATCCCGCGCGATCGGGCAGGTCATGCAATGACCGCCGCCCCGACCGCGGCTCAATTCCGCGCCTTCGACGGTGATCACCTCGATGCCGGCTCGACGCAGCAGCGTATTGGTGTAGACGTTGCGGTCGTAGCCGATGACCACGCCTGGCTCGACAGCAACGACGTTGTTGCCGTCGTCCCACTGCTCGCGTTCCGACTGGTAACTGTCCCCACCGGTGGCGACGATGCGCAGCGTCTTGAGGCCAAGTGCTTCCCTGACCACCTCGGTGAAGGGCTTCTCCTCCTCGACCACGTCGACAGCTGCCCCGCCGTCACCGGGCCGCAGCGAGAAGGTGCGCAGCCGCTCGACGACCGGAGGATACATCGTCACGAGATCGCGATCGCAGAATGTGAACACGGTATCGAGATGCATGAAGGAGCGGTCGCGCGGCATCAGCGCGGCGATGACGCGGGTGGCCTCGCCGGCTGCGAACAGGCTACGGGCCAGCCCGCCGACTGCCTGCGGCGTGGTACGCTCACCCATGCCGACCAGCACGACGCCACCACTGATCGGCATGACGTCACCGCCTTCCAGACTGACGCCGGGGCCGGGATTGTCGGGTGACACGAAGGGCAGGCCGGCGTCGCGAAAGCGCGGATGAAAACGATAGACGACTTCGACATTGGCCGCCTCAGGCTTTCGCGCCGGCCAGTACATCGCGTTCACGGAGATGGACCGGTAGATCCAGCACGAACTGTCGCGGGTAAATAGCTGATTGGGCAGTGGTGGCAGTACGAAATCCTGCGGCAACAGGGTCTTGCCGGTGAGACCAGTCGGGCGAAACGGCAGCTCGGCCCGGGCAATGCCGCCGACCAGCACTGAGGCGAGATGATCCGCCGGCATCTCGTCCAGCCAGCCGCGCAATTCGCCCACCATGTCGTAGCCGACGACGGAAGCATCGACCCGGCGGTCGAGCAGCCAGTCGCGCGCCTCGGCGTCAGCCATTGTCTCGGCCAGCAATTCGTTGAAGGAGTGCACGGTCACGTGACGCTCGCGCAGCGCATCGACGAAGACGTCATGCTCCTGCCGCGCCCGCTTGACCCACAGCACGTCATCGAACAGCAGCGCTTTGCAGTTGTCTGGGGTGAGCCGGCGCAGGCTGAGGTCGGGCCGGTGCACGATCACCTCGCGCAACCGGCCGGTTTCGGAGTGGACGCCGAGATCTGTCATGTTTCATCCTTCGGGAAAGCCAGGCTGCGTCAGAGCGCACTGACGGCGCCGGTCCACATTTCGTAGGCGGCATAGAGGCCGACGGCGACGAGTGCGGCCGCGAGGACGGCCTCGACCGGATGGAAGACACGCTCCTGGTTCTCGCGCCGCGCCCAGACGTAGAAGATGATGCCGGGCGCGTAGAGGACAGCGCACATGAAGAGGTAAGAGAGCCCGGCGGCGTAGACGAGCCAGAGACCGTAGATTGTGGCCACGAGGCCCACAAGCAGCGCGCCGTTGCGGCTCTCGCCATCACCGTAGCTCTCGCCGGTGATGGCGAGCTTGGCCGCATAGGCGCCGGAGAAGATGTAGGGCACCAGGATGGCGGCCGAGGCGATGTAGAACAATGCCTGGTAGGTGCTTTGCGCGAACAGCGTGATGATGAGGAACGCCTGCACAAGGAGATTGGTGATCAGCAGGGATGTGGAGGGCACGCCGCGGTCACTTTCATGCGCGAAGAATTTCGGCATGGTGCCGTCCTTGCCGGCCACGTGGGGCACCTCTGCGGCGAGCAGCGTCCAACTCAGGAAGGCCCCCGCGACCGAGACGACCAGCGCCAGGTTGATAAGGATGGCGCCCCAAGGGCCTACGACCGCTTCCAGGACACCGGCCATGGACGGGTTTTTCAGTGCTGCAAGCTCGGGTTGGTTGATAATGCCGAGAGACAGCAGCGACACCAGCGCATAGAGCGCGAGGCAGGTGAGAAAGCCGAGCACGGTCGCGGTTGCGATATCCTTGCGCCGTTCCGCGCGCGCCGAGAAGACGCTGGCGCCCTCGATGCCGATGAACACCCACAGCGTCACCAGCATGGTGCTCTTGACCTGGCTCATGACCGAGCCGAGGCTGGCATTGCCGAGGCCGGAGAAGTCGGCGTTGAAGACGTCCACCTTGAAGGCGACGGCGATGATGCCGATGAACAAGACGATGGGCGCGATCTTCGCGATGGTGACCACGAGATTGACGATCGCAGCCTGGCGTACGCCGGCCAGGACAAGTACGTGGATGAGCCACAGCAGGACCGAGGCGCCGAGCACGGCTTGCCATGTATTGCCGTCGCCGAAGGCTGGATAGAAATAGGACAGCGCGGAAAAGACGATCACCGCATAGGAGACGTTGCCGATCCAGGCGCTGATCCAGTAGCCCCAGGCGCTGTTGAAACCGATGAACGGCCCGAAACCGGCCTTGGCGTAGGCGTAGGGGCCGGCGTCCAGTCTCGGCTTGCGCACGGCGAGCGACTGATAGACGAAGACGAGCGCCAGCATGCCGACGGCGGTGATGCCCCAACCTATCAGGATGGCAAGCGGCCCGGCCCCGGAAGCCATGTTCTGCGGCAGGCTGAACACGCCCGAGCCGACCATCGAGCCAATGACCAGCGCGGTCAGCGCGCCAAGGCGAAGCTTCGTCTGGCTTGGGGACGTGGCAGAAGCTGCGGAAGCAGCAGAGATATCGGTGGCGGCCATAGCGGATCTCCCAGAGTTCGGGCCATTTGCCGGGAGACTGTGCCGTTGCGGACAGTTACGCTTTGACGCGCGTCAAATGCTGCCTTGCGCAATTTTCCACCCGCAACCGGGCGGGTTGGAGATTTGCGGCAGGTCAATGCGGGTCCGTCTTGGTGCGATAAAAGCCTCCAAGACTTCACGGGGTTTCGCACGATGTTCAGGTTGTTGCTGGTCGCAGCTATATTGCTCCCAGGCGCGTTGGCGAGGGCGGACGACTTTGGGCAAACCGACTACGGGCGCAAGCTGGTCGCGCAGAATTGCTCACACTGCCATGCCGTGACGTCGACCGACAAAAGCAGCCATCCGGACGCCCCGCCGTTCCGCACCCTTTCCAGGCGCTATCCCATCGAAGATCTGGCTGAATCGCTGGCAGAAGGCATTTCGACCGGGCATCCGGAGATGCCGGAGTTCGTCGCTACGCCAGAGCAGGTCGGCGCCATTATTGCCTACATCAGGAGCATCAATCCGTGACACGCGATGACGGAATCCGTTCGGCGGCCCGTGGCGAGCCATTCCGGAGCATACTGGTCGGCATTGCTTCGGATGGCGGGGAGATACAGGCACAAGCCTTGGCACAGGCCATTGCGCTTGCCCAGGCGACTGACAGCGCCGTTTCACTCTACGTCTTCGCGCCGCACCTGGGTGCGCCGTTTCGCATGGCCGCCGCGACGGCGTCGGCGTGGCTCGCACAGGAGGCGGACCGTCTCGAAAAATCTACATCGTCCGTAACGCACAAGGCCAGCCAGGCAATCTCCGACGCGGGACTGCAGGTCGTCGCCGAACATGCGGGCTCGCCTTTTGACTCGCGATCCGGGCGGTTCGTCCAATTGGCGCGCGTGCATGATCTTGCGATCCTCGATGCCGCCGACATTTCCGATGCTTCGCAGCATACGGTGATCGAGGACGTTCTCTTCGACAGCGGCTGCCCCCTGCTTCTGTTTCCGCGCAAAGTCGCGACGGTCAAACCAGAGAGGATCGCCTTAGCCTGGGATGGCAGCGCCCGCTCGGCGCGTGCCGTCAAGGACGCCCTGCCTTTTCTTGTTCGAGCGGAAACGGTGGTGGCGGTTACCGTCGAGGGTGAAAAGGATCTCTCCCGGATGGCGCCCGGCGCCGATCTCGCCACATTCCTTGCCCGGCACGGCGTTGAATGCAGTCTCGCCACGCTGGCGGCAGAGGCGGGTGACGTTGCCGGACGACTTCGTTCTTTCGTAAGCTCGGAGGGCATGGAAATGATCGTCATGGGCGCATTCGTCCACTCACGCTTCCGGCAGGCGATTTTGGGAGGTGTCACCCAATCGCTGCTTGAGCATTCCCCGGTGCCCCTGTTCCTGTCTCACTAGGACCTGCCTGCATCCGAAGGTTCGCAAGCGGCGGCAGCCTAGGCTTAATGTAAAAGATCCAGCGATACCTTGACGATGCCGGGATCGTTCTTATCGACAGCAAGTTGAAAGCCGAACTCGCGACACATTTTCAACATGCCCGAGTTCTCGCTCAGAACCGTGCCGTAGACCCGTTTCAGACCGTCTGCCTTGGCAAAGTCGAGCAGATGCCGCAGCATCGTCCAGCCGAGGCCCTGTCCCTTGAGGTCACTGCGCACCAGCAATGCGTATTCGGCCGTCTCATGGTCGGGATCGGCGAAAATTCTTGCGACTCCGCATAGATTGCCGTCTCGGTCCAAAGCCACGAACGCCATTTCACGATCATAGTCGAGTTGCGTCAGGCGGATCAGCAGTTTGTCGGAGAAGTGCTTGCTCAAGCTGAAAAAGCGGAGCCGCATGTCCTCCTTGTCCATCTGCTCAAAGAAATCCGGATAAAGGGCCGCATCGGCTGGCCGGATCGGCCGCACGTGAAAAGTCTGGTCCCGGACCGTAACGTCCCTTGCCCACTCCGCCGGATAGGGGCGGATGATCAGTGCGGGGTTAGGGCCAGGCTGTTCGACGGTTTCCGGGTCGATCTCGAAGCGCACATCAAGCGCGATCACGCCCTCGGTGTCGGCAAGCAAGGGGTTAACGTCAGCTGCCACGATACATGGAAAGTCGACGATCAAGAGCGACAATGCGTTAAGGGCACGGATGATCAAACCCCGTTCCGCCGGCTTGCGTCCCCGGAAACCGGCAAGCAAGCGGCTGACTTGCGTCTGATCGATCAGACCGCCGGCCAGGACATCATCCAGCGGCGGCAGCGCAATTGCGGTATCGTCGACGACCTCCACGGCAATGCCACCTGTTCCGAACATGAGGATCGGGCCGAATATCGCATCACGACCGATACCCACAATCAGTTCTTGTGCCTGGTTGCGCTCTATCATCGGCTGCACGGCAAACCCGTCGATGGAAGCTCCCGGCGCATATTGGCGCAGATTCCGTTCGATGATACGGGCGGCATTGCGCGCACCGTTGGCGGTTTCGATATTCAGAACCACGCCACCGACATCGGATTTGTGCGAAACGGATTTCGAAAGCAGCTTGATGACGATCTTCTGCGAACCCTGCAAGAGGCGTTCCGCTGCGCGCCCGACGTCGTTTACAGACCTGGCTACGATGGTCTCCGGCACTGGAATGCCGTAGGCTTTCACCACTGCCTTGGCCTCGGGCTCGGTCAGCATGCGGCGATTTTCCGACGCCGCCTGTCGGAAGACGGAGAGGGCAGCGGCGCGGTCGACAGCTGTCCCCGCCGCTGCCGCCGGAACGCGCTGTAGCACAGTTTGGACTCGTGACCATCTGGTCAGGTGGTCGACCGCTGCGGCAGCGGCTGCGGGGGTTTCATAGCTCGGAATACCCGACGACTGGAGCAGCATGCGCCCTTCGCGCGCGGTGGCCGCACCCAGCCAGCAGGACAGAACTGGTTTGCCGGCGATGAGGCCTTTTTTCACCGAAGAGGCGACCGCAGCGGCGGCCTCGGCGGAGGACGCGATGCCGGTGGGACAGTTCATGACCAGCACCACGTCGACGGAAGCATCTGCTGCGACGGCGGCGACGGCCGTTCGATAGCGCTCGGGATCGGCATCGCCGATGATGTCCACCGGATTGGCTCGCGACCAGTTTGCCGGCAGCATCCGGTCAAGCGTCTTCAGCGTCTCGGTCGACAGTTCGGCCAGCTTGATGCCGAAATCCATCAGGCGATCGACAGCCAGCACACCGGCCCCGCCGCCATTGGTGACGATGCCAACCTGCGTCCGTTCCAGCGGTGCAAAACGGGCGATTGTCTCGGTTGCGTCTAACAATTCGGAAAGGTCATTGATCCGCAGAATTCCGGCGCGTCGCAGTACGGCGTCCACCACACGATCGGCGCCAGAGAGCGCTCCCGTATGTGTGGCCGCCGCCCTGGCTGCTTCGGCGTGACGCCCCGGCTTGATGGCTATGACGGGTTTTGCCCGTGCGGCTGCGCGCGCCGCCGACATGAACTTCCTGGGACTGGGAATGGATTCGAGATAGAGGATGATGGCGCTGGTCTTGGCATCGCCGGCGAGCAGGTCCAGACAGTCGGCAACGTCGACATCGGCCATGTCGCCAAGTGAGACGACCTGCGAGAACCCCACTCCATTATCGGCCGCCCAGTCGATCAGCGAGGCCGCGATCGCGCCCGATTGGGACAGAAGCGCAACATCGCCAGGCGCTGCCGCTATGTGGAAAAAGCCAGCGTTGAGATTGGCGTGCGGCAGCATGAGGCCGATGCCGTTCGGCCCGATGATGCGCAGGAGATGCGGCCGGGCGGCATGGAGCATCTTCTGCCTCAAGCCGTTCCGTTCGGTAAGGCCGGCGGAAAGGACCACCGCTGCGCGCGTACCCTTGGCACCGAGATCGCTGATGAGGCCGGGTACGGTGTCGGCCGGTGTCATGATCACGGCCAGATCGGGTACCGCGGGAAGATCCTTCACGGCCGTGTAGCAGGGGCGGCCATTCAGCTCAGTGTATTTCGGATTTACAGCCCAGATTTCGCCCGCAAAACCGCCCTTGAGGATATTGTCGAGCACGACCGTTCCGACCGATCCTGGTCGGGAGGATGCTCCAATGACGGCGATCGATTGCGGGACGAAGGCATGATGCAGGTTTCGGATCGTCACCTTTAGTTCTCCGAGAGGACAGAACTACTCATTATCCTGTTTGACTAGATCCTCGTTGACGTCAATCAAGGTGCGTTGCTGGCTTTGCGCAGATCTGAAAGACAGATATCCTGCGCCAAATGCAAACGAGCGGGTGTGACACCTTAGTGCCGATGGTGGTTGTGACTGCGACTCAGCCTTGAACTTTGCGCGTCAATTTGCAAATGCCTTGCGTGGAAGGCCATGCACTTCGCAATATTGGCGCTGATTCAATGCGCATGCTTCCCGGCCGGAACGTGCGGTCTTTTCTCGCTGATCTTGCGTTTCGCCGGCGCGATGTCGCTGGTCGATGGGGATGATCGGCTGGAATATTTTTACGACTGTCCGCGTCGCGACTGGCTCGGGCCCACGACGTTGCCTGCGTGCGCGACCCGGCACGGCAAGCCGGAAAATTCCGCCTGTCGCGGTGAGTGGTCGCTGTACTGCGCATGATCGATCCCAATACGTTGGTAAGCGATGCTATCCAGCTGAAGGTGCGGCGAGTGAGTTCTTCGTCAATGCCGGCGACAAGGTTGCCTCTATCAAACCTGAGTCGAAAGGGTCGGCAATCACTTAACGATCAGCACTGGCACGGGACTGTTAGCTACAACCTCCGCGGCTTGACTCCCAAGGAGCAGTCGTTTTACACCTCGCCGGCCGTGAGAAGCCATTACAATAAGATTGCAGCCGGCTTCCTGCGCCGTTGCCAGTATGGCAGCCGCGCCTCTGGCGTCAGGCACATGGACCGTGTCAGCGACGATTCCCATCCGTTCCGCAATCGCTTTGATAGACGCGAGCAACTCCTCCGCAGTTTTCTTACTTTCCGCTTGATAGCGCGTGATGTCGTCCGCCGTTACATGCCAGGCAGCTACTCCCGTAGGAAACGGGAATGCTTCGGTGGCCGTAACGATCGTGACCTTGCTCCCAAGTAATTTTGCCAACGATAGGCCGTGATCGACGCCGTTCTGCGCAAAGGAAGATCCGTCTGTCGGTATCAGGATATGTGTATACATTGATAGCCTCCGGAAATGAGTTAGGGAACTGAGGTGGATGGAACCACAAGCAGGGTTGGACCGGCAAGCGGATCAAACCGTCGCGCTCTCAAGCACGGTATTGGCGATGTATGCGGTGCAGCGTCCTGCCGATTTATGTGATTGCAGCAAAAAAGACCGCCGAAGCGGGGAAAGATTTTGAAGGTGTGAGGCCCAGCCCAGGATGTGCCTCAAAATGGCGGCGAGCCGGGCCTCATGACGCTCATTAGGAATGAACAGCTATCGCAGATTAGCCACCACACAGCCAGGTGGCAACAAATAACCAGGGTGGGCCGGGTATCGCGACGATCTCCAACAACGTGCTACCGGCGTCCCTGAACCCCATCCGCGACCGTCAGACCTTCATGGCCGCGAATGTCTTCAACTGGATTATCGCCGACACGGACGCGCCTGCAATGAACTACTCGATGCTGCTCGGCGCCTAGGGCGAGGCCGGCCTCTCCTGCTCCCGCCACCGCTACGCCGCCGAATCCCTCAACCCGATCGATTCCGAGCCCTTGAGAAAAGCTCGGGCTTCGATCGTGGTACAACGCCACAGGTCGCGGCTTCCACGACATTCGAATGAGGCGCAGGCGGGTGAACAATTTGGCGGCGGCTGCAAGTATGTCAGCCGAAATGCTGTCGGGGAAAGAGAACGGGGAACATTTCACCATCCCTCGGTGACGACTAACTTACCTGCCTGAGCTTGGATGATCTCGCCGCAAGGGAGACGGACACTCAATGTCTGTCTGCTGGAAAGTACTTTGCTGATGTAAAGCTTTCCCGAGCCCTTCTTTGAGACTCTTTCACGTCGACTATGGGGCACGGATAGGTCTGGCCGAGTACTATGCCTGCACTAGCGCACACGCCCTCGGGTGCCTCGAACGGCCTGTGAATCCAGGCATCGGGCATGTCAGACAGTTCCGGCAGCCACCTTCGCACGAACGTTCCGTCTGGATCAAAGCGCTCGCCCTGCAGCAGTGGATTGAAGATACGGAAATAGGGCGCTGCATCCATGCCGCATCCAGCGATCCATTGCCAGTTGCCTGGGTTGCTGGCCACATCAGCGTCGACCAGCGTGTCCCAGAACCATCTTTCGCCGAGCCGCCAGTCGATGAGCAGGTTCTTGACCAAAAACGACGCCACCAGCATGCGCACCCGGTTGTGTATCCAGCCGGTTGCCCACAGCTGGCGCATGCCGGCGTCGATGATCGGAATGCCGGTGCACCCTCGCGTCCATGCCAGGAACCCCGGCTGGTCGTTGCGCCATCCGAGCCCTGCCAGATTGTCGCGCATTGCCACGTTGGCGATGTCGGGGCGATGATAAAGCTGGTGGTAGTTGAAATCGCGCCAGATCAGTTCGGACAGGAACTTTCCGATAGCCGCGCCCTTTTCGGCATGCTCGGCGGCAACCGCCTGCGCAGCATGCCAAACCTGCCTCGCACTGATCTCGCCGAAGCGCAAATAGGATGACAAAGCCGACGTGCCAGCTATTCCGGGATGGTCACGGTCCTCGACATAGGTTTCGAGTGCCTCGTCGAAAAACCGCTGCAGCTCCTGGCGCGCCACGGTTTCGCCAACCGACCAATGCCGTTCAAGCTTTTGCGCCCATTTCGGCAGATTGGCCAATGTCGCTCCGTCGCCATCCTCCGCAGCCAAGGGATTCTTCAACGGAAACGCGATCGGCCACTGTCGCACCAGCTTGGCGAAAGGTGTGTAGACTTGGAACGGGCTGCCACTGCCGGTCTTGACGTTCCAGGGTTCGACGAGGAGGTTGCCTATAAAGGACGTCGCCGCGATACCGGCATCGTGCAGCATCGCCTTGATGATGGTGTCGATTTCGCGCGCCGGCGGTGCATAGCGGCGGTTCCAAAACACACCTGTGGTGCCGAGTTGCCGGGCCGTCGCCAGCACGATCTCCTGGGGGTTGCCGGTCTCAACCACCAGCTCAATGTCAGCAGAAGCGAGCCTCGGAGCGATCGATGCGAGGCTTTTTTCCAGCCTCCACGAGGCAGCGGCGCCCAAAGGCCGTAAGCCGGGGGCTTGCTCATGCACATAAATAGCCGCAATGCGACCGCCCCGGGCTACCGCGGCATCGAGAGCTGGATTGTCGGCCAGTCTAAGGTCATCGCGAAGCCAGACCAGGGAACGAAACGTCATGGCAACCCCCGACCGAAGGAGCGGCAGAAGAATTCGCCGGCCAATGGCGCCGGCAGGGTCCATTGAACCAACTGCCAAATTTCAACGTAACAGAGGTGTATATCGGATTTTCCAAGGAAACGGCCATGCACGGAAATGTACACGTCGACAGGCAGACCAAAACCGGAACGACGACTGGTCGATCGGCATGGGTGACCGGGGCCGGCGCAGGCATCGGTCGCGCACTGGCGCTGCGGCTCGCGGCGGAGGGGTGGAACGTCGCTGTCAGCGCGCGGACGGCACGAAACCTTGCCACGCTTGCCGCCGAATCTCCTGGTCGCATCCACCCGTTTCCGCTGGACATAACGAATGCTGAGGCAGTGAGCGCGACCGTCGCTCGCATCGAGGACGTCATGGGGCAGCTCGATCTGGCGGTGCTGAATGCCGGGACCTATGCTCGCGACTCCGCCGCGCAATTCGACGCCGTTGCCTTTCGCGCCACGGTCGAAGTCAACCTGATGGGCTCCGTCCATTGCCTGGGCGCGGTGATTCCGCGCATGCTGGCGCGGCGTTCGGGACACATCGCCGTAGTATCCTCGGTGGTCGGATATGTGGGCCTTCCGGGCGCCGCCGCCTACGGCGCGACCAAAGCCGCTCTCATCAATATGTGCGAAGCGCTCTACCCCGAACTTGCCGCACACCACGTGCGCCTCAGTCTTGTCAATCCGGGTTTCGTCGACACACCGCTGACGCAAAAAAACGACTTTCCCATGCCGTTCCTGATTTCGGCCGAAGCGGCAGTCGATCACATCATGGCTGGGCTGAAATCGCACCACTTCGAGATTGCCTTTCCCTGGCAGATGGTCTTGTCGATGAAGCTTCTCGCTGCATTACCTTCAAAGCTGCGCTTTGCGGTGGCGCGTCGTATGGTTCGCAACTAACCGACGCCCCCAATCAGTCTGGTGCTAGCAGGAACTGGCCAACGTCGATCCAGCCGGTTCGGAAACCGGTCGCGCAATAGTGCAGATAATAGCGCCACATCCGCTTGAAGCGCGCATCGAAGCCGAGTGGCTCGATGCGATGCCATGCGGCTACAAACGCTCTGTCCCATGCGAGCAGCGTCTTGTCGTAGTCGGCACCGAAGAATTTTTGATCCAGCACTGCCAAACCCCGCTCCGCCGCGACAGAAGTAAAGGCCGTTGGAGACGGAAGCATGCCACCTGGAAAGATGTAGGTCTGGATAAAATCCGCGTTGCGGCGATAGTTGGTGAAATGTTCGTCAGCAATGGTAATCACCTGGATCATGGCGCGCCCGCCAGGTTTCAGCAGTTCCCGCAGCGTTTCGAAATAGGTCGGCCAGTTTTCCTCGCCGACTGCTTCGAACATTTCGATGGAGACGATCTTGTCGAACCGCCCTTTGCAGTCGCGGTAGTCCTGAAGCCGAATCTCCACCTTGTCATCCAGATCGGCCTGCGTCAGGCGCTCCCTGGCGAACTCGGCCTGCTCGCGCGAAAGCGTGAGTCCGGTCACCCGGCAGCCTGTCTCGCCCGCCGCATATTCGGCAAAGCCCCCCCAGCCACAGCCGATTTCCAGAACATGGTCGTCGGGGCCAAGATCGAGCGCTTCGACGATGCGGGCATATTTGGCCCTTTGGGCACTGGCCAGGGACTGTTCTTCGCCCAGGAATATCGCCGAAGAATAAGTCATCGTCTCGTCTAGCCAGTGACGAAAGAAGTCGTTGCCGAGATCGTAGTGGAACGCGATGTTGCGTCGGCTGCCGGCGCGCGTGTTGGCGCGAAGCCGATGCCTCAGGAATGCGACCAGCCTGGCTGGCCACGATGCGTCGAGGACAGCGCCAAAGGCAGCTTCATTGGAATTGCCCAACTGCAACAAGTCGCCGAGGTTGGGCGTGTCCCAGTCGCCGTCTAGATAGGCACGGGCAAAGCCAAGGCTGCCACCGCTTGCCAGCTTCCACACCAGCTTACCCGAGCGGACGTTGAGGCTTGCGGACGGACCAGGCAAAGCGCCCAGCGCAAAGTGGGTGTCACCGTTGGGAAAACGGATGGTGAGCTGGCCTGCGACGATCCTGTCGGCCCAGCCACAAAGCAATCGCGCCCACAGTGGCCTGCGAACGCTCCTCGCAGCAACCGACCTTCCTTCAACATTGCTCATGGATGCTCTTGTCCCGATATTTTTCCCACGACGATAGTAGTGGCGACCCTGTTGGTGGCAGAGCGATGCCGGTGGACGGGGATGCCCTTCCACCAGATACGCAGCGCCTCAATATGAATGCCCACGGTGACCTTGAGTGTCATCAGCGGGTAGCGGATCAGCGCGCGCATAAGCGAACGGTCTGACATCGGCTCACGGCGACCGGAAAACGACGCGATCAGAAGCGGACCTTCGGCGTCCGATTCATCAATGCGCACCAGCACCTTGTCGCCAGGGGGCTCGATGTGGAAACGGTAGGAGCAGGCCATCGGCATGAAGGGCGACACGTATAGTTCTTTGGCGCAGCCTTGCCGCACTGGCCCTGTCGCGCCATCCTCGACCGGAATGACGTAGGTGTGGCGCTCGCCGAAGGTGTTACAGACCTCGTAGAGAATGGCTCTCAGGGCACCGCCGGAGGCATGGCAGAAATACACCGTCAGCGGATTGAAGACGTAGCCGAACATGCGAGGATAGCAGAGCACCCGGATGCTCATGCCTTCCTCCAGCCTGTCGGCTTCGCGCAGCCGGGCTTCAATCCAGGCGCGCAGACCGCCGGCGCTTCCGTCGCCATGATCGGCATCCCAAAAGCTCAAGATGGCGCTGCGGTTGTAGCCGAAGAGACAGGACGAGGCGCTAATGGCCTTCAGTTCGTCGAAATCGAGCAACAGCGAAAAGACGCGGTAATTCATTCGGTGCCGGCGTGGCCTAGCGCGCGCATGCATTACCTCGCCAAGAAAAAGCGCCGACTGGCCGCTCATTCCGCTGCCTCCATCCGAGGCCGAAGCACGATCCGCCCGGACTCGTCGCGGACCCGCCAAGGCCGTCGCACGTTGGCGACGCTCTCGGCGGCGGCAAGACCTGACTGCAATCCGTCCTCGTGGAACCCGAATCCGAAATAGGCACCGCAGAACCAGGTGTTTCGCCTGCCCTGAAGACGCCAAAGCTGTTGCTGGGCGTCGAGAGCGCGCTGATCGAACAGCGGATGGGCATAGCTATAGCGTCCGATGACCTTCGATGGAGCAATCTCACGGGTCGGATTCAGCGTCACGAAAAGCTGGTGGCGCATGTCGAGGTTCTGCAGCCGGTTCATCCAGTAGGTAACGCACAGCGGTTGGGCGGTTTCGTTCCTGCTCTCGCCGATGTAGTTCCAGCTCGACCAGACGCGCTTGCGCTTCGGCATCAGGTTTTCGTCGGAGTGCAGCACAGCCACATTGTCCGTATAGCTGAAGGCACCGAGCAACTCCCGTTCTTCACAGTCGGCGTCGGCCAGCAGACGGGCTGCCTCATCGGCATGGGTAGCAATCACGACATCGGTGAAGGTGTCGGCGTTCCCTGCCGCGTCGGTAATGACGACTCTGCCGTTCTCGCGCGAAATCCTCGCCACCTTCGCGCCGAGACGAATGCCATCGGCAAAACTTTGGCTCAGGCGCCGGACGTATTCGTGGCTGCCGCCGAGGACGGTTCGCCATTTGGGGCGATCGGCCAGACTGAGCAAGCCGTGGCTGGCAAAGAACCTGACGAAGGCAAGAAGCGGATAGGCGCGCATTTCGTTGGCCGTTGTCGACCAGATCGCCGCTCCCATCGGCAGAAGATGGTCCTCGATGAAGGCCGGAGCGTAGTCGTTGCGATCGAGATATTCGCCGAGGGTGACGCCGTTCAGGTCCAGTCGAGGCAACAGGGTCGGCGCCTCGCGGTAGAAGCGCACAATGTCGCGCATCATCCGCCAGAAGCGCGGCCGCACGACATTGCCCCTTTGCCCGATCAGTCCGTTGAGACCGGAGCCTGAATATTCAAGTTTGCCGCCCTCGAGGGAGGCTGCGAACGACATATTGGAGGCCGCCGTCGGCACCCCGATTTCCTCGAACAGGGCAACCAGGTTTGGATAGTTTCGCTCATTATAGACGATGAAGCCGGTATCGACAGGAAGTACCCCGTTCTTCGTCGGAACCATAATCGTGTTGGAATGGCCACCGAGGCGTTTTTCGCTCTCATAGACGGTCACGTCGAGCTTTCGACTGAGAAGCCAGGCAGCCGAAAGGCCCGAAATCCCGGAGCCCACGACTGCCACGCGGCGTGCGCCATCGGGCAATTCCGTGCTTTTTTCGATTTTCACGTGCGACTTTCCGATCCAGCAATGCCTTTTTTCATGATACGAAGCGGAGGTGTTACCGGATTGGTCGGAGTCAAAATTTCGTGAGCCGGTGATCCGACGGTCATCAGGTGGCGTATCGGGGACATGATCTCGATCGCTCTCAAAATTGCACCGGATGGGCATAAACGGTCTATATCGGAGCATTGGCGTCACTCCGCGCCACGGAATTGCGAGTTGGGAAGGTTGCGTATGGCCCGCAAGTCTGATGCCGACCAATCACCTGACATGGTCGCGCTGCTCGGTGCGGTCGGTGCACGGCGGGATCTTGAAGCTTTTGAGACGCTTTTTCGCCACTTTGCGCCGCGCGTAAAAGCCTACATGGCACGTATGGGTGGCGACGGTCAGCTGGCCGAGGAGCTGATGCAGGAAACCATGATCGCGGTCTGGAACAAGGCTGACAGGTTCGATCCCGCAAAGGGCGCGGTTTCCACATGGATTTTTACGATTGCGCGGAATCTGCGCATCGATGGGTTTCGGCGTGAGAAGCGGCCGGACTTCGACCCAGACGATCCCGCCTTCGTGCCTGATGACGTTGCCCCCGCCGATGCCGAGCTCGATGCGCGGCAAGCGTCGGAGCAACTCCATCAGGCGATAGCGGCGCTGCCGGTGGAACAGGCGGCGCTGCTGAAATTGTCTTTCTTCGAGGATCAGTCGCACAGCGCGATCGCCACGCGCCTGAATCTTCCCCTGGGAACGGTCAAGTCGCGCATGCGCCTCGCCTTCGACAAACTGCGGGCCGCGCTCGCCGCATCTGGAGACGTATCGTGACCATCCGTCACCATATCAGCGACGATCTGATCGTAAGCTATGCCGCGGGCAGCCTGGCTGAAGGCTGGAGCATTGCGGTCGCCACTCACCTTGCGCTTTGCCCATCGTGCCGACGTCGCCTGACTGTGGCGGAGAGCATCGGCGGTGACTTGCTCGAAACCATGGGCGATGAGGCCCCTGTGGACGATTCCTGGGCCAACGTGCGCAGCCGGCTGCAGCGGCAGGCCTTAAACCCGGCGGTCACTTTGCGAAAGACTACGCCTTCAGGGAACAGCGACCGATTGCCAGAGCCGTTGCGTTCCTATGCCGGGGGCGACATCGGCACCCTCAAATGGCGCGCGCTCGGGCGCGGTGCCTACCAGATTCCGATCAGGACGTCGGACCGCGAAACCAATGTGAGGCTGCTGCGTATCCCCGCAGGCAAGCCGGTTCCGGAGCATGGTCACGGTGGACGTGAGCTGACGCTGGTACTCGCCGGCAGCTTCGTCGATGGCGACGACATCTTCGCGCGCGGCGACATCGAGGATGCCGACGCCAGCTTGACGCACCAGCCCGTGGCCACCCCGGACGCCGACTGCATCTGTCTTGCGGTGACGGACGCTCCACTGAGGTTCCGCAGTTGGATCATGCGGGCTATCCAGCCCATACTGGGCATCTGAGCAGGTGCCCCTCCCAAGAGCAGCTGAGAGCACCGATGATCGCCAGTTATACCACCGCCTACATCACAACCACCGTCGTGTTCTTCGGGCTTGATTTCGTTTGGCTGTCGACCATTTCGACCAACTTCTACCGCAGCCGCGTCGGCGCCCTGCTTCTCGAGCAGCCGAACCTCGGCGTCGCCGGTCTGTTCTATCTCGTCTATGTCGCGGGCATCGTCCACTTTGCGGTGATCCCAGCGGTAAATGCAACGAGTTGGACAACGGCGGCGGTCAACGGCGCTCTGCTTGGGCTCGTGGCCTACGGCACCTATGACATGACCAACCTGGCCACATTGAAGAACTGGTCCGTCTCGGTCAGCATCGTCGACATGGCGTGGGGGATTGTGCTCACCGCGACCGCCGCAACCTGCGGTTATTTTCTAACCACCTTGACGCTGACAAGACCGGGCTGATCATCTCGTACGCGGCGCGGTAAAGGGCGACGGTCGACAATCCAAAGCCGGACCGCCCATTCTGGACGGCAAGTCAGTTCATCGTCACGACGCCAGCGGTCAGTGCGGTAGCCAACGCCATCCATGCCGCATATGGCAGGAAAAGCATAGCCGCAACCCTGTCTCTGTTCCAGGCAACTGCGATGAAGGCCAGAACCGCCACCAATGCTGCAAAGACAACAACAAGAGCCAAACGCGGTTGCTGAGCCCCGAAGAACACGGGCGACCATAGAAAATTCAACCCCATCTGAACGAACCACAACGTCATCATAGTGCTGCTTCCGTCGCGGACCCAGGATCGCCAGCCAGCAATGGCTATGATTATGTAGAGGGCTGTCCAAACAGGGGCGAAGACCCAATTGGGCGGCGTAAACCACGGCTTGTTCAAGTTGGCGTACCATTCCCCCGGCAGCGTGGCGTAGCCGATGAACATACCGATCAGAACGACCCCCAGTACAAAGAGCATCAGGGACAAAGCTTTCGACATCAGGGATCTTTTCCTCCGGCAGTTGGGAGCACGGTGCGGACAACGGCCGCAGGCGCCTTTGGTTCTCCTCTAGAAGTCTTGCTTTGCCCGGCTGCGCTGTCGATGCGGGCCTGCAATGATCGTTGCGCTTCTTCGCCGAGCGGAAAATTCCACATCAGGGCAATGGCGGCTGCCTTGGGCAGAATGGGGAACCAGGCATACAGAGCGGACAGGGTTGCAAGCGCAGTATGCGGCATGTTGTGGGAGCCGGTGCTGTCAAAACCTGACCAGGCTAGAATGGGAAAGACCAAGCCAACGCTTAGCGCCAGTGACAGCTTTGTCGCCAGCCCCCAGGCGGCGAAATAGAGCCCCGAACGCTGCTCGCCTGATCTTGCTGTGTCATAGTCAATGACATCGGCCTGTATGGCCGGCGGCAAGGCGAGGTCGAAGCCGAGAAGGAGGCCCGTTGCCGCGCAGATCATGACGAACGGTAGAATGTCACCCTCACCCAGAAAACCGGCAAAGGTGAACACCACGCAGGCGACGGTCATCGCAACGCACCATATACGATGCTTGCCCGCTCTTCCCGCAAGCCAGACGGCTACGGGCACGCCGAGGATTCCGCATAGGAAATAGAGGAAAAGTAGCGGGCCGCGCAGTTCAGGAGCACCGAGGCGCTCGGAGACGAAATAGAGGAAAAGCGTCGCCGGGATCGCGTTGGCAAACCCATTGAGCACAAACGCGACGATGAGCCGGACGAAGGGCACGTTGCGGACCATGAAGCGCAGGCTATCCGCCACGCTCAACTTCCTGGTCGAGCGATTGGCCGGCTCCGGTACGGTCTGGACCGCAATCACGCTAGCGGTCGGCAGGAGAAACAGTGTCAGAACGGCGAGGGCAGCTAGGCCGTGGAAGCTGTTTACCTTGTCGAGGCCGACCGCGAAAGGGAGTACAACCGCAACCAGCATTCCGGTCAGCGTCGCTCCTTCGCGGAGGGCCGACACCACCGAGCGCCCCTTGTAGTCCGTGGCCAGTTCCGCGCCCCAAGCGGTGTAAGGAAGCAGCGTTGCGGTATAACCAACCGAAAGCAACGTGCCCCAAAAGGCGAGATAGCCAAGGGTGGCATCCGGCGACGGCCAGAAGACCATGAACGCAGCAATAGCCGTCACTGGCACGGACAGCAGAAAGAATGTCCGCCTTCGCCCCGATTTTACAAACAGGCGGTCGCAGAGCCAGCCGATCAGCGGGTCGCTTGCGGCATCAAAGAGACGGATCAGCAACAGAATTGCGCCGACTGCCGCGAGAGGAAGTCCGAGATTCTGCGCATAGAATGTCGGTACAATGACATAGAGCGGTAGTGAGAGTGCCGCGAGCGGCATGGCCGGCAAAGCATAAGCCAACAATATCGCTGTATGCCCCAACGGGCGGTCTTCAGACTTTGTCATCTAGTCGCCGATGCGCGCGGTGCCCGAGGCGCCGTCGTCACGCAACCAGGAAATCCTGCCTTCGCCGAGTGAGGTGATCTTGAAGCAGAACTGGCGTCCCTTGTACCAGGTTGGCCATTTCTGGCAAAGAGAGTCGTCCTCCACCCACCAACGGCCCTCCTCCTTGGGCGCAAACATGCTGGCCGCCGAGATGCCCGAGACATCGCCGACGACAACACCATCCATACGGTATCGCAGCGGCAGGGAGATACCGAATGGCGTACTCAGCCGCACGGTCTCACCGGCGATCAGCTTCTTGATCCCAGAACCATCCAGTTCCTCGGCTGACGAGACACCAGCGGCCAGGCTAAGCGTCGACAGCAGAAGCACAAAGCGGCTTGTCTGCACAGGATTTGCCACAATCAAGTCCCTAATCTTACTACAGTTTCCATGTTTCCGGCTTTTAGAGACCGGCCTCTTAGCGGCGTTGAAATTCTACGCGCGTCAGCGCGACCGGCAGTCCGAACTTGGTCACGAGAGCCTTGTTGAGCACCGTCCCATCGTCCTGCAGCCTCATCGTATCGTAAAAGCGCACGCGGTTGCTCTTACCCATGGCGTCGAGGTCGACCAGGTAGCTGAAGCGAGCCGTATCGCCCCTGATCGTCACCAGCGTTCCGCCGATCACGTCCTCGCGTGTGCCGCGATATTTGTTCTTGCCGATCTTTTCGAAGCGCCACGTCTTGCGGTCGCGCTCGCCATCGTCGTAGGCGAAGTCTTCCACCAGCGTCAGCGTCTTTCCATTCCACTTTCCCAAAAGGTCGACCGTAAATCCGCGCTTGACGCCGTTGATGGCACTGAAGCTACCCACAGCGGATGTCTTGCCGATGAAGTAGCCTTCAAGTGAAAAGTCGCCAGCAGCAGCGGGTGACAAACCAAGCACAAATGTTATCGCAAGGCCTAGAAGGCCAATTTTCCTGCCGTGCATCGCATGCCTCCAACCTCTCGACAACTTGCACTCGGATGTTGATACGGCACCATGTTCCAGCTGGATCACTGGCCACACTGTAAATCGGATTTGGCGACCGAGTTTAACCCGCCCGTCGCGCGTTACATTGCAGGGCCGAGATAGCCCCGACGGCTAATATCGTCCCGCTCTCTCTTATGCCTCTCGTTTTCGCAGCCGCTTTCGGAGGTCGGCCCGGCGCCGCCCACAAGGGCTTGCCAAATCATCAATGGTTGATCGGAGCACAGAGTAGATGACTGGGTGGGCAAACCGCTGACGGTCGATATTGCCAACGCCCATATGCTCTGGCGCCAAGGCACGAACTCCGGTTCCGCCCTGTCTGTGAAATCGCGCAGAACGGTGACCCTACGCAGATCAAGCTTATTCTACTGATTTCATTGCGAAAATGGTTGCGAGTTGAGGGGTCTCAGACGGGCCTTTCGTGACCCTCAAAATCTCGGGAAGAGCAACTGATCAACTACTTGAGCGTTCTCGTGCCCACGGTCACTGTTCAGTGCAATTTCACACCTAGCGGGCGGGGTTTCGGTCTTCTTGCTTGCTATATAGCGACTTCGCGCCCGGGATGCGTCGGATTCTCGGCGGAGAGTGGTGCGAAACGCATCGTTCTGATGCGGGAACAATGTTCGCGGTTAACGTTCCTGATCGCCGTCAGGATCGTTTTTCGCGTACTGAAGGGCATTTCGACCTCTTTTGCTCGGCGGGGTTGAGGCATGTTCGTGGGCAGGAAAGGAGACTTCATCCATGAATGCCAAGGAACTTCTCGACAAGATCAAGGAATTGCCGAACAAGCCCGTGGACGTACCCACGGCACCGCCGGTCGAACTAGTGGCCATGGTGGTGCGCTGGGGTCGGCATCTGAAGCAATGGAAGGCGACGACGCTGGCCGATTTCGCGCGTGTTTCACTGTCGACTGTTGAGCGGGTCGAACGCGGAGACAAGGTCAGCAGCGAGGCTCTTGATCGCATCGCACAGGCGCTCGGCTACGAGCGGGGTGCCTTCACGATGCCGCGCATGCCGATTGGCCAGGAAAAGGCGACCGAGCAGATTGTCGAAACCTACGGCTATCTCGAACCAGTGCCGGTATCGCCGATGAAGACACACAAAGCCGTCCGCGAGGCCGCCAAGTGCCAAGCCTATCTCATCCACCGGCCGGATGTGTCCGACACATATGACGACGACATCGCCAATCTCGGCGAATGGCTCGACCTGGCCTCGTTCATTCTCGCCGATATTGTCGAAGATCCCATGCCGTCCGAGCGCGGGCGGCGCGATCTTTACAATGACATTCTGAAGTGCGTGGCCGAACTCGAGCGCCGTGGGCTTACCGTGCTGTCGGGCGTTATGGAGCGCCGCAACCGGGGCTTTCCGACTGGAAGGTTGCCATCATTTCGGTGACACCACGCCTTACCGATCCTGGTGCGCCCAAGCGCCGCCATGTCATGGTCGACCGTCGTTGCGTTGCCTGCAAACTGGTCGTTTACGTAACTCGACGGCAGCGACGGCCCGCGACGATTATCAGGATGTTCACTGCGGACCATGTTCCTTCGGCGCGCAGGCCGCCGTCCGAAAGTCCGCCAGACGTTGTGCTGAAGCGCCAGAGCAAGCCGTACGGCGGCTTCGTATGGGCACGGGTGTCCTTGTTGCTCGACCCTAAATTGCTCTTCGAAGATTGCCTCAAGCAGTCCGAAAGGTCCGCGCCATCTCGAGACGATGAACCGGAACGGATGGCAGTGATGCTGTTGCGTTCGCCGTTGCGAGATGCCTGCGCGCTAGATGGCACAGATGAGCTTGGTCTTTCCATTCTGGCCGGGAATGTAGCGCTGCTGGACCATGACCCGGCGCACCGGGTTACCGCCAAGATGGCGCGCGTCGTGCACGCTGTCGTCAAAGGTTGGTTCCGACTACCGGCCCTTCGTTGAAGGGCGGGTGCCAGGTGGAAGAACCTCTGTCAGCTAAGGGCCGTGAGGGCATCGCTTCGATGACCCTGTAGATAATGTTCGGGTCTTCCGCCTGGATCAGAAGCTCGTGTTGAGGACGGTGAGGGCCGCCTCCGTGCGTACCCTTTGTTTGCTATGGACGAGACCTTTTCCCTTGCCGGTGGAAGCCGCCTGTTTCGACGACTTGACCAAAGTCATGCAGCGAGAACATGCTGACGGATAGAGAGACCTTGACTGCAGGCTCCATTTCGTTCCGCGCTTAGGACGTTGTCGGAAAGCAGCCGCGGCCTGTGGTGAACATGGGCCTGGTCGCAACCCGATGCCGTGAGCGCCAGATCCAGTGTGTCGGTGACGTCCTCGGCACGCATGGTGGAGCACAGCGTCCAGGCGATGATATAGCGGGAGACGTCGTCGAGGATGGTGGAGAGATAGACCAGCCCCAGCCGATCACCTTCAGAAGGTGAAGTCGGTCTGCCAGAGCTGGTTGGGCGCAGTCGTTTTGTCATGGAATTCGTTGGCCGCCTTGATCACGATGAAAGCTGGGCGGGTGATCAGGTCGTTGGCCTTGAGCAGGCGGTAGACCGAGGCCTCCGAGACAAAATAGCTTTCCGTGTCGGTGAAGGTCACGGCCAGTTCGCGTGGCAACCATTGCGGCTTGTCCAGGGCAAGTTCGACGATCTGGTCCGCTCCGGTGGGGTTTTTCTTTGCCTACTCCGCGCCGCCTCCGGGCGGCTTTTTTGTTGCTCCCCTGCCATCAGGTGCTAGAATGGCCTTGCTGTCTACCGGCAGTGTGAGGCTCGGCCCGTCTCTTGCTGAGAGGCACACCCTGGGCCGGGCCTCGTCCCGTCCAAAACCTCCCCCGCTCCGGCGGGGGTTTTTGTTGCGCGCGATTCGGCGGGCGGTGGCGGCCTTGTCTATTGGGATATTCCGCAAGAATGCAGCCGATCCGGGTGGCCTTTATGCATTCGGGTTGTAGTTTTCCAACATCCGATCCGCTGAAGATAACTGGCGATAAAACTCATCCAACATCGCGTTGATCGCGTCCATCCGTTCACTGGCGGCCGAGAACACCTCTTGTGAGGCTCCGCGGGTCTTGGAATCCTCGACATTCTCCAAGATCAGGTCGAGGCCGTCATAGAGATACCGGGCGCGGGCCAAGGCTTCCTTGATATCGATTACCTGTTTTCGTAACGGGTCGAGGACTTCACCTAGATCGAGCATGGACGCTCCTGATGTTGCAAGCTTGAGACTATTTATCATAACGACCCCTACAACGCGAAAGCGCTGGCTGGATCAGCGCTGCCGTTGCCACCGCTCTTTTTCCTAAACCCCTTGCGACCTTTCCACCGGCAGAACGCTGGTATTTTCATTCTATCGAAAATGCGAGAAAAGCAGAGGCGCGACAGCGCCCGCTGAAGCGAAGCGAAAGCGGTCCTTTCAGTTTTCTCTTTTGTTTTTTTCTCGGTGTTTTTCTCTGTCTAGGTCTCTGTTTATTGTCTCTGTATCGATACGGTTCCGATACCGTAGGCATAGGGTATGGCGTTTATCATCGCCCCTCCCGCCCATGAAACTGGATTTGAGCAGGTGCGAGCCGTTCGAGAACGAAGCGTCGAGCGGGTTCGTCGCCGACTCACTCTTGGCGGCCTCTCATGGTTGAGGCAAAGAAACATCGGCGCATCGCCATCCTTGGCTGGGGCTCGCTGCCGTGGGACAAGCGTCCCAGTTTCGACGAACAGCACGACGACTGGCAATTTGACGGACCTGCCTTACCGCCGGAG
>NZ_JBMDKS010000028.1:0-67718 GCF_057809835.1 Mesorhizobium sp. FG116
TTCTCCCCTTGTGGGAGAAGGTGTCGAGGCGAAGCCGAGACGGATGAGGGGTGTTGGACCGAGCGCTGAAACCCCTCATCCGCCTTCACTTTGTTCAGGCACCTTCTCCCACAAGGGGAGAAGGGAGGTGAGTCGACGCACCTCTCGGTGTCATCCCGGAAGCGAGCCAAGCAAAGCGACGGCGATGCTGTCCGGAATCCATTCCGTGACATCGTGGCAGCGCATAGAGGGTGCAGAACACACCCGAAGGTAACTGTGCGGGACGCGTCCGAATCGATCACGACGCACGACAGACCAAAGCAACCGTGGTTAGGGAAGTCCCGAAAGCAGCACTCAACGAGAGCCAGGCGACGACTTTCGGGGAATCATGTAACCGCGCGATTCGAAAGAACGCCGCTTTCGAAGCTGAAAAACGAAGCCCCATTCGAAAGACAGGTGAAAGCGGTCACGCAACAGTTAACCTTACGTTAACCAGATTTTTTACCGATCCCCTCCTCCCAATTGATTGAATCCATTTGACGATCCGCCGCCCGGGTAAGCTCTGCCTACTCCAATCGGGCTGTTGCAGCACCGCAACGTAGGAACCTTTGCGCGCCTCGCGGCGTCAATAAACTAATTGAAAATGATCAATTGGTGTTACCCTTCGTAACAATAGAAAAAGAGGTTTGGGCGGAACGTGATTCGGGTCGGCAGACCACGGCACTCAATATCGGGAAAATCGCACAGCGGCGCAGTGAGGCCGACTTACCCGACGCCGGTCTCGTCGATGCGGAATTTCTGGGGCCTGATGCGGGCCTACTGGTTCTCCGACAGGTGGACCGAAGCCTGGGCCCTGACCCTTGTGGTCGCATTCTTCACCGCCCTGTCGAGCAAGGCAGGCGTCTGGTTTGCGGAAGCTTCGGGCGAACTCATCAACTCCATCGCCTACTATCACGACGCCGCCAATGAATCGCCGCTGGAGACCTTGCTCACCAACGCTGCGATCCTTGTTGCGATCGTCATCTTCAAGGATGCCGGCATTACCGGCACCAAGAGTTTTGTCTCGGCCACCTTGCACCGGCGCTGGCGCGGCTGGCTGAACGGCCGGTTCAACGAGGCCCTGCTCGACGACAACCACACGCATTTTCACGCGCAGCACGGCTCGGACACCGGGCCGGACAATATCGACCAGCGCGTGCAGGAATCGATCAAGGGCATGACGGGCGGCGCAATCGGCCTTGCCATGGGCGTCATCGCGGTTGCCTCGTCGCTGTTCTTTGTCGGGCAGAAGCTGCTCGAAACCTCGACCGAGGTTTACGGGCTGGGTTTCCTTGGTGACTATGGCAGCGCCACTTTGGCCTTCGTGGCGGTCGTCGCCTACGTGCCGGTCAACACCTATATCGCGATCAAGCTGGGCGGGCTTCTGGAGCGGCTGTCGATCCGCATGCAGAAGGCCGAGGGCAGCTATCGCGGCGAGTTGACGACGTTCCTGCGCCGCAGTTTCCACGTCGCCGCCTCGCGTGGCGAAGGCGTTCAGAAAGCCATGCACGAAAGGCTTTACGTCGATATCGATCGCACCTGGGGCAAGCTCAACTGGATAAACGCCAGCTACGATTCCTTCGAGCGCATCTATAACTTCGTCGGCGCACGGGTCGTGGCCTACGGGCCGGGCCTGCTCCCCTTCATCCATAGCCGCATCGACCTCAAGGGTTACATTACCGGGGCCGAGCTGGTGAATTCGCTGATCAGCCAGTGCTCGTGGTTCATCCACGTCATGCCGGCGATTGCCACGCTACGCGCCAACAGCCGCCGCGTGATGGATCTGGCCGACGCCATCGAGAACGTGCAGAAGCCCGCGGAATTCTATCGCCAGTCGGGCCTCTCGGAATTCCGCTATACGGTTCAGAACCCGGTATTCGGTCTGACCATCCAGAACCTGCAGCTCAACCATCAGGGTCATCAGGCCGAGCCGTTCCTGACTAGCGAAAGGCTGCGCTTCCGGCGCGGCGAATGGACCTTCCTGAAAGGTGAATCCGGCTGCGGCAAGACCTCGCTGATCAAGGCCCTGAACGGCCTGTGGCCCTATGGCGGCGGCACTATCGTCTTCCCCGAGGGGATCACGACCTTCTACGCAGCGCAGGAAGTCAAGCTGCCGCAGGTGACCCTGAAGGAACTCGTTTGCCTGCCGGAAGCAGCAGACAAGCATTCCGACGCCAGCGCAGCCGCAGCGCTCCACAAGGCTGGCCTCGGCGATTTCATCGAGTTCATGGCCGATGAAACACGCACCGGCATGACATGGGACCAGCTCCTGTCCGGCGGCCAGAAGCAGAAGCTGGTTGTCGCCCGCATCTTGCTCCACCAGCCGGGCCTCTTGTTCCTCGACGAGGCAACCGGCGCACTCGATCCGGAAGGCAAGATCGCCTTCCACCAGGCGATCAAGGACAACTGCCCCGGCGTGACCGTCATCTCTGTTATGCACGAAGCAGTGCCGCCGCGCTCGGCAACCGGCGAGGAGTTCTATCACAGTGTTCTCACCATCGCGGACGGCACGACCTCGAAGAAGCCGCTGGTGCCGACGCTGCCGGCCGAACTCACCACCATTCTGGTCAATCCCGAACCGCTCAACGATGGATGGCTTCGCCTGCCGCGCATCAGGCAGCGCCAGAAATAACAGGCAATGTTGCCCTAACGCTTGCCGCCTTCACGCACGGGAATGCGCTTGAGCAGCGGACCGATACGCGACAACTCATCGAGATGAGTATGCGCCAGCTTGGCCAGATAGGCATCGGCCTTGGTAGTAAGGACAAGGAAGACGCGGCGCTGGTCGGCGGGATCCGGCTCCCGGACGACGAGATTCGCCTCGCACAGGCGGTCCACCAGTTCCACCGCGCTGTGATGGCGGATACGAAGGCGCTCCGCCAGGTCGCCGATGGTGACGGGCCGATCCTCAGGAAAGCCCTTGATCGCCAGCATGGCCTGATGCTGGCGAGGCTGCAGGCCAACACCGCGTGCCGCCTGCTGGCTGAATTCGAGGAAACGTCGCAACAGGTAGCGGAACTCTGACAGCGCGCGGTAATCCTCCCGCGAAATTGTCGAGCATGGCAAGTTGGGTGGTGTTTTTTCGCCCATCTATCCCCCCGCTTACTGTCGATGGCCCAGCAGTTCCGGAAGGTCTGGCACTGTTCCACCGAACGCAAAGCGTCCTGTCCGCTGCGCACCATAGTGGAAGCATTTGGTTTTTCGAAGGGCGAAGTTTCGGAATGCGACACTACGCGCCGGCAACACGATCCCGACTGAACGAGCGCTTTCGAAAGGGAGAAATTCAGTCGACGCGCTTGCCGTTCTTCACCCGGTAACTCGGCTTGTACATTGTGACCAGCTCTTCTGCCGCGGTCGGATGCACGGCCATGGTGCGATCGAAGTCATCCTTGGTGCAGCCGGCCTTGAGCGGGATGCCGAGCAACTGCGCCATCTCGCCCGCATCGGGGCCGAGAATATGCGCACCGAGCACCTTGCGGGTCGCGCCATCGACGACCAGCTTCATCAGCATCTTCTCGTCGCGACCGGATAGAGTATGGCGCATAGGCCGGAAGGCCGCGCGATAGATTTCGAGATCGGGGAAACGCTTCGCCGCATCGTCTTCGGAAAGACCCACGGTTCCGATCTCCGGCTGTGAGAAGACGGCAGTTGCAATGATGTCGTGATCCGGTGCGGTCGGGTTGCCCTTGAAGGCCGTCTCGATGAGGCACATCGCCTCATGGATTGCGACCGGGGTCAGTTGCACGCGGTTGGTAACGTCGCCGATGGCCCAGACATTGTCGATGTTGGTGCGGGAATACTCGTCCACCTTGATGGCACCGTCGCGGGCCATTTCGACACCAGCATGCTCAAGCCCGAGGCTTTCGGTATTCGGCACACGGCCGATGGCGAGCATGACCTGATCTGCCACCAGCACTTCGCCACCGCTGACGCGAATGTCTAGCCGCCCATCTGCGCGACGGGTGACGTTTTCTGACACAGCGTGGCAGAGGATGCGGATGCCCTTCTTCGCCATGGTTTCGTGCAACATCTTGCGCAGATCCATGTCGAAGCGGCTGAGGATTTCGGCGCCTCGGTAAACGAGCGTCGTTTCGACACCGAGGCCGTGGAAGATGTTGGCGAATTCGACCGCGATGTAGCCGCCACCTTCAATGACGATTGCCTTGGGCAACTCGGCAAGATGGAAGGCTTCGTTGGATGTGATGCAGTGCTCGCTGCCGGGAAGCGCCGGATGCAGTGCCGGCCTCCCGCCGGTTGCGATCAGGATCTGATCGGCGGTCACGGTGCGGTTTTCCGCTACGAGGCGAATGGTGTGGCGGTCCACCAGAACTGCGCGGGACTGGAACGTCTCGCCACCGGCATTGGCGACGTTCTTCTGATAGATGGCTTCCAGGCGCGCAATCTCACGATCCTTGTTGGCAATCAGCGTTTGCCAGTCGAAAGCCGCCTTGGGAACAGTCCAGCCGTAGCCAGCAGCGTCTTCGAAATGCTCCGGAAACTGCGAAGCGTAGACAAACAGCTTTTTCGGAACGCAACCGCGGATGACGCAAGTGCCGCCGAAGCGGTATTCCTCTGCGATGCCGACGCGCTTGCCGAGGCTCGCTGCAACACGGGCCGCGCGCACGCCTCCCGATCCGCCGCCGATGACGAAAAGATCGTAGTCGTAAGCGGTCATGTCGAAATGTCCCTGATGTGGAGCGTTGCAGCCGGACAGGTAGGACGACGGGGCCTAAAAGAAAAGCCCGGACGAGCCGGGCTTTTTAACTGATGCCAGAACGGCAGGATATTAGTTGCCGCTCGGCGCAGGAGCTGCGCCATCCGTTGCGGGTGCCGGGGCCTTTGCACCTGCGGCAGCCTGCATCGCCTCTCCGACCTGCTGGCCGAGATCACGCGCGATGCCGTTTTGCCAGATTTCGGCGGCCTTCATCAATTCGCGTGTAACGATGGGGCCGCTTCCAAGCAGCTTCTTGCCTGCTTCCGAGCTGTAGAAGGTGGCGATGTCATTCAACTCCTGCTCGGAGAACACCTTGGCGTAAGCCGTCGCGGCTTCCTTCTCGAGGTCGGCGCGACGTGGCGCCAGCGCGAGGGCCTTGGCAGCAACGGTCGTGGTGATCAGTTCCTGCAGGTCCGGGTTCTTCTGGATGAGTGACGATTCCAGCGCTGCTGCGGCCTGCGGCAAGATGTTGTCAAAGGAGTCCGTTGCGTGAATGGCCGCGACCGCCGCCTTAGCAGCCTTCAGGTGCGATTCGGCGATATCCTGCGCAAACGAGGGCATAGCAAAAGCGACAACGGCCGAAGCCGCCAAGACTACGGCAAATCGACGGATTCGGATATTCGACATCATAATTGGCAGGACTCCCTGATTTACCGGGCGGCGTGGATTGTCTCGATGCCGTCGCCGCCAGCGAGAATCGCCGCAGACGCCAGCCCGATGAAGAAACCGTGCTCGACCACGCCCGGAATGGCGTGAAGAGCAGCAGACAGCGCTCTTGTATCCGGAATGCGGCCAAAAGATGCATCCAGGATCAAATGGCCACCGTCTGTAACAAATGGCTGGCCGTCCGTCATCCGCAATGTGAGCGGCCCCGAAAGCCCAAGCCTTGCAGAGGCTGCGCCAATGGCAATTTCCGTGGCGCGCAATCCGAACTTGTTCACCTCGATCGGCAAGGGAAAACGACCGAGCGTTTCGACCAGTTTCGAACGGTCTGCGATCACGATCATCCGCGCAGAGGCTGCGGCAACGATCTTTTCCCGCAACAGCGCGCCGCCGCCGCCCTTGACCAGAGTGAGTTCGGAATCGACCTCATCCGCGCCGTCGATGGTGAGGTCGAGCTCCGGCGTTTCGTCCAGGGTCGTAAGACGCACGCCGAGTTCCCGGCACAGTGAAGCGGTGCGCTCCGAGGTGGGCACGCCGATGACATCGAGGCCGGTCGCAACTTTAGCCGCAAGCAGGCGCACAAACTCTTCGGCCGTCGACCCGGTGCCGATGCCAAGCCGCATGCCGCCCACGACATGCGCAAGCGCCGCTCGTGCCGCCTCGATCTTCAACTGCCGTGCATCCATGACGGTCAATCTTTTCCCGCGCTCATTCCCGGATTCCGCCTCTAACACTTTTGATCGTTGGGTCAAAGGCACAGAGCCGGCGCTTTGCGCAGCTTGCACAGCCGTTTTCGCCGGGCTATCGCCTTCGCCATACAAAATGGAACAAGAATCGCCATGACACGCCCGATCATCGTTTTCGACCTCGACGGCACTTTGATCGACACAGCGCCCGACCTGATGGATAGCCTCAACTACTCCCTGAGCGCGGCAGCCTTGCCACATGTCGATGCCCCCGCCTTCCGCCGTTTCGTCGGAAATGGCGGCCGCGTGATGATCGAGCGGGCCTTTGCCGCGCAGAACAAGCCTTTGCCCATCGAAGAGCATGAGCGGCTACTTGACCTGTTCCTCGATTCCTACACCCAAAGCATTCCCGGCAAATCGCGGCCTTACCCCGGTGTTCTGGATGCGATCGAACGGTTCGAGAACGCCGGATATCTGTTGGCCATCTGCACCAACAAGTACGAAGCGAATTCGCTGGCGTTGATCGAGGCACTCGGGCTGTCCGGACATTTTGCAGCCAATTGCGGCCAGGACACGTTCCCGTTCCGGAAGCCCGATCCGCGCCATCTGATTGAAACCATCAAGCGCGCAGGCGGCGATCCTGCAGTGGCGCTGATGGTTGGCGATTCGCAAACGGATATCGACACGGCAAAAGCGGCCGGCATTCCGGTTGCCGCTGTGGACTTCGGCTACACCGATCGGCACGTTCGGGAATTCGATCCGTCAGTTGTCATCTCGCACTTCAATGAGTTGACGCTCGACCTCGCCCACCGGCTGATTTCCGCGGCGCAATAGGCTTGCGGCAACCTTCCGGGATTTGACCGGCAAGTGGTGTCTCAAGCGGTTGACTTCGATAGCCAGCCTCCCTTATATCGCGGCGCGCTTGGCCTTTTGGCAACGAGCGGGCGATTAGCTCAGCGGGAGAGCACACCCTTCACACGGGTGGGGTCGTAGGTTCAATCCCTACATCGCCCACCATTCCCTGTGTCTTGATGGCAAGTCGTGGAACCCGGACCGGAGCCTGAAATCGGGCTACAACCTCCGAATTAGACAAACGCCCCGAAATGCCGGACAAACATCGCCTGAATGGGCGATTGTAGCCGTTCTGGTCTGTGGTAGCGTCTCGGTCTGGCAATCGCGTCAAGGAGGCGTGCCATGGCCAAAATTGACCTTTGGGCGCGCTGTATTGTGCCCGTGGTTTTCACGCTGATGTTTCCCGCCGCCGCAAGCGCGCAGAGCGGGCCCTGTGAACTGGACGCTTCCGGCGAACTATATTGCTACAGCAATAACAACCCAAATATGCTGGAGGCATCCTGCCTGACATATGCGGACCCAAAATATTGCCTTCCCTACCATCAGCGCGCCTGCCAAGTGAACGGATTTGCGCTTGCATGCCGGATGGCGAATCTTGGCCAGAATTGCGCGGGAGGCGACCCAGCCGGATGCAACTACTATATGCAGATTCTGCAGGCTAATCGCGCCTGCAACCTCGAAGGCAACCAGCAAGCTTGCAGTTGGATTGTCCAGCAAGGGCTATAGGTCCAAATCGCCCACCTGCTATGTTGAAGTGTATGAAAGCGGTGCGCGGCGCTTTCGGCTGGCATGGCTCGCCGATAGCCACATTATTATGTTTGTCGCCGCATTCTGCGTTCTTCCCATGCAAGCCCGTTAACGACAATATCAAGCGAGAGGTGCGGCATCTCGCGCTTGGTGTATCATGCGCATGGGGGCGATAGGAGCCAGCCATGAGCGTTTGTCCTATCTGCTGCGGAACCAGAAAAATCGTTCTTCCCGTTCGTGGCGACGATGTGACGTCAGCTGCCGAAACACATCGCGAATACACGTGCCCCGAATGCGGTGGCACCCATATCGATGCAGAGGACGTCGCTGTAGCCGCCGCCCTGAAAATCGATTTCGGCTACTCGTACGAACCCAATGACGAAGGCAATATATCCAGAGGGCAAGCGGTCGACGCCGTCATGGATGCACTTCGACTGGTCATCGAGCAGCATCGGCCCCGTCGAAAAGCGGCCTAAAGCCGTGATCAATTAATCTGACAAATCAGAGACCGCCCGACGAGCACCCCAGGTGATTCTACCTGGTCGAGAACATCGCAAAATCCACGTTCTGCCGACAGGCAACCAAGCTTACGCAGCGGCATCAAAATCGGCTACCCAAGATATGCGGAAGCCCCAATTCCCAATTTGATACACGCTGTTGCCAGAATTAGAAATACCTATATTTATCAATAGCTAAATGGATTTCCAGGGGTCGATTGCCCACAGCCGCAATCGACTATCAACAAGTGTTGTTGGCAACTCCAAAAGTCCAATTGCGAAGGTAAAACTTTTGGTCTATCTCCCGTTATATCGGCATCTACTGATGTAACGGTGGAGACGCCCAGCATGAGCATACCAGTAGCGGTGACGCTTACGATTTCGACTGCGGTCGATACAGAATACTCCGCCGACGATCATATCCATGACATCGTGTTGAGTGCGCAAAGCATGTTTTGCGCTTGTGATGTGAAGGTCGTGGACTATCAAGTCGGTGAAGCAGGTGAAGCGCAACATATCACCATAGACGGTAACCAGGCTCCCTGATCTCAGGGGGCCTGGCCCACTCTATTCAACTTGCAGGAACTCGAACGGCTTCCGTGGCATCCAGCGCCTGTCTCAGACGCGTGTCGCGATCATAAACATCGCCGAAATATTCGACCTTGCCCGATAGGTCAGGCCAGGCCGTGAAGTAGGCGACATAGACCGGAATCTTGCGGGTGACTTTCTCAGATGAATGGCCCTGCTTCAGCTTCTGCGCTACGTAGTCCACCGACGTGCCAAGCACAGCGGCAGCCATTCCGCGAGGATCCTGCAGGCGCACACAACCATGGCTGAGCGCGCGATTTTCGCGCTGGAAGAACGCCTTTTGCGGCGTATCGTGCATGTAGATGGCATGCTTGTTCGGGAAGAGGATTTTCAACTCACCCAGCGCGTTCGCCTCACTGGGAGCCTGGCGCACGCTGAACGGCACCTTGCCGCCATACTGGCTCCAGTCGATGGACGAAGACGGTATGCGTCGACCCTTGGCGTCGGTGACTTCGTAACCTGAACGGTCGAGATAGTCGGGATCACTGCGCAACCGGGGCAGCATCTCATTGACGATGATAGACTGCGGCACGCCCCAATACGGATTGTAGTCGACCTGTTCGATTTCGTCGTAGAAGAAGCTGGTCTGGTTTGAGGTCTTGCCGATGACAACGCGGGTCTTCAGTTTCTCCTCGCCGCCGTCAATGTAGCTGGCGCTAAAGGCCGGCTGATTGATGAAAACGCGTGGGCTGCCAAGGTCTGACGGTAGCCAGCGCAACTGCTCCAGTGCAACCTTCACCTTTTCCAGCCTGTCTGCCTTCGAGTTACCGGCAAGGGTGGCTACTGTGCGCGGGCCGACAACGCCGTCAGGCTTCAGCCCTGCCTTTTTCTGAACAGCCTCAAAGACTGGCACGAGTTCCGGCACATAGGTTTCGCTGGTTCCGAGCCGTGCCAATGTCTCGCCGAAATCTGCACCCATCTGGTCGTCGAGGTTGCGCGCAATGAGGGTTAGCAACTTCGGCAATTCGGCGCTTGTCTCGCCAGGCTTCAACAGAAGCTTCGGATCGACGACGATCTCGTTTTCGGCGCTGGCTTCCAGACTTTCCAGCTCAATACGAAGCGCCTGGTATTCTGGATTTTGCGGGTGGCGTGATTCCAGATACGCCCTCGCCTCTTGCGTATGTGCCAATGTCTTGAGGACAGTAGGCATATCGAGAGGCTTGGCCGGGAAGTCGTAATAGCCGGATATACGATTGGGCTCGATACGGCCTTGCTGGGCGTCATGGACATAGCGCAGCACACGCGCAGACAACGACATCTCGAAGCGGATGAGGTCCCTCAGGCGGCCGGCGGTATCGTCGGAGGAATAAGCAGCGGCCGGTATGGACACGGCATAATCGGCCGGCTCGAGCCCGTGACTTGCCGCCTCACCCAGAACACGCACAGCCTCCTGGCCGCGCGTGTTGACGGACGTGCCCGACACCCAGACGAAGTCAGGATTCGCCGAATAGTAGGCAACCAGCGCCTTGGCGATGGCTGGTTCGGCCGTCAGTTCGAACGCATCCAACCCGGCCAGTGCTTCTCGGAATGTGTTCCCAGTCAGCGTTGGAGCAAAAGCCGCATTCTGCGGCGTCGAAGAAAGCGCCGAAAAATCGACCCGGACCAAACGATCCGGCCTGTAGGTATTGTATGTCGGGCTCGAAATCCTGGTTACCGCGACTGGCTTCTTCTGCGTCGGCGGCGGCGGAAATTCACCCTGCAGCCGCGTGCCCTGCCGGGGCTGGCCGCCGAACAGCATATCAAACAGGCCCTGTGCGCTGGAAGGCTGGACGCCTATCGCCAAGGTGGCGGTGAGTGCGGCCAACGGCAACAGGGCGGATCCTTTTCGAAATGATTGCATGTATCACCCGCTCCGGAGCTCGTCCGGACCCCGATTGTTGCCCGTCGAGACTTTGGGGCCCGCGGGTGGCGCATGTAAGGCGTAGATATACTGATTCACCCCGATTTGGTTAAGCTTTCATGAATTTTGCGCTGATGTTGCACATTGGCTGCACCAATATCCGGCCTCTGCCTGTCTCCTTCGTCCAATGGCGGGATGGGTGGCAATATGCAAATTTGCGCAAGGCCGGTGAGTTGAAAGGGCTTCAGAAATGAGAAAAGGGTTTCGCGAAATGCTCGATGAGGCGAATGCCGAAATCGAGGCGGTTTCGCCCGACGAAGCGGCGGCGCTGCTTGACGACGAGAATACAATCTTCGTTGATCTGCGCGACCCAAGGGAAATCGAGCGGGAAGGCAATATCCCGGGAGCCAAGCATTGTACGCGCGGCATGCTGGAATTCTGGATCGATCCGGACAGCCCGTATCACAAGCCTTTCTTTGCATCGGGCAAGTCATTCGTCTTCTTCTGCGCCGGCGGCTGGCGCTCGGCGCTTGCGACGAAAACCGCTCAGGACATGGGACTTGAGCCGGTCAAGCACATATTGGGCGGCTTCACGGCCTGGAAGGAAGCGGGCCTGCCGATCGAACCGGCCAAGAAGAAGTAGCAAACCTGGGCTTCAGTGGAGCGATATCTTCGCCGCCGGCTCAACAAATCCAACCGCACGCTCGACGACAGCAGGGTCGGAGAGAATACGGCGATGGCCGAGGCCGTTCGCCCAATAGACTTCGACATGAGGGCCGGCGGCGGCATAGAGCCTCGCCTGCTCTGCGGACACTTCACGGTCGTCCGGCGCGTGGATCACAAGGGTGGGAACCTGCGTTGCGGCAAGCTGGCGATCACCGACAAAATCGGATAGCGGCCGACCCGCAATGCGCTCGACTCGCCCGTCCATGACAATGCGGGAGCGTGGCCCGACATTGAGCATCTGGCTGAAGCCGTCGAACACCAATGGCAGGGAACTCGGCGCAGCGACAAGCACAAGGCGTTTCGTCACCAGCTTCGGCAGCCCCGCAATCGAACCCACGGCCGCATTGACGGCAACCGCACCGCCAAAGGAGTGCCCAACAACAGCCTCGAACGGACCGAACCACTGCGCCGCCTGACTGGCGGCCTCAACCGCGCTGACCATGGTGAGGCGACGGCCCGTTGACTGGCCATGGCCCGGAAGATCGAGCGAAACGACCTTGTAGCCGGCGTTGCGAAAACCCTCGATCAGGGCGCGCATATATTCGGTGCGCGAGCGCCAGCCGTGGATCACCAGAATAGTGCCGGCACGCGCCCTGCCCGGCTCCGGGCGAAACTCGTGCACTGCGACGCAGCCGGCCCCGGTCCTGAGCCGGTGATGGCGCGCTTCGGCCATGAAATCCACTGCATTTGAGACGGCGCGCTGCTCGCCGACGGTGAGGCGCTTGACGTTTGGCGTGCGGCAGAACAATTCAAAGGCAGCGCGGCCTGTGAGTGCAGGTGCGACGCGCTCGCCAACGCCGAACATGCTGCGGATGACCTTCAATCGAAATGGTGCCATAGTGCTGGTCCGTCAAATTCGTTCAGCGATGAACATATTAGTTCAAACATGAACAATAAGCAAGACTTACCCTGGGACAATCCACGCTTTCGCAATTGGGTGGCGGTGGCGCGCGCCTGCCATGCTCTGGAGCGCTCGCTGGCGGCAAAGCTTGCGCCGCTGGATTTGAAGCCGGCGCAACTCGATGTGCTGATGAACCTTTATCGGCATCCGGGCATGTCGCAGCATGATCTCGCGCGCAAGTTGCTGGTCGGCCGGTCGAACATCACGATGTTGCTGCCTCAACTGGAAAAGCGCGGGCTGGTGCTGCGCGAGAGCGACTCCAAGGACAAGCGCATCCTTCGGCTTGCGCTGACCGAAGACGGCAAGGCGCTTTTGATGGAAGCACTGAAGATACATTCAGCACTTATCGAAGTTGCGATGAGCCAGTCCACGCCCGATCAATGCGACCTGATCGGCGAGCAGATGCGCAAGGTGGCCGAGGCACTGAACGGAAGCTAACCTGTCTCACGTTCTCGAACTGAGTCAGGCGACCTGCATAACCTCTTGCCAAATAACGACAATACAGCGTCAACGATCGCGGGACAGGCCTTTTTCCTGCAACTCTGCAAGATAACCTTGCCAGCGCTGGTCTTTCTCATGGCCGAGCGTATGAAGGTAGTTCCAGGTGAAGATGCCGGTGTCGTGGAAGTCGTCGAAGGTGATGCGCACGGCATAATTGCCGACCGGATCGATCTTGCGGATGGTGACGTTGCGCTTGCCCGGCACGGTTACGCGCTGTTCCGGAGAATGGCCCTGCACTTCCGCCGATGGCGACATGACGCGCAGCATTTCCGCCGGCAGTTCCATCGGCGCATGGGCCGGGAAGGTCACCGTAAGCAGCTTGCGGTCCTTGGAGACCCTTAGTTCCGATGGTGCGGTCATTGCGTAAGCCCTGAATTTTTCTGAGTGCTACGCCGCTTTTCCAGTAAGGGGAAGACCATCGCAAGACGTTACCTCGTCGGCTCACGAGCAATATGTCGCGATCACCGGGAAACTATCTTGAACGGCATGGCGGTTCGTATCACATAAGGGTATATAACGACCGAGCGTGGTCGCACCTGTCGGCGCTGCGCGGAGACTGGGAATGCCGGGAATGGATATGATCGACCCTTTCGGTCGCACAATCAGCTACCTAAGGGTATCGGTTACAGACCGGTGTGATTTCCGTTGCGTCTATTGCATGTCGGAAGACATGGCATTCCTGCCGAAAAAGGATCTGCTCTCGCTCGAGGAACTGGACCGGCTCTGCACGGTCTTCATCGAGAAGGGCGTGCGCAAGCTGCGCCTGACTGGCGGCGAACCGCTGGTGCGCAAGAATATCATGCACCTAGTCCGCGAACTGTCCCGGCACCTCAAGAGCGGCGCGCTGGAAGAACTGACACTGACTACCAACGGCTCGCAACTGGCACGCTATGCCGGTGAACTGGCCGACGCTGGCGTAAGGCGCATCAACGTGTCGCTGGATACGCTGGATGCGGACAAATTCCATGCAATCACCCGCTGGGGCCATCTGGACAAGGTGATGGCCGGCATTGACGCCGCACAGGCTGCAGGACTGCAGGTGAAGCTCAATGCGGTCGCGCTGAAAGGCTTCAACGATGCCGAGTTGCCCGAAATGCTGCGCTGGGCACATGGACGTGGCATGGACCTGACCGTGATCGAGACCATGCCGATGGGCGAGATCGAAGCCGACCGCACCGACCAGTACCTGCCACTCTCGGTCTTGAGAGCCGACCTCGAAAAGCAATTCACGCTTAAGGACATTCCCTACAAGACCGGTGGCCCCGCCCGCTATGTCGAGGTGGCAGAAACCGGCGGACGGCTCGGCTTCATCACCCCGATGACGCATAATTTCTGCGAAAGCTGCAACCGTGTACGCCTGACCTGCACCGGCACGCTGTACATGTGCCTGGGCCAGGAGGATGCAGCCGATCTTCGCTCGCCTCTTCGGGCTTCGGAGGGCAACGATCTCGTCGCAACAGCTATCGACGAAGCGATCGGCCGCAAGCCGAAGGGACATGATTTCGTCATCGACCGGCGCACGAACCGCCCCTCGGTGTCACGCCATATGAGCGTAACTGGCGGCTGATTTTCTCAGCGTACGCTTCGTGCAAGGATGCTCCCGCACCAAAGGCCGGGAGACCATCGTGAAGCACTTCCGAACATTTCTTGCTGCAGTGATGTTCCTTGCAATTGCTCAAGCCGCGATGTCTGAGCCCCTGACCTATACCAACGAGCGGTTCGGCACCTCGGCGACCTTCCCCGCTGACATATTCAGCGAGCAGCAAGAGCCGCCCGAAAATAGTGACGGCCTGACGTGGCATTCGGACGATGGCGCGAGTCTCGCGATCTTCGGATCCTACAATATCCTCGACGAGACGCCGAAAAGCCGGCAAGCCGAAGCCAAAGCAGCGGGTAGCCGGGACGTGACATACAGCAAGGTTGGAAAGAACTGGCTGGTTCTGTCCGGCTTCGAAGGCGAGACCGTATTTTACGAGCGCTACCTTTTCGCAGGCAGCGGCACTGTCCACGGCGTCGTGCTCAAATACCCCCGATCCTTGAAAGCGAAATATGACCCTCTAAGCGCCAAGATCGCGGCCAGCCTCAAAGGCCCCTGAAGCCGCTACATTCCAACCGCAGCGGGGCTAACTTCGCCTATCCGCCAGTTTGAGCTTTTGGCCCACCCTTTTGGCATTGCTGTTTTGCCCACTGCTGTTACAGGCAGTTATTGGCCTTTGAGAATGAGGACATCTCTTGCCCTTATCCCCGAACCTGCGCGGCTCCATGTTCATGGTCGTATCCATGGTCACGTTCACGAGCAACGACGCGATCACCAAGTTCTCGTCGGAATCGATGAATATGGCGCAGGTCATGGTCGTGCGCGGCGTTTTTGCTTCGCTGCTAATCTGTTTCCTGGCCTGGCGCAGCGGCGCCTTCGCCAATCCGCGCCTGATCATACAGCCAATCGTGGCGGTGCGCGCCGCCTGCGAAGCATCCGCAACGGTCTCCTTCCTGATCGCATTGGCGCACCTACCCATCGCCAATGTTTCGGCGGTGCTGCAGGCTTTGCCTCTTGCCGTCACCATGGGTGCGGCAATGTTCTTTGGCGAAGGTGTGGGCTGGCGGCGCTGGCTGGCAATCATGGCAGGCTTCATCGGCGTACTGATCATCGTGCGCCCGGGCTTCGAGGGGTTCAGCGCTTATTCGCTGATGGCGCTCGTCTGCGTCGGCTTCTGCACCATCCGTGACCTGATCACGTCCAAGCTGCCGCCCAACATTCCAACGTTGCTTGTTTCGTGCGCCACGTCCATTGCGGTGACACTTACCGGGGTAGTGCTGATTGCCCCGATGGGCGGCTGGACGCCTATGACCCTGAACAGCACGCTGCTGCTGATGCTTGCCGCCATCTTCGTGCTGTTCGGATACCACTTCATCATTCTCGCGACCCGCACCGGGGAAATGTCGTTCATTGCGCCATTCCGCTACACCTCGCTGCTATGGTCCATCGTGCTAGGCATCGTCATCTTCTATGAATTCCCGGACCTGCCGATGATCGTCGGCGCAACCTTCATCGTGGCTTCCGGGCTCTACACTCTCTACCGCGAGCGCGTCGTGGGCAAGCACCGGACCGCTGCCGAAAGCACCGGCCCCAGCATGGCGCCGGACGGGCTATAGGCACGGCGAACTGACAATTGGAAAACCGCATTTCATGACCCAACGCGTTTTCGGAATTACCGGCTGGAAGAACTCCGGCAAGACGACGCTCACCGAGCGACTGGTAAGCGAGTTGGTCGAGCGCGGATGGAAGGTCGCTACCGTCAAGCATGCCCACCACGACTTCGACATCGACAAAGAAGGCACCGACAGCTTCCGTCACCGCAAGGCTGGCGCCTCTGAAGTGGCGATCGTGTCCGGCCAGCGCTGGGCGCTGATGCATGAATTGAGGTCGGAAAGTGAACCGACCCTTGACACAATACTGGCGCGGCTAGCGCCGACCGATATCGTGCTCATTGAAGGCTATAAGCGCGAATCCCATCTCAAGATCGAAGCACGGCGCACCGAGACCAAAGACAGGTCGCCGCTCGCAGCCAACGATCCGCATATCGTGGCCGTTGCCGCCGATCATCCGCAACCCGACGAGACACTGCCGGTGTTCGATCTCGACGACATCAAGTCGATAGCCGACTTCATAGAGCGCACCACCGGTTTGAAGGGTGGCCAAAACAACTGAAACTTCCCTTACGGCACCCGCCCACAACGCGTTCATGGCTCAGGCAAAGCGGTTCAGGGCGGGCGCGGGACGTGGTTTTGGAGTTGCTTTTCTGCTGAAAACAATGGGAGTATCCAGCCAGCGGGCGATCGGGAGCATCGTCCCAATGGGAGTCGGTTCACGACATCCTGAACCATTAGAGAGAGGACCACTATGCGTATAGCAATGCGTATCGCACTCGCGGCATCAGCCGCGCTCTTGGCGCTGGGCACGGCCCAAGCCCAGGAAAAAGTGCTGAAAATCGGCACCGAAGGCGCCTACCCTCCGTTCAACAACCTGACCGCAGACGGCAAGCTGGAAGGCTTCGACGTCGATATCGCCCAGGCCCTGTGCGACGAAATGAAGGTCAAGTGCGAGTTCATCGCGCAGGACTGGGACGGCATCATTCCGGCTCTTCAGGCCGGCAAATTCGATGCGATCATCGCCTCGATGTCGATTACACCAGAGCGCATGGAGAAGGTCGACTTCACTAACAAGTACTACAACACTCCACCTGCAATCGCGGCACCCAAGGATAGCGACATCAAGGGCGTGACCAAGGAAGACCTCGCCGGCAAGACTATCGGCGTGCAGGCTTCCACCACCCACTTCAACTACTCCACCGCAACTTATACCGACAGCACGGTGAAGCCCTATCCGACAGCGCAGGAATATCAGCTTGACCTCGCCAATGGCCGTCTCGACGCCGTGAACGACGATATCGTTGTGCTTTCCCAGTGGCTGGATTCGCCCGATGGCGCCTGCTGCAAGCTGATCGGCCCGATCAAGCCCGTTGTGGAAATCCACGGTCCGGGCGCAGGCATTGCGATCCGCAAGGGCGAGACCGCGCTTCGTGACCAGTTCAATGCGGCGATCGATGCTATTCGCGCCAGCGGCAAGTACAAGGAAATCAACGACAAGTACTTCAAGTTCGACGTATACGGCGGCGATTCCTGATCGTCGGAATAAGGTTGGCAGACGGCGGGGAGTTCCCGCCGTTTGCATATCAAGTTTTGAGCCAAAACAATAACCGCGCATGCCTGGCGGCGTAGCGTGGAACGAGGGTCCGTAGGGGAGACGGTCGGCCATGCAGAGCGTTTGGACGCTGCTGAGTTGGGGATCGGAAGGGTGGCTGGACGACATCGCCTATGGCGCGTTCGTCACCGTTGCCCTCGCGCTCGCCACTTTGCCTGTCGGTCTGCTGATCGGCTTCCTGATTGCACTGGCCAAACAGTCCAACGAACGTTCGCTTAGGCTTGCCGGCGATATCTACACGACGATCTTCCGCGGCTTGCCGGAACTGCTCACGCTGTTCCTCGTGTTCTTCGGCGCCCAGATCGGCATCCAGCAAGCCGTGCGCCTGTTCAATCCCGAAGCGACAGTCGAGGTGAACAGCTTCGTTTCCGGCATGATCGCGCTTGGCGTAGTGTTTTCCTCCTACGCGAGCGAGGTGTTTCTTTCGGCGTTCCGGGCCATTCCGCAGGGACAATATGAAGGTGGCTTCGCTGTTGGCCTCTCCAAGGCGCAGACCATGCGTCTTGTGGTGCTTCCACAACTGATCCGCATTGCGCTGCCCGGCCTCGCCAACCTTTGGTTGATCCTGCTCAAAGACACATCCCTGGTTTCGGCAATCGGGCTGACCGATATATTGCGGCAGGCCGGCGTTGCCGCGCGTGTGACCAAACATGCGTTCCTGTTTTTCGGCGTGGCCGCGCTGATCTACCTGGCTCTGGCAATCGTCTCCTCTATCGGCATCAATGCGATCGAACGATGGGTCGGCAAGCAGGAGGTGCATCGATGAGCACTTCCACGCAAGCCGTCGACAGCGTCGAACGCCCGCCCCTGCCCGCTCATGGCTGGTCACGCCAGCGTATCCTCGGCTATGGCCTGGTGGCACTTTGGGCGCTGATGGGGATCGGGCTCGTCGCCTACCTCGTTTCGGCGTGGAACACCGAACTCTTCCAGAAATACGCGCCGGGCTATGTTTCCGGCGTCGGCATCACGCTTTCGCTGGTCGCCATATCCATCGTAATTGGGGCGATATTGTCGGTCCCGATCGCCTATGGCCGCATGTCGCGCAACCCGATCATCGCGGGGCTGGCCTACGCCTACGTGTACTTCTTCCGGGGCACGCCGCTTCTGGCGCAGGCCTTCCTCGTCTATTACGGCTTCGGATCGTTCAGGCCGGAACTCGATGCGGTGGGACTTTGGTGGTTCTTCCGCGAGGCGTTCAATTGCGCGATCTTCGCCTTCTCGCTCAACACTGCCGCCTATCAGGCCGAAATCCTGCGCGGCGCGATCCAGTCAGTGCCTAAGGGCCAGTGGGAGGGCGCTGCGTCACTCGGCCTTCACCAGCTGCAGACTCTGCGCAAGATCATCCTGCCGCAGGCTTTGATCGTAGCGTTGAGACCGTATGGCAATGAAGTGATCCTGATGATCAAGGGCTCGGCCATCGTTGCCATCATCACCGTCTACGACTTGATGGGGATCACGCGGCTGACCTACTCGCGTACCTTCGATTTCCAGTCTTATCTCTGGGCGGCCATCATCTACCTTTTGATCGTGGAGACGCTGCGCCACGCAATTGACTGGATCGAACGACGCATCACACGCCACTTGAAGCGCTGAACGACGTCCACCGCTTTGCTGGGCCAACGAACGTAGTCTTGACGAATTCTCGTCAACGCCTAGACCTGCGTCGAGAAACGCGACGCATGAAAAGGCAATTTCAAGATGGCAACAGTGGCTTTCCTCGGTCTCGGTGTAATGGGTTACCCGATGGCCGCACACCTGAAAAACAAGGGTGGCCATGACGTCACCGTCTATAACCGCACCACGGCCAAGGCCGAACAATGGGTGGCTCAACACGGTGGCAAGCTCGCAACGACACCGGCGGCCGCAGCCGAGGGCAAGGACTTCGTATTCTCCTGTGTTGGCAACGACGACGACCTCCGCTCGGTGACAATTGGCCCCGATGGCGCTTTCAGTTCGATGAAAAAGGGGGCGATCTTCATCGACAACACCACCGCTTCTGCAGAAGTCGCTCGTGAGCTCTTCGGGAAGGCGGAAGCCGCAGGCTTTGCCTCTCTCGATGCGCCGGTCTCCGGCGGACAGGCGGGAGCGGAGAACGGCGTACTGACGGTCATGGTCGGGGGCCAGCAGGACGCATTCGATCGGGCAAGACCGGTGATTGACGCCTATGCGCGCATGATCGGCCTGATGGGGCCGGCGGGTTCCGGCCAGTTGACCAAGATGATCAACCAGATCTGTATCGCAGGACTGGTGCAGGGCCTTTCCGAAGGCATCCATTTTGGCAAAAAGGCTGGGCTGGACATTGAAAAGGTCGTGGAAGTCATTTCCAAGGGTGCAGCCGGATCTTGGCAAATGGAAAACCGCCACAAGACCATGAACGCTGGTAAGTACGATCACGGATTCGCCATCGACTGGATGCGGAAGGACCTCGGGATCTGCCTGGCGGAAGCCAATCGCAACGGCGCATCGCTGCCAGTGACGGCGCTTGTCGACCAGTTCTACAAGGACGTGCAGGCCATGGGTGGTAGTCGTTGGGATACGTCGGCGCTACTGGCCCGACTGGAGCGGTAATTCACCAACAAGGCAATGCGAAATAGAGGCGGTGTTACGCTCAAGCCGCCTCTTCGGTCCGGCTAAAATCGACTTCATCGAACGCTGTTCGCAAGGTTTCCGGCCCTGCTCCGGGCCGCGTTGCATCGGCAGACAGGATCTGGCGCCAGCGCCGCGCACCGGGAAGACCGTGGAACAAGCCTACCATATGACGCGTAACATGGCCGAGGCGCCCACCCTTTTCGATATGGGCTGCGGCGTAGTCCGCCATTCTGTCGATTAGCGCTTCGAAATTGAATCTGCCGGCTGTTTCTCCGGCCAGCAAGGCGTCGACTCCGGCGAGAACGCCCGGCGTGTGGTAGGCGGCCCGACCGAGCATGACGCCGTCAACCTTGGCTAGATGATCGGCAGACTCATCCAGAGTCTGAATCCCACCGTTGATGCCGATGAAACGATTTGGGTTTCTTGCCTTGAGCCGATAGACGCGCTCATAGTCCAAAGGCGGAATTTCGCGGTTTTCCTTCGGGCTCAAGCCCTCCAGCCAAGCCTTTCGCGCATGGACCCATAGGGCATCGGCACCTGCGGCAAAAACACCAGCGGCAAGCGCATCAAGCGCCGGTTCGGGATCCTGCTCATCGACGCCGATGCGGCACTTGACCGTGACTGGCACCGTGACCGCCGCCTTCATGGCGGCCACGCAATCTGCCACCAGTTCCGGCGTCTTCATCAGGCACGCGCCAAAGGTGCCGGACTGCACGCGGTCAGACGGGCAGCCGACGTTGAGGTTTACCTCGTCGTAGCCGAACGTTTCTCCTATGCGCGCGGCTTCTGCCAGCTTCGCGGGGTCGGAGCCGCCCAACTGCAAGGCAACTGGATGCTCAGCGGGGTGGAAGCCGAGCAGACGCTCACGCGCGCCCTGGATCGCGGCGTCTGCTACCACCATTTCCGTGTAGAGCAGCGCCCCGCCTGTCAGCTGGCGATGAAGAAAACGACAGTGGCGATCGGTCCAGTCCATCATCGGTGCGACGGCGACAATGGGCGCACCAATGGCGGTGTCATAATTCGGCCGATGCTGTTGCGGCTTGTTCGTCATTGCTTCCATGCTTTCGAGGATCGCCCGCTCAGGCGCTCCATATAGGTGCTGCATAGCCTGTTGCCACAGCAGGCCGCAAGCTTGGCCCAACAAGGCGCGCTTTTGCCCTCAAGCCCGCGATGCTACGGTTTCGGCCTGCGCAATCATGAATGGATTTCTGCCTTGAGCGACACTGCCCGCCTGCCGCTGATCGAAATCTGCGTCGAAGGAATAGATGGACTGACTGCCGCCCAGAACGCGGGGGCCGATCGGGTGGAGCTGTGCGCCAGCCTGATTGAGGGCGGCATCACGCCAAGTTTCGGTACGGTGCGGACCGCATTGGAGCTGGCAAAAATCCCTTTCCACGTAATTGTGCGGCCGCGTGGTGGCGATTTCCTCTACAGCCCGGCCGAGCATCGCTCGATGGTGGCTGACGTACTTGCGCTGCGCGATCTGGGCGTTGCCGGCGTAGTCGTCGGGTGCCTGAATGCCGACGGCACCATCGATGAGAAGCGCATGAGCGATCTTGTTGCGGCAGCAGGTCCGCTCAACGTGACCTGCCATCGCGCGTTCGACATGACGCGCGACCCTTCAGAGGCGCTGGAAGCGCTGATCCGCTGCAAAGTCGGACGCGTCCTGACGAGCGGCCAGCGCGACACCGCAGCGGAAGGTGCAGAACTTCTGGCTGAACTGGTAAAGCAAGCGGCGGGCCGTATCATCATATTGGGATGCGGCGCACTCGATCCCGACAATATCGGCGCAGTACGCCGAAAAACTCGCCTCACCGAAATGCATTTCGCCTCTCTCAAGGACGTGCCGAGCGCCATGATCTACCGCAACCCGCGCGTGGGCATGGGCGGTACAGACCTCGACCGCGAATATCGCAATACAGTGACAGACGAGGCAGTGGTGGCCGCAACCATTGCGGCTGCACGCGAATGACAAACGAGACGAAACTGCTCCCGATCGAGACGATCATGCCTGCGGACGAACCCGCGGTCCTTCGGCTCAACAATCACCACGCCGAGGAACTGTCCTGGCTGGAGGAAGATCGGCTAAACTTCCTGCTCGGCCAGGCCTTCTATGCCCGCCGCATCGGCGCGGTCGAAGCCTTCATCATCACATTCGATCAGGATGCGGACTATGACAGCCCGAATTTCCTGTGGCTCAAGCAGCGGTTTCCGCGCTTTGTCTATGTCGATCGTGTGGCTGTCGACGAAGCCGCACGTGGGCGTGGCCATGCCCGGCGCTTTTACGAGGATCTGTTTGAGCAGGCCAAGCGTGACAACCACAAGTTGGTGACGTGCGAGGTGAATGCCGAACCGCCAAACCCGGCGTCCGACGCCTTTCACGCCCGGCTCGGCTTTCACGAGATCGGTGCCGCCACGATCCATGGCGGAAGGAAGACCGTGCGCTATTTTGCGCGTGAAATTTAGCGCCAGAGCGTTCTTACGCGCTCAATCTGGCGCTCATAAAACCCAGCGAAAAAAGTTAACGCCCAATGTGAAACTCCTCACAGTTGGCGACCGTAATTGATGAAATTATCGAGGCACACTCTCGAAAAGGAGATGGCGGACCAGTTTAGTTAATGCACAGGCCGGCGCACGATCCCGACTATTGCACACTCACCGCGCCGGCTGTGCAACTTCAGGCGCTCCGCCTCATCGATTTATGCGGCCCCTCCTCCTCCCAAGCGCCGCTGGCCGGCGCGTGTTGGCCTCCAACGCGCCGGCCTTTTTATTCCCGCTGCACTGAGGATCGAGACCCAGTCATGGTAGAGACCATGACTGGGTAAAGCTTGGTAGGCCTGGTCCAGGCCGCTATCGAAACCCCAGGACCCTGACCTAGTGCGAGCTCGACAGCTTCATCATCACGAGGCCTGAGACTATCAGGGTTGCCGCCAGCACGCGCATCGGTGTGATCGGTTCATTCAACACTGCAATGCCGACAACGAAAGCGCCAACGGCGCCGATGCCGGTCCAGATCGTGTAAGCGGTTCCGAGAGGCAATGACCTCATAGAAATCGAAAGCAAGCCAAAGCTGGCGATCATGGCAATCAGTGTGACGACGGAGGGCGTCAGAAGGGTGAAGCCCTCTGACTTCTTCATGTAGAAGGCCCAGACGACTTCAAGAAATCCGGCAACGACAAGATAGACCCAAGCCATAGAGCGGCTCTCCTTTTTCAAGGCCGGGCCGTCCCGGACATTTTTCCCGATATGGGGAGGTCGTTCCTCTTGGCCATCAATTTATGTGATTCAGCCGATCTCGCAAGACATTGCGATGCATAGCTGTCATGCCCGCCCTGTCGCGAGCTCGAACCGTTTTGGCAAAAAAGAATCGGCGGCCGGAGAAACCCGACCGCCGATCCCAAGACTGGTCCTTGCGCCTATTCTATTTGAACAGTTGCAAAGCGTTGAGCAACGTCTGCGAAACTCCCCACAGCAGAGGAATACCCACAAACCCCCACGCCATGACAAGCTGCGCTTTAGTGGTTTGGCTATCATGTGATTGCATGATCAAATCTCCTATCCGTTACGCGGTTGCCGCGGACATCGCCCGATCATCAGCCTTCATGTGATAGCGTTCGTTGACCGCCTTGACGAAGAAGTTGCAGACCAGCCCGATTACGAACAATCCTGCCATGATGTACATGGTGGTGTTGTAGGCATCCGCCTTCGGCACGTTGTGTGTGACGTTATATTCCCGGATATAATTCACCAACACCGGCCCAAAGATGCCTGCGGCTGACCATGCGGTGAGCAGCAGGCCGTGGATAGCGCCCACATAACGGACGCCAAACATGTCGCGCAGATAAGCCGGCACCGTCGAGAACCCTCCGCCGTACATCGAGATGATGATGCAGAAGCAGAGCGCAAAGCCGGCGACACTGCCGATCGAGCCCATGTAGGGCACCAAGCAATAGAGGGTAAATCCAAGCACCATGAAGACAAAGTGGGTGTTGCGGCGACCCAGATAGTCCGACGTCGTCGCCCAAGCGAAACGCCCACCCATGTTGAACAGGCTCATCAAGCCGACGAGGCCGGCTGCGGCGATCGGCGTGATCTGGCCGGGGAACATTTCCTGGCTCATTGCCGAGGCCTGGCCAAGCACGCCGATACCTGCCGTGGTGTTGACGCACAGAACCACCCAGATCAGCCAGAATTGCGGCGTCTTCAGCGCGTCGTAAACGTAGACGTTGTTGCTGGAGATCAGCTTGTTGGCCTTGGGCGCTACATAGCCTTCAGGCTTCCAGTTATCCGGGGGGACGCGGACGATGATCGAGCCGATCACCATGAACACGAAATAGACCACGCCCAGTACAAGGAACGTCTCCATGACGCCAATGTGCGTTTCGGTGGTGAACTGCTTCATCAGCCACACCGACAGCGGGGATGCGATGAACGCGCCGCCGCCAAAGCCCATGATCGCCATTCCGGTTGCCATGCCAGGACGGTCAGGGAACCACTTGATCAGCGTCGAGACGGGCGAGATGTAGCCAATGCCGAGCGCGATGCCACCCAGAACGCCATAGCCCAGATAGATCAGCCATAGATTATGGATTGCCACGCCGGCCGCGGAAATAAGGAACCCGCCCGCCCAGCAGCATGCGGCCGTGAACATGGCCTTGCGAGGACCGCCCTCCTCGACCCAGCGGCCGAAAACCGCCGAAGCCACGCCGAGGAAGAAAATGGCAATAGAAAATATCCAGCCCAGTTCCGTCAGCTTCCAGTCATCCGGAGCCGAATCAGTAATGCCGATGAGCTTTGTCATCGGCAGGTTAAACACGCTGTAGGCGTAGGCCTGGCCAATACACAAGTGAACACAAAGTGCGGCTGGCGGTACCATCCACCGGCTATAGCCCGGCCGCGCTACGGTGCGCGATCGGCTAAACCAATTCTCGGCCTGCGTTGCCATGCTTCCCTCCAAGATGATTCTTGTTTTTGTTGGACTCGCCGCACGGCTTGATCTGGGCCGTCCGGCGCAATCGGTCGCGTCACGATATGGTCGCTCTACGATACGATCGCGCAACGATATATTCGTGCTGTTTCGCTGCAATACGACGATGGTCGAACTTAGTCTGTGGTGGAAATAACAAAGGCCGGTGCTGAGCACCGGCCTTTTTCAACCGAATCAGGGCGGATCAGGCGTTGGCTGCCGCTACCGCGCGACGCGCCATGACCACGATCAAATGAGCGCGATAGTCCGCAGACGCGTGCATGTCGCTCATCAAGGCTTTTGCCGGAACCTTTACCGAAGCCAACGCTGCTGCGTCGAACTGTTTGGCAAGAGCCGCTTCCAATTCCCTGGATCGGAAAACGCCGTCGTCGCCCGCGCCGGTGACGGCGACGCGCACGCCGTCAGCGCCCTTGGCCACGAACACGCCGACAATGGCGTAACGCGAGGCCGGGTTGCGGAACTTTTCATAGGCGGCCTTGGCCGGCGCTCTGAAGGTGACGGCCGTGACGATTTCGCCGTCCTTTAGCGCCGTCTCGAACAAGCCGGTGAAGAACTTGTCCGCCGCGATCTGGCGCTTGTTGGTGACGATGGTCGCCCCAAGCGCCAGCATGGCGGACGGATAGTCTGCCGCCGGATCATTGTTGGCGATCGAACCGCCTATGGTGCCTCTGTGGCGCACGGCCGGATCGCCGATCATCGAGGCAAGATGCGAGAGCGCCGGACACGCCTTGGCAAGCTTGTCGCTGGTGGCAACCTCGTAGTGCGTGGTAGCGGCGCCTATGGTGACCGTCTTGCCTGACACCTTGATGCCCTTCAGCGCATCGATGCGGGCAATGTCGACCAGATCCGAAGGCGCGGCTAGCCGCGTCTTCATGGCCGGGATCAGCGTCATTCCGCCAGACACGAGTTTCGCCTCGCCCTTGGCGAGTTTGGCCGCATCAGCAACGGAGGCAGCGCGGTGATAATTGACCGAATACATGATCGTGCCTCCTCAGTGTTTCGCCGACCGGATTGCCGCCCACACCTTTTGCGGTGTTGCCGGCATGGTCAGGTTTTCTGTACCTATGGCGTCGGTGATGGCGTTGATAACGGCCGGCGGCGCGCCAATCGCGCCTGCTTCGCCGCAACCCTTGATGCCAAGAGGATTGGACGGAGACGGCGTATTGGACGTCGAAAGCTTGTAAGAGGGCACGTCGCCGGCACGCGGCATGGTGTAATCCATGTAGCTCGCCGTCAGAAGCTGGCCGCTGGCATCGTAGTTCGCGCCTTCCAGGATGGCCTGTCCGATACCCTGCGTGACGCCGCCATGGACCTGGCCCTCGACAATCATCGGATTGATGATGTTGCCGAAATCATCGGCCGCCACGAACTGGACGATGTCGGTCTGGCCGGTCTCCGGGTCGATCTCCACCTCGCAGATGTAGCAGCCGGCCGGGAAGGTGAAATTGGCCGGATCGTAGAAAGCGGTTTCCTTCAGGCCAGGCTCCATTCCACCGGGGAGATTGTGCGCCGTGTAGGCCGCGAGAGCCATCTGGAACCACGGCACGTTCTTGTCCGTGCCCGCCACCTTCAAGGCGCCGTTCTCGATGACGATGTCGGCCTCGTCGGCCTCCATCAGATGGGCCGCAATCTTCTTTGCCTTGGCCTCGACCTTGTCGAGAGCCTTGACGATGGCGCTCATGCCGACGGCGCCTGAACGGGAGCCGTAGGTGCCCATGCCCATCTGCACCTTGTCGGTGTCGCCGTGAACGATGGAGATGGAGTCCAGCGGAACCGACAGACGCTCTGCAACCAATTGCGCAAAGGTCGTCTCATGGCCCTGGCCGTGGCTGTGCGATCCAGTGAGGACCTCGATGGTGCCGACGGCGTTGACGCGTACCTCCGCAGACTCCCAAAGGCCTACGCCGGCGCCGAGCGAACCGACGGCGGCAGACGGTGCGATGCCGCAAGCTTCAATGTAGCAGGAAAAGCCCATGCCGCGCAGCTTGCCGGCCTTCTTCGCCTTTTCACGGCGCTTCTCGAAGCCTGCATAGTCCGCGCCCTTCATCGCGGTATCCAGTGACGTCGCGAAGTCGCCGGCGTCGTAGCACATGATGACCGGCGTCTGGTGCGGGAAGGCCTTGATGAAGTTCTTGCGCCGCAATTCCGCCGGTGACACACCGAACTGGCGTGCCGAGACTTCCATCATGCGTTCGACGAGATAGGCCGCTTCAGGCCGCCCTGCCCCGCGATAGGCATCCACCGGCGCGGTGTTGGTGTAGATGGCCTTCACGTTCGCATGGATGGCCGGAATGTCGTACTGGCCCGACAAGAGCGTCGCATAGAGATAGGTCGGTGTTGCGGACGAGAACAGCGACATGTAGGCGCCGAGATTGGCCTTGGTCTCCACCTTGAAGCCGAGGATCTTGTGATCCTTGTCGAAAGCCATTTCAGCGTGAGTGTGATGGTCGCGGCCGTGGGCATCCGTCAGGAAGCTTTCGGTGCGGTCAGCAACCCATTTGACCGGCACGCCCGTCTTCTTCGATGCCCATAGGCAAACGAGCTCCTCTGGATAAATATAGATCTTCGAGCCGAAACCGCCGCCGACATCAGGCGCGATGACACGCAGCTTGTTTTCAGGGGCGACGTTATAGAACGCGCTCATGACAAGGCGGGCGACGTGCGGATTCTGCGAGGTGGTCCAGCAAGTGTAATGGTCTTCCGCCTTGTCGTAGTGGCCAAGAGCGGCACGCGGCTCCATGGCGTTTGGAACCAGGCGGTTGTTGATGACATCCATCTTTACGACATGGGCCGCCTTCTTGAAGGCGGCAGCAGTCTCGTCAGCGTTGCCGATGTCCCAATCAAAGATGAGATTGTTTTCGGCCTCGGGATGGATCTGCGGCGCACCCTTGTCCATCGCCTTTGAAGCGTCTGTGACAGCCTTCAGTTCCTTATAGGTGATCTCAACCGCCTCGGCCGCGTCACGCGCCTGGGCCTTGGTATCCGCCACCACAATCACCACGGCATCGCCGACATAGCGGACCTTGTCGACGGCAAGCGGCGACCAGGCGCCCATCTTCATCGGTGAGCCATCCTTGGAGTGGATCATCCAGCCGCAAATGAGGTTGCCGATACCGTCAGCCTTGAGTTCTTTGCCGGTCAACACGCCGATGACGCCTGGCATCGCCTGCGCCGCCTTGACGTCGATCTTCTTTATCTGTGCATGCGCGTGCGGGCTGCGCACGAACATTGCATGCTTCATGCCAGGCACCACCATGTCGTCGACATAGCGGCCGGATCCGGTGATGAACCTTTTGTCTTCCTTGCGCGAAACCCGCGCGCCGACGCCTTCAATACCCATCAGAGTTCTCCTCCAGAACTTTCGGTAAGGGAGTACGGGAGCAGGCAATAAGGCAGCAGGGAAATCGAAGCGATCGTCCCTTCTACTGCCTTACTCCCATACTGCCCTAGTCCCTTCTTTAAGCTGCCTTTTTCGCCCTGCCCTTCGAGGCCTTGGACATCGTCTTCGATGCGGCGAGCACCGCCTTGACGATGTTGTGGTAGCCGGTGCAGCGGCAAATATTGCCCTCAAGCTCAGCTCGCACGGTCGCCTCGTCCAACCCTTCGGGATGGCGTGCAATCATGTCGACGGTGGTCATGATCATGCCAGGCGTGCAAAATCCGCACTGCAGGCCATGATGTTCCTTGAAGGCAGCCTGCACGGGATGCAGGTCTCCGCCACTGGCGAGGCCTTCGATGGTCAGCACATCGGAACCGGATGCCTGCGCGGCGAGCATCGAGCAGGACTTAACCGCCTTGCCATCCACATGGACGACGCAGGCTCCGCACTGTGACGTGTCGCAGCCGACATGAGTGCCAGTGAGACCCACGTGCTCCCGCAGGAAGTGCACCAGAAGCGTTCGATCCTCGACGGATGCGCTGACCCGCCTCCCGTTTACCGTCAACGATACTTCCGACATGGAGCCTCCCCTGGGTGTTTAACCTTGGTGCACGGCGTCCGACTAAAACGCCGGTGAAGCGTTATTCTTATACCCAATAACGCTAACGACAATAGCCATCGTTCACGCGCACACGTAAACTTGAGCTATCCCAAGGTCTGACACTGGAGGTTGCAGGATGTTCTGGTCGAACGGTCGGAGCTAAGCGGATGTTTCCGGCGACGATTGGTCGGAATCGGCAGTCTCTTCTTGGCGCGCGGCTTCTTCCTTCGCACGCGTGCGCTCTATCATCCGCGCGGTAATGATCGATATTTCGTAGAGAATGATCGTAGGCAGCGCGAGGCCGATCTGGCTAAGCGGATCGGGCGGCGTGAGCACAGCCGCAACCACGAATGCGATAACGATCGCCCATTTGCGTTTCTCAGCCAGTGCCTTCGAGGTCAAAAGCCCGACACGCGCCATAAGACTGGTGACCACCGGCAACTGGAACACAAGGCCGAAGGAAAAGATCAGCGTCATGATAAGGCTGAGGTATTCCGATACCTTAGGCAGAAGCGAAATCTGAACCTGATCTGCGCCCCCGGTCTGCTGCATGGCGAGGAAGAACCACATCACCATGGGTGTGAAGAAGAAATAGACCAGCGACGCGCCGAGCAGGAACAGCAACGGCGAGGCAACAAGAAATGGCAGAAAGGCGGCACGTTCGTTCCTGTAGAGGCCCGGCGCAATGAATTTATAGATCTGCGTCGCGATCAAAGGAAAAGCGATGACCATGCCGCCGAACATCGCAAGCTTGATTTGAGTGAAGAAGAATTCCTGCGGCGCCGTGTAGATAAGCTCTACCTTTTGCGGATCGAGACCGGCCCATTGTGTCGCCCACTTGAACGGCACGACAAGCAGATTGAACAGTTGCTTGGCGAACAAGAAGCAGACAAGGAAAGCGATGAAGAAGCCGCCGATCGACCAGATCAGCCGCTTGCGCAATTCGATCAGGTGCTCGATCAGCGGCGCCGATGATTTTTCGATTTCGTCCTGCTCAGTCGAACTCACTTCGGCGCCCTCGCGGGTTTCGTTGCGGGTTTGGCCGGCTTTGCAGCGACCTTTGCGGGTGTCTTGGTGGCGGCGACACTTTTAGCGGCGGGCTTTGCCGTCTTTGTTCCGGCTGGCTTGGAGGAACTGGCCGCCTTTGCGGCTGCCGGGGAACTCGACTTTGCAGGCGTTTTCGTCGGCGACGTCTTGGCAGGCGTAGGCTTAGCAGCAGCCGCTTTCGCAGTCGCTGGCTTGGTCACCTTAGGTGCTTGCTTTGCCGCCTCGCCGGTGGATGGCACGGGCGCTGTTGTCGACGCGTCCGTCATCGGAGGAAATGTCGGCGGGGCCGGCATCGCGTCAGGGCCACCGGGCACGTCAACGCCGTTCTTGAACGTTTCCGCAGGCTGAGCCTCAGCAACCGTCGTTGCGGGCGTCTCCGTTGATGTTTCAGCCAACTTGGACTTCATTGCGTTGTCGAGGCCCGCGCGCACATCCGCAGCGGCCTGTTCGAACGGATTCAACTGCTTGCGGATTTCAGCCGCCGGATTGAGGCTGCGCAGCGACTCCACCGACTTCTTGACATCGTCAAGCTCGGCTTCTTTCAAGGCATCGTTGAACTGCTTTTGAAAATCATTGGCCATGCCGCGCATCTTGGTCATCATGCGACCGAAGGTGCGCAGCATCTGGGGCAAATCCTTCGGCCCGACGACCACGATCATAACGACCGCGATCACCAGCATTTCGGACCAGCCGACATCAAGCATGGCAATTCAACCTGACTAGCACCGAAGCGGAATCAGCCCTTGGTGGCTTTTTCCTTGGAAGGCGAAACGGTCTCGTCAGCGCGGTGCTCGACGGTGCGCTTGTCTTCCGCAACTTCGTCGTCAGCCATGCCCTTCTTGAAGCTCTTGATGCCCTTGGCCATGTCGCCCATCAGCTCGGGGATCTTGCCGCGGCCGAAGACCAGCAACACGATCACCAGCACGATCAACCAGTGCCAAATCGAAAACGAACCCATTGCACTCTCTCTCGAATGTTTTCCCAGATGCTGATCTATGCGTTTTCGTGTCTGGTTTCAAACACAACTGGCGCAATGTTCACGAATGGTTGTCCGATGTCACGCAGTTTCGAAACCGCCCAGTGCTTTAAATCGCCGCACGGTGGTTTTCGCGACGCTTTCCTGCCCTCAATCGTCCGTGACGCGCGGGGTCAGCAGGCCGAGTTCCTCAAGGTCGATGTCAGTCAACGCATCTTCGTCCTCGGTCAGCACATCGGCATCGGCTGGCGGCAACGGAACGGAGAAATTGGCCGGCATACGCGTTGAAAGCAGGCCGGCGCCTTTCAATTCGTCGATACCCGGCAAGTCACGTAGCTCCTCGAGGGAGAAGTGATCAAGAAACTCGTCCGTAGTGCCGTAAGTTACGGGGCGACCGGGCGTACGGCGGCGACCGCGCATGCGCACCCACTCAGTCTCCATAAGCGTGTCGAGCGTACCCTTTGAAGTTTCGACGCCGCGAATATCTTCGATCTCGGCGCGCGTGACAGGCTGATGGTAGGCGATGATGGCCAAAACCTCGAGGGCGGCGCGCGACAGCTTTCGTTGCTGCACGGTATCCCGGCTCATCAGGAAAGCCAGGTCCCCCGCAGTGCGGAACGCCCACGCATCGGCCACGCGGACCAGATTAACCCCACGGCGCGAATAAATCTGCTGCAGTTCGCGCATCGTCGCCTCAATGTCGGCGCCTTCGGGCAAACGCGAGGCGATCTGCTTTTCGCTAACCGGCTCGGCGCTGGCAAAGACTATGGCCTCGGCCATGCGCACCACTTCGGCCAAATGCAGGCGTGCAGCAGGGTTTTCCATCGGACTGGCTTCGTCCAGGTCGTCGCCGATCTTGAACGGGATCACCGATGCGTTGGCGCTGTCGTTCATCATGCTACCTCGACCGCCTTGGCGTTCTGGCTGCGACCACGAAGATAGATTGGCGCGAATGCCTCCTGCTGGCGTACTTCAAGCTTGCCCTCGCGGACAAGTTCAAGCGAAGCAGCGAAGGAGCTGGCGACAGCAGTTCGCTTTTCCCCGGGTGACGCCAGATATTCGACGAGGAAGCTGTCCAGTACTGTCCAGTCCTGCAACGAGCCGACAAGCCGGGTGAGGATGTCGCGCGCCTGCTTGAGCGACCAGACACCGCGCTTGGCGATCTGTACATTGGTGATGGCCTGACGCTGACGCTGGGAGGCATACGCGGTCAAAAGATCGTACAACGTCGCCGAATACTGGTTACGCTTTTCTACAATCACCAGTTCAGGCAGGCCACGTGCGAATACATCGCGACCGAGACGGTTGCGGTTGACAAGCCGGGCAGCAGCGTCACGCATTGCCTCAAGGCGGCGCAAGCGGAACTGCAGCACAGCCGCGAGCTCCTCACCGCTCTCCCCTTCGTCTCCCGGTTGCTTGGGGATCAGCAACTTCGATTTCAGGAAAGCAAGCCAGGCTGCCATGACCAGATAGTCGGCGGCCAATTCAAGCCGCACGGCGCGCGCCTTATCGATGAAGGCCAGATATTGCTCGACCAAGGCAAGGATGGATATACGGGCGAGATCGACCTTCTGATTGCGCGCCAGATGCAGCAGCAGATCAAGAGGCCCCTCGAAACCGTTGACATCGACCACCAGTTCGGGGTCGCCGGTCAAGCGGGTCTCATCGTTTTCCGCCCACAGGCGGTCCATGGGCGCAGCTTTCTCAGCCTTCTGGTCTGCCGTCTGCGCCACTGTCCTTTTGCTCCCCGCGCAGCGGCCCTATGCCACCGCCTTGAAATATTCCCCGAATTCGGCGCGCAGGTCCGCCTCGTCGGCCTTGTCCTGCCCATTGACCGAGGCGATTGCGCGCTTGGCCCGCTTCAGCGCTTCACCTTCCAGGGGCCTGGCGCGCGAGGCTATCGCCCGCATTTCGTCCATTTCCCCGTTGCAGTGAAGAACCAGATCGACCCCGGCTGCAAGGATGGACGCCGCCTTTGTCTGGAAATCCCCAGAAAGTGCCTTCATCGACGTGTCGTCGCTCACCAGCAAGCCGTCAAAGCCAATCTCACCGCGAATGATCTCTTCAACCACCTTGCCGGACGTCGTCGCCGGAGCATCCGGGTCAATGGCGCTGAAAATCACGTGCGCCGTCATGGCTATCGGCAAGTCGTTCAACGCCTTGAACGGGGCAAAATCGTGTCTGCGCAGATCATCTAACCGCGTGTGGACAGTGGGCAATTCGAAATGGGTGTCGGCGGCTGCGCGGCCGTGGCCGGGAATGTGCTTCATGACTGGCAGCACCCCGCCCGACATCAGACCCTCAGCTACCGCACGGCCGAGGGCGATGACGCTCGACGGCTCCTTGCCATAGGCGCGCGCGCCGATGACCTCGCTTGCGCCCTCTACCGGTACGTCAAGCACCGGCACACAGTCCGCGTTGATGCCGTAGCGCATCAGGTCGAAGGCATGCAGCCGGGCCAGCAACCAGGCCGCGCGCAGACCGGCCTCCCTGTCGTCGCGGTAGAGAGCACCGAGGGCCGCACCGGCGGGATAGTTGGGCGCCAAAGGTGGACGCAGACGCTGCACCCTCCCCCCTTCCTGATCGATGAAGACCGGCGCATCTGGGCGATCGACGCTGTCGCGCATCGACGCGACCAGATCACGGATCTGTTCGGGTTCGCTGATGTTGCGTGCAAACAGGATGAAGCCCCAAGGGCGCTCTCCCCGGTAAAATGAGATTTCGTCGCGGGACAGGGATCTGCCGAGACAACCGAGGATAAGTGTCTGTGATTCGCTCATGAGAGGATACTAGAGTTTTCCAACTCGAAAGGGAATCGCCGGCATTTCAGTTGTTAAAGGGTGCGAAAACGAAGAAGCCGGCGCTATGCGCCGGCTTCTGTTCGATCAGGAAGCAGTGACTACTTCGAAACGAAGCAGTTGCCGCCTGCCGCCTTGTAGTTCTCACACAAGCTGATGGCTTCATTGCGCGAGCTTGCCGCGACACGGACGCGGTAGAACGTGCCCTTGCCAGCCACTTCGGCCTTGACGATGTTGACGCTGCGGCCCTCAAGCACAGAAGAGTAGCGCCGCGCCAGATCCTGATAAGTCGACTGCGCGCTTTCGACACTCGGCTGCGATGCGATCTGCATCGACCAGGAACCTGCCGCTGCTGCCCCACCAGCCGGATCGACGGCTGCCACTTGATCTGGCTTTACCTCGCCGACGATATCCACCGGCTGCTCGGCCGGGCGCTGCGGAGCAACAGGAGCAAGCGCAGGCGTAACTGCGGATTGGGCAGCAGGTTGCGGAACCTTAGGCTGAGCGGCCACTGCAGGAACCGGCTCCGCAGCAGCAGCGGGTGCCTGGCTCGGCTGCGTTCCTGTTTCAGGAGACACCGCGCCGGTCTGATCGTCGGTGGTCGGATTGACTACCAGTTGCGGCGCCGGATCGACCGGCTCAGTAGCTGCGACCTGTGCCGCGGCAGGCTGCGGTTCTTCTCGCGGAACGAGCGAACCATCCGGCTTCACAATCATCGTGCGCACCTTGCGCGGCGTAACCAGCGCAACCTCGGATTGGTCGGCCGTATCAGCCTGCACGGCAGCGGGCGCTATGCGGTCTTCCGACTTGGCGGAAGGCTGCGCTGTCGCTACGTCGTCGGCCGCCGGAGCGGGCTCCACAACGCGAGCCTCAGGAGCTTTTGCCGCGACGTCGACAGGCTCCTCGGCGTCGGTGACCAGTTTATCCTGTTCAGGTGCCGCCGGCTTGGTGCCTTTTGCCACCATGTCGTAAACCTTGTTGTCCTGGTTCGGGACAACCGTGCCGCCGGGATTCTCCGGCTTGACCTTGATGGGGTTATCATCGGCCTTGACCAGCACCGGTGCGCCTGATCCACCATCCCCGCCAAACGACAGCGCGAAGGCGCCGATGCCGCCGATAAGCGCCACCGCGCCAACCAGCGCGGCAACCATCATGGCACGCTTGCGTGGCTGAGGAGCAGCAGCCGCTTCCGTCGGGTCGGGAAGCGACATGTCGTCATCAAAATCAGGATCGAAGGCGAGGTCGTCATCGCTCGACACGTCCTGCGCTCCAAGCGGCTTGCTGCCCGGCAGATCGTCGATGTCGAGGCCGGCAAGCGCCGGATCGTCGTAGTCGTTGCCGATGGCTGCCGCCTGGGTTCCGTGAGTCTTCGAATAGGCTGACGCGCCTGCCTCCGCCTGCTTGTAGTCAGGCTTGTACGCATCACTTGCGTAAGCCGCAGTGTGCGCGGCAGCAGGCTCCTGCGCGTTCATCTCGGTAAGCAGGGTGGTGAACTCGGCTTCGAGGTCGTCATAGATCGGCTTGTCAGCGTTTTCGCTTTCAAACGGCACCTCGGGAATATCGAGGTCATCGGCGAGCGCCACGACACGTTCGGGCACATCCACGGTTTCGACATCCGGCGCTTCGTCATAGACGGGTGCAGCAGGCGCCGTTTCGACAACCTCATATGCCTCTGCCTCTGCCTCGGCGGCAGCATCGCCTTCGGCGGACAGATCCGCTGCATCGAAGGAAACGTCATATGCGGCAGGAATCTCATATTCCGGCTGGCTGGTGGAAAAAGCGTCCGGTTCGACCGGGTCCGCGCTGGCGACCGGCTGCGCGGGGGCAGCCTGGGGCTGGATGTATGGCGTGCCCCGGTTCCAGATGCGGCCCGATGCGGCTGCACCGGCAACAGGTGCGGCGGCGGCCAGCCATTTCAGCGCTTCGACAGGGTCGTCAGCGGGAGGAGCGGATTGCTCAGCCACTACATCCTGATCTTCGACCTGCTCGACTTCGCTTTGCTCCGCAATAGCCGTTTCGAAGCTGGAGCGATCGAATTCGATCTCCGGAGCCTCATCCGCATCGCCTTCTGCGACAGCAGCGAATTCCGTGGTGTCTGCCTCATCATCGGCAGCAACACCCTCTGCGTCGAGTTCCTCCAGAAGATCGGCATCAAGATCATCCGATGCCGAGTGCTCCAAGGATTCCGATTGCACCTCCACAAGCTCTTCAACTGGCGACCAGTCCGTCTCGGCAGCCGCGACCTGTTCTGCCGGTGCGACATCGTCATGGTGCTGGACGGGCAGAGGCCGCGCCGACATCTGGTTGAGCAGCGCGTTCAACTCGTCTTCAAGGCTATCGCCCCGAGCGGCTACCGGCTCGGCTGACGGCTCAATGTAGGGAGATGCCTCTTCCTGCGCAGTCTCTTCGAAGGGAGCTTCGTCCGCAGCTTCCACGACAGATAGCGCCGGCTCATCGGCGATGGCGTCATCCGTAAATTCGGGAGACTCGAGTTCCCGGGCGGCCAGCGCGCCGGTTTCAGCCGGGCGCGCGTCAAAATCCATATCGACATCGGCCATCGCCATGTCGAAATCGGCCTCGAAATCATCGGCGGACGGACCACTGGCGGGAGCTTCGCTGGCCTCCGTCAGGTCGAAATCAACACGATCGAAATCGCCTGAGACCTCATCGACCTCATCATCGTATGCGCGGCTATCGGACTGGAGTTCAAAACCGCCGACACTGTTGTCGGCCACGGACGAATGTGCGTCCTCAGAGCCAAGAACAGCCTCGCCGGACAGTTCTGCATCGTCCAGGACGAGGTCGTCGTCGAACTCGAAGTCCTGGTCAAGCACACCGGCGGAATCGTCATCGGCGGCCGCCTCTGCACCGCCATCAGTGCCGTAGCGAGGACCCGCCGGATCGGCGTCAACAGCAGCCACGGGCTCGTCTGCCTCACCGAATTCGCCCATCAACTCCTTTTCGAGATCGATTGCGAAATCATCGACGCCATCAGCCTGCGCCGACGCGTTCTGCTGATTGACCGGCACACGCGGGTCAAAGCCCATGATTCTGGTCAGTTCCGCGAAGGGATCATCCTCGGAGATCTCGTCGCGGCCCGTTGTCCTCAACTGGGTTCTCTCTGCCATCGTCGTTCCCGAACTCACACTCTATCGGACGCCATCAACGTCGCGCAAGGTTGGCCCCTACCAGCGCAATGTGGGCAAAAGGTGACAGGTCTATTAGCGAAATCTAACGCATTTCCGTCGGCGCGTCCGCGCCAATGAGCGTTAGACCGGACATCAAAATGTCCGATACAGCCTGCACCAGCCCTAGTCTGGCATACGTCAATTGTGGGTCGTTAACCTTAACAAACCGTAAGTCCGGGTTATCTGTACCTCTATTCCAGTGCGAGTGGAACGTACTTGCCAAGTCATACATGTAGAATGCCAGCCTGTGCGGCTCGAGTACAAGTGCCGATTGCTCTATCAATCGCGGATACTCTGCCATCTTCCTGATAAGGCCGATTTCACCCTCGTCCTTCAGGTTGGAAACGGCGGCGGCAAGCTTTGCCCGGTCGAAATCGGAAGTGCCCAACTGTTCGCGAGCCTGCCGGAATACGGAGTGGCACCGTGCGGACGCATACTGCACGTAAAAGACCGGATTGTCCTTCGACTGCTCCGTCACTTTGGCAAAATCGAAGTCAAGCGGCTCGCTGTTCTTCCGATAGAGCATCATGAAGCGGATGGGGTCGCGGCCAACCTCGTCGACCACGTCACGCAGCGTGACGAATTCCCCTGCCCGCTTCGACATACGAACCGGCTCGCCATCGCGGAACAATTTGACGAGATTGCAGAGCAGAATCGTGACCTCAAGCTTGTCGCCGGCGATCGCCTTGCCCAATGCTTCCATGCGCTTGACGTAGCCGCCATGGTCAGCGCCGAGAATGAAGATCACCTGCTCGAAGCCGCGTGCATATTTGTCCTTCATGTAGGCGACATCGGCAGCAAAGTAGGTGTAGGCGCCATCCGACTTGATCAGCGGACGGTCCATATCGTCCCCAACCTCGGTCGAGCGGAACAGGGTCTGCTCGCGATCTTCCCAATCATCGCTCTTTTCGCCCTTGGGCGGCGGCAACTTGCCCTTGTAGACATGCCCCTTGAGGGTCAGGTCATTGATGGCCGAGCGTATTGCCTTCGCGTTCTCGGCGTGAAGCGAACGCTCCGAGAAGAAGACATCATGCCTGACGTTGAGGGCGGCAAGGTCCTCGCGAATCATCGCCATCATCGCGTCGATGGTGCGATCCTTGACGATGGCGAGCGCCTCTTCCTCGGGCATCTGATTGAGATCGCGACCAAACTCCTTTGCCAAGGCCTGCCCGACCGGCACAAGGTAATCACCCGGATAAAGGCCTGGCGGGATTTCACCGATCGTCTCGCCAAGCGCTTCGCGATAACGCAGCATGACCGAGCGCGCCAACACGTCGATCTGCGCGCCAGCGTCGTTGATGTAGTATTCCCTGGTGACGTCATAACCGGCGAAAGCCATGATACTGGCGAGCGCATCGCCCACCACCGCGCCACGGCAATGGCCGACATGCATCGGCCCGGTCGGGTTGGCCGAGACGTACTCGACATTGACCTTGCGGCCTTGTCCTATCTGAGACCGACCGTAGTTCGTGCCTTCGGCGAGCAAACCGACCAGATGCGTATGCCAAAAGGCTTCGGTAAGACGCAAATTGACAAAGCCCGGTCCTGCAACTTCGGCACTTGCGACATCGGCGTCCGCTCGCAATGCCTCAACGATCTTTTCGGCGAGAGCGCGGGGATTCTGGCCCGTTGGCTTGGCCAGAACCATCGCGGCATTGGTGGCGAGGTCGCCATGGCTGGAGTGGCGTGGCGGCTCGACGGCAACGCGCGAAACGTCAAGCGCTGCACCTTCTTTGTCTTTCAAACCAAGGGCTTCTACGGCTTTTATAATTCGCGCGTTGAAATCGGCGAAGATGTTCATGGGAAAAGCTCTGATGGAGTGTAACGAAACCAGCCCATTGGCCAGCAAAAATCGCGTTCGGCCTAACTCAAATCGGGCGTGTGGTCAAACAGACGCCGGTGTTCCTTCAAGGCATAGGTGTCGGTCATTCCGGCAAGAAAATCGGCGACGTGGCGTGCCTTGACGCGATCTTCGGCCCGATCAAGGCCTTCGCGCCAACCGTCCGGCATGGCGCGCGGATCGTTGAAATAGACATCGAAAAGGTCACGGACAATTCTTTCCGCATCGACGCGCACCCGCATGACTTCCGGATGCCGATAGAGACGGGCGTATAGAAATGCCTTCAACTCCTTTTCCTGAGCTGTCATTGCGGAGGTGAATGTAACAATTGCTTCGCCGGCGGCTCTTACCGCATCGGCGCTGCCTGGCTTCAGGCGGCCAAGATTTGCACTTGCAGCCGCAATCACGTCTTCAACCATCAAAGTTATCTGGCGGCGCATCAACTCATGGCCGGTGCGCACAGGGTCGAGCGCCGGATATCGCTTGCGCACGTCCCGAAGAATCGCGCCCGACAACCCAACTTCTTCCAGCATTTCGAGAGTAAGCAGCCCTGCCCTCAGGCCGTCGTCGATGTCATGCGTGTTGTAGGCAATGTCATCGGCAATGGCGGCACATTGGGCTTCGATGCCGGCGAAACAGTCGAGTTCCAGGTCGTGCAGTTCGTTATAGGCCCTGATTGTTGGGGGAACCGGTCCATGCAGGCCGTTGCCGCGACGGTCGATCAACGGACCGTTGTGCTTGACCAGACCTTCAAGTGCTTCCCAAGTCAGGTTCAGCCCGTCGAAATCAGCATAGCGATGCTCGAGCCGGGTCACGATACGCAACGACTGGGCGTTGTGGTCAAACCCGCCCCAGGAGACCATCTTGTCGTTCAGCGCGTCCTCGCCGGTGTGACCGAATGGTGTGTGGCCGAAATCATGGACAAGGGCCACCGCCTCGGCGAGATCCTCATCGCCGCGCAAGGCGCGCGCCAGGGCCCGCGCGATCTGTGCGACCTCTATCGAATGAGTGAGCCTTGTTCGGTAGTGATCGCCTTCGTGGGCGATAAAAACCTGGGTTTTGTGCTTGAGACGGCGAAAGGCGGTTGAATGGATGATGCGGTCGCGGTCGCGCTGGAATGGCGTGCGGGTCGGGCTTTCACTCTCGTCGAACAATCGACCGCGAGAGCGGGATGGATCGGTGGCATAAGGCGCTCTCGGCCGGTAACCAAAACCGATATCGCCGAGCCCTTGCTCGCCCTGCCGCTCGCTCATGTCTTCACCATTGCGTCACCCGGTCTTGCCAACTTGTTGACTTGGCGACAAGAGCTTCATACCTATCAGTAAGATTGAAACGCAAGGTGACGCCCATGGGCGCGGATGCAAAGACTGCCATGAAGGTTGACGTGACCGATGCCGCCTTCAGGCGCATTGCCAAGATCATGGCCAGCGAACCGGGCAAAATCGCCTTGCGGGTTTCGGTCGAGGGCGGCGGCTGCTCCGGATTTTCCTACAAATTCGACCTCGTCGAAAGCCGGAACGATGACGACGTCGCCATAGAGCAGGACGGCGCCACCGTTCTGATCGACGATCTGTCGCTTGTTTACATGGGCGGTTCGGTAATCGATTTCGTTGATGACCTGATGGGCCAGTCGTTCCAGATCAAGAACCCCAACGCCGTCGCGTCCTGCGGCTGCGGCACCAGTTTCTCCGTATAGACATGCCAACGGTTGGCGCGGTCCGTCAGGTCGCGCTGTCATCGGGACGCGATCTCGATGCGACGCTGGATTTCTGGCGCGATGTTCTCGGCCTTTCCGTCCACGCCCGCTACGATCCCCCCGGCATCGCATTTATAATGGTTCATGGCGTACGGCTGTTCTTTACCGATGGCGTGCCGCCAGGAACCGTCTATCTCGACATGAGCGAGCTTGACGCTTTCCACGCCGCCGCAAACGCTGCCGGCGTGCCTTTCACCGCCGCACCCTCGCTTGTCCATCATGACAAGGAAGGCCGGTTCGGACCGGCCGGAGAGTTTGAGTGGATGGCGTTCCTCAAAGATCCTGCCGGCAACACGATCGGCTTGGTCGAACGCCGCCCGAATTGAAAAAGCCGCCTCTCGGCGGCCCTTTCGTTGGCAATGCCTTCAAATTCTAGGCTTCGGCGGACATGGCCGCTTCACGCAAGCCTTCCGCGTCACCGGTCGCGCCATTGAAAACAAGATTGAGCGCAACCGACGCGATCGAGGCCAGCAGGATGCCCGAATCGACCAGCGGGCCAATGGTCTTGGGCAGCCACATATGGAAATCAGGCGCAACGACCGGGATCATGCCAAAGCCAAGCGAAATGGCGACGATGAACAGGTTGTTGCGGTTGCGCTTGAAGTCCACGGCCGAGAGAATGCGGATGCCGGTCGCGGCAACCATGCCGAACATGACGATGCCGGCACCGCCCAGAACCACGGTTGGCAAAGCCTCCACCAGCGCCCCCATCTTCGGTATGAGGCCGAGCACCACCATGATGACGCCGCCGGCAACGCAGACAAAGCGGCTGCGGATGCCGGTAACCCCGACAAGGCCGACGTTCTGCGAGAAGCTGGTGTAAGGGAAAGTGTTGAAGATGCCGCCAAGCATGGTGCCTAGACCATCCATCCTGAGGCCTGCCGACAACATGGGCCGGGTGATCTTCTTGTCGGTCATTTCGCCCAAGGCCAGGAACATGCCGGTCGATTCGATCATCACCACGACCATGACGAGCACCATGGTGAGGATCAGTACCGGATCGAAGATCGGAGCGCCGAAATGGAAAGGCATGATGGGGGCGAACCACGCGGCGCTCGCCACCTTTTCGAAATGCATCATGCCGAGAGACGCGGCGATCAGACCGCCGACGACGATGCCGACCAGAACCGCGACGTTCGACAGGAAACCCCTGGCATAGCGGGCAACGCCAATGATGACGGCCAGAACCACGAGCGACAACAAAATGTTGGACATCGGCGCATAGGCTGCGTTGGGCACAGTTGGCGCCAGAGCAAGGCCGGCTGGCAGGGCGGGAACCGTCGAGCCGGCGGCGGTTGCGGCCTCGGTTACCGATTGCAGCCAAGCGGCATGCTCGGGATTGACGATTTTCGGCGCCGTCGGGCCGACAGGCAGGCCGAAAATCCAGTTGATGCCGATCTTCATCAATGAGACGCCAATGACTAGGATAATGGTTCCCGTCACCACAGGCGGAAACAGCTTCAGCATGCGGCTGACGAAAGGCGCGATAAGAATTGTGATGATGCCGGCACCGATGATGGCGCCAAAGATCATGCGCGCGCCTTCGACACCGGGATTTGCCACAGCCATCGACACCATCGGGCCCACCGCCGCGAACGTGACGCCCATCATGACTGGAAGCTTGATGCCAAACCATTGCGTGGCGCCAAGCGATTGCAGGATCGAAGCGATGCCGCAGACAAACAGATCGGCCGAAATCAGGAATGCGACGTCAGCCGGCTCAAGTTGAAGCGCCCTGCCCACAATGAGCGGTACGGCGATGGCGCCGGCGTACATGACCAGAACATGCTGCAGGCCGAGCGTGAACAATCTCGGTGCCGGCAAGACCTCGTCGACGGGATGCGTTGTTTGCGACATGGTTTCCTCCTCCCCAGTCGCGCCGCAGTTGGAAATCGGATTTCATCGACCGCGGCGATAGTGCAGGATCGACTCGTTTCGAGTTTTGTACCATCAAGAACTGTTTGAAATAGTCGCGAGATTTTCATGAAGATCGCCACCTGGAATATCAACGGCGTGCGCGCCCGTATCGGCAACCTGACGCATTGGCTGGGCGAAAGCGCGCCGGACATCGTTTGCCTGCAGGAGATCAAGTCGGTGGACGACCAGTTCCCGCGCGTGGAGATCGAGGCACTCGGCTACAATGTCGAAACGCATGGCCAAAAGGGGTTCAACGGCGTCGCGATCCTGTCCAAGCTTCGCTTCGATGAAGTGAACCGCGGTTTGCCCGGAGATGAAGCTGACGAACAGGCCAGATTCATTGAAGGCGTGTTCTCAACTGACCAAGGTGCGCTGCGCGTGGTCTCGCTCTATCTGCCCAACGGGAACCCGATTGATGACCCTGTGAAGTTTCCCTACAAGCTGGCATGGATGGACAGGCTTGAGCGCTGGGCAAAAGAGCGGCTTGCGCTGGAAGAAGCACTGGTGCTTGCCGGTGACTACAACGTCATTCCCGAGCCTATCGACGCAAGGCACCCGGAAAACTGGTTGGGCGATGCGCTTTTCCAGCCGCAGACGCGGCAGGCCTTCCGCCGTTTGAAGAACCTGGGCTTCACCGAAGCCGTGCGCGCCACGACAGACGCGCCCGACGTCTACACCTTCTGGGATTATCAAGCAGGCGCATGGCAGAAGAACAACGGCATCCGCATTGATCATCTGTTGCTGTCGCCGGAAGCGGCCAGTCGATTCGGGTCCGCATCGGTGGAAAAGCATGTGCGGGCCTGGGAAAAGCCGTCGGACCACGTTCCGGTGGCGATTGACCTCAAACTGGAAGCTGCCTGATTACAGAACGAAACGGCCCGGAACATAAGTCCCGAGCCGTTTCTTTTGTTAAGGACTGTCGACGCTTACTGCTTCGGCGGCCCCTTGTGCATGATGGCGTCTTCTTCCGGACCATCCACAATCAGGTATCCAGCAAGCCCACGCTCGGCCCGAGACAGGGCATGATCCACCAGAACATAGTGCCCACCGCGATCGATCTTGAAGTCGACGACTGTGGCCCCGCCTGGCGGAACGGTGACGGTTTGGACGCCTGTCAGCGGTGGTGACGTGATCGAGCCCAGAGCATAGACGTGGTCGAAAATCTCACCGATGACGTGGAACGACGAGGTGAAATTCGGCCCGCCGACGCCAAAGAAGATTCGCACGGTTTCACCCGCATTGGCATAGAGCGGATGCGATTTGGTAAGAGCGCCGACCGCGCCGTTGAACAGGAAATACTCCGGACGTTCGGAAATGAGCTTGTCGTAGTCCATCTCCATCTCGCCCTGCGTGCCGAACGGATCGACCGTGTAAAGTTCGCCCTGCATGACATAGAATTCGCGGTCAACCTGCGGCATCCCCCCCTCCGGCTCGACGAGGATCAAGCCGTACATGCCGCTCGTAATGTGATGGGCAACGCTCGGCGTCGCACAGTGATAGACATAGATGCCGGGTTTCAATGCCTGGAAGGTGACGACAGTTTCCTCGCCCGGCGCAGTCTGGGTGAATTCCGCACCGCCACCCGGCCCCGTAGCCGCGTGAAAGTCCACCGAATGCATCATGACGCTGTCGGAGGCGTTCTTGAGATGAACCTCGACAGTGTCGCCGACACGAACACGCACAAATGGTCCGGGCACCTTTCCGTTGAAGGTCCAGTAGACGTAGGACGTGCCGTCATCCAGCCTGCCCTTGAGTTCGACGGTTTCAAAGTCGACACGTACGACTTGGGAAGAACGCTGACCGATCGGTCCCGGCAGGTCGGCGGGGTCACGCACGATATCGGCTGCATCCGTATCCATGCTCTCCCGCTCACCGGGCATGACCTTGATAAGCCCCTCCATGCCTGCGGCGCGGTGGCCGGCAATCGAGCAGAAATAGGCGAACTCACCGACCTTGTTGGCAACAAAGGAGAATGTCGAAGATGCATTCTTACCAACGACAATGGCGGAGCGCGCAGCATATTGGTCGAGTACGATGTCATGCTCGGCACCCTCCCCGTTGATAAGGTTTATCTGGACCAGTTCACCTTCGTGGACAACAAGGGTGGGGTTGACCTGCCCTTCTATATTGCCACCGACGCCTACATAGACCATGCGGCCACTGGCGATGCCGGTCTTCAGCGTGAAGGTGGTGGGTGCATGATAGCTGACAACGGGCGCAGAAGCGGCTTGCGGCTGCGCGGGTGCCGTGGGCTCGGCGGCCGTATCAGCCTGAGCCTGCACGGTTTCTGTCGATGTTGAATGCTGATGGGTTTGCGCCTGTGAGACGGCGGCAAAAGCGAAGAACGCCAAGAAGAACATCGCCATACCGGCGAAGGTTTTCACCCTCGGCATGATCCCGCTCCAATGTCGTTGAAACATGATCAAATCCCTCATTCGTTGGATTGAAATGCCCGCCAAGCTTCGCCCGGGAAGACGGGCTTAGAGCGCATCCATGCGAAATGGTGACCGCAAAAGCAGTCAGGTTCAAGCCTACTGAAGCCGCAACTGCATGCCCGCAAATACAAGGGCAGCATGCACTTACGGCCGCATGCTTAGCCGGGAGCGCCGGTGGCAACGTTGTCCTGGCGCAAATGGTCTGGAAATGACGCATGGGTAGCCGACCGCGCAAGAAGTTCGCGGTGGATGGGCATGGCTAGCCCTGGCCGACGATGGCGCTGTTACTGATTGATGCCCTTGGTCAACATGTCGTCGGCAAGCGCAATCGCCGTGCGACGGTCAGCTTCAGGGGCCAAGGCAAAGGCCTCTTCCTGCATGCCGCGGATCCAAGGTTGGTCGACAGGGGCTGCGCGTTCAAGCGCCGCCGTCATCATGGCCAGCCCACGCACAACCTTGCCGCTGTGGAACAGCAGGTTGCCGAGTGTCGCCTGGGCGCCGGCATGGCCCTTCTCCGCCGCGAGCTGCAGCCAACGACCAGCCTGCTTGGCACTGGCCTTTACGCCGCCTTCGCCGTTCAGGAACATCTTGCCCATTTCGTACTGGGCGTTCGGGTTACGGTAGGTCGCGGCGGCGCGCATGAAATATTCCTGCGCTGCAACCGGATCGGCACTCACGGGGCTGCCCGGAATTCCGCTCTTCAGGTAATCACCCAATGCAACCAAGGCGTCGGAAACATAACTTTCCTCAGGTGAACCCAGTTCTACGTCCTGATCGACAATCTCGCTGAAGAACTTGTAGGCTTCGTAGTCGTTCTGGGTGACACCGTCACCTTCGGCATACATGCGAGCAAGTTTCCAAGTCGCACCGATCTGGCCCTTCTCGGCGGCGTATTTGTAGGCTTCGACTGCCTGGTCCTTGTGGCCGCTCTTGTAGGCAGAGAAACCGAACTGAAACACTGCCCATGGGCTAGACTGCGGCTTTACACCGGTCTTGTCGTCGAACACCTTCTCATCGAATGCAAGTGCCTGCTCGACTGCGGCAAAGCTCGCGCAGGCCATGACGGCCGACAGCACGCAGGAGCGGATGAGGCCTGGCATGCGCGAAAAGCCACGGTAGAATGCAGGGCGCGGCAGACGGCGCACGGCGACAGGACCTTCGTTGGCCCGAAGGATCGCCATATCCGCGCGAGAACCCACCGTGACTTCCATGCTCTTCCTTGCCGCTCTATCCCGGCCCGCATTCACATTAGCTGGGTAGAAATTACCAAGCCCTATCGAAGTGCTCCGGGTTTATGGCGGGAAGTGGGCGATTTCCATGGGGCACACAAGCGGCACATGGGATGGAAGGCATGTGTTGCAGAATCGTCACACGCATTGCTGGTTGGCCGCAACGTTTCGGCGTCGCCGCTCACGTTCCAGAAGCGTCGCGCAAAAAAAGCCGGGCATTAAGCCCGGCTTTCTCGAAAATATCGGAAACTAAACGGTTTACCACTTCACCTTCAGCGAAGCCGAAAGAGCGGTGACCAAGTCGTTGCCGAAGCTGTACGAGACGCCATTGTCGATGGTCGCGCCCTGATAGCTGAGCACCTTTGTTTCGCCGCTAGTCAACACACCAACAGCACCACCAAACCGCAGTTCGACATTCTGCGTCGGGGTGTATGACGCCCCAGCCGCCAAAGTCCATGTATCCGTCTGCGAGCTCAAGCCCGTCGTAGTGCCTCGATCCCAAGTCAAGGTCGCAGCTCCACTCCATTGGTCGTTGAACTTGTGACCGATGCCGCCAGACACAGTCCAGCCATCGCGATAGAGCAGGTCGAGCGATGTCGTGAAGCCAGTTCCTTGGTAGGTACAAGCGAGACCAAGAGCCTTGATAGCCGGCGAGCAAAAGCTAACGATACCGACTTCGCTCCAATCGACCCACTTAATTGAGCCAAACGCCAGCCAACCAGGCGCAATACCGGACTGAACCTTAAACTCGACCGATTGCGGCATCGACTGATTGCCGAACACCGGTATCGGTGTCGCCGGTCTACCTGGGACCTGCGAAAGATCCAGTGTGCCGGAAATGTCCCCGAGGTCTACTTCGCTGTTGTAAACCAGGCTTGCTCTAAGAGCGATGTCGGGAATTTCATACGCTGCGCCCGCACGCCAGCCAACCCCATCGCCCTCGAGCTCCAGCCGACCCATGCCGTTGAGAGGCCCAGGCGGCAATATCTGCACCAGGCGCTCCTTGAAGCCGCTGACCTCTTGATAGAACAAACCACCGATGAACCGGAACTGGCCCTTGCCGGCATCCATTTTGTACGAGCAGGTTGCGGCGTAGTTGTTGCTCTCGATCTTGGTTTCAACGTTGTTGTTTGCGCCCGCCCAATTCAGACCCGGGTTGGAATGGACGCCCCAAGGCTGTGAATAGTCAGCCATGCAATCGATGCCTTGGCCGACACTGGCTTTGAAGCCAATGCGAGGAACAAAATAGGCTTCCGATTCTTCAACAGAATTGGGCAAGAAATTGAGGTTGCCACCGCCGGGCGAGCCGTTCGCGGTTGACGTATCTACGACGTTTTTGAGCTTGCGTTGCGGCATGACATATGTGCCGGAAACTTCGCCGGTCACAGGCGCAGGATCAAACAGGAGATCGATGTTGTAGCCGCCACGTTCCAAACCACCTGCTTGGGCCATGCCTATTGCGGCAAGCGACAGTGCGGTTGCGCCAAGGAGCGTTTTGACACGCATCTTATTCATGATTTTGTCTCCCCGAAATCACTCGGGGACTAGCTAGAACCAATTCAAGTTAACGGTGCAATAACGTTTTTCGGCCTGTACAAGTACGGTCTAGATACGTGCAACCTGCAGTGTGCGACAGGTCACGAAGCGCATCGAAAAAACGGCCAAATTCGGGCCAGCCTTGATCCTCTTTCGAGAAAAACAAACTCAAATCGGTCAAAAATCACCGATTCCGAAGGGTTGAGGCGACAAATGTCACATTAAGGCAACAATGGGGCGTAAACTTCCGTTTACGTCAATTTTGACGTTGCGGCATGCCTTTGGGGAATGTCGAAAGATGGCCGCGATTGCAGCCAGGCGGAGCGAATCTCTCCCCCTCAAGCTGCATCGCGAACCCGCTCCAACGCCACCGACAACCGCTGCTGCGTTTCGCCATACTCGGACAGTTTCTCGCGCTCGGCAGCGACAACCTCTTCCGGGGCATTTGCAACAAACTTTTCGTTCGACAGCTTCTTGGCCAGGCGCGCGATTTCCTCGGTCACCTTGGCCAACTCCTTCTGCAAACGGGCAGCTTCGGCCTTGAGGTCTATAAGGCTACCTAGTGGCAGACACACTGTCGCCTCGCCCAGAACCATCTGCGCCGCCCCTTTGGGGACGACCGCTTCGACCGAAACATCGCCGATACGCGCCAGCCGCTTGATGGCCGTGTCGTGGCGCACAAGTCTCTCGCGGGTAGAGGTGTTGGCGCCAACCACGACTAATGGCGCAATGGCGGATGGCGGCACGTTCATCTCGGAACGGACGGAGCGGATACCCGAGACAAGATCAACCAGCCAGTTGATATCGGCCGCAGCTTCGGCGTCTTCGAAGTCCGGCGTCGGCCAGGCGGCGTGACACAGAAGCGAAGTGCGCTCACGTCCTTCACCTGCCGTCTCGGCCCAAAGTTCCTCGGTCATGAACGGCATCATCGGGTGGAGGAGCTTGTAGATCTCGTCCAGAACGAAGGCAAAGCAGGCGCGGCTTTCGGCCTTGGCAGCTTCATCGGCACCCATGAAAACCGGCTTCAAAAGCTCGACATACCAGTCGCAGACAAGATTCCAGACAAAGCGATAGGCAGCGCTCGCCGCATCGTTGAAGCGATATGATGTGATGCCGTTGGTAATTTCGTGCGAAACACGCGTGAGTTCGGTCAAAATCCAACGATTGACCGCCAGCTTGGCATCGCCCAGCCAGAAGTCGTCGTTGCGCGCGACGCCGTTCATCTCGGCAAAGCGCGTCGCATTCCAAAGCTTGGTGCCGAAATTGCGGTAACCGGCGATGCGCGCGGGATCGAGCTTAACGTCGCGGCCCTGCGCGGCCATCACGGCGAGCGTAAAGCGCAGCGCATCAGCACCGTATTCGTCGATCAGTTCGAGCGGGTCGATGACGTTGCCCTTCGACTTCGACATCTTCTGCCCGTTCTTGTCGCGCACAAGCGCATGGACATAGACGGTTTGGAACGGCTCTTCGTCCATGAAATGCAGGCCCATCATCATCATGCGGGCGACCCAGAAGAAGATGATGTCGAAGCCGGTGACGAGCACGTCGGTCTGATAGTAGGTCTTCAATTCCGGCGTCTTGTCCGGCCAGCCGAGTGTCGAAAACGGCCACAGCGCCGACGAAAACCAGGTATCCAGCACGTCTTCGTCGCGGGTGAGGATTTCGCCCGGTTTGAAATTCTCCAGCTTTTCCTCGACCCAGGCTTTCCACGGCCCCTCATGGGCGAGGTAATGCTGGACGGCTGCCTCCAGCGCCTCTTCCTCGGACTTTTCGACGAAGATGTGCCCATCCGGACCGTACCAGGCCGGAATTTGATGGCCCCACCAGAGTTGGCGGGAGATCGTCCACGGCTGGATGTTTTCCATCCATTCGAAATAGGTTTTCTCCCAATTCTTGGGCACGAAGTTGGTGCGGCCTTCGCGAACGGAGGCGATGGCCGGCTGCGCCAACGTCGCGGCGTCTGCAAACCATTGATCGGTCAGCATCGGCTCGATGACGACGCCGGAGCGATCGCCAAACGGCTGCATGATCTTCTTGTTCTCGACATGGGGGACGCCGTTGCCTTCGGCATCCTTGACCGTCACGGCCAAGCCTTCGGCATTGATGGCCTCAACGATCAGCTTGCGCGCTTCGTAGCGGTCGAGGCCGCGATATTCCTCGGGGACAAGGTTGATTTCGTCCACCTCTGCCTCGCTCGGCAACTGCCCGGTGCGAGCAATCTGGACAGCTTGCGCAGAGCAGGCAGCATAAGGTTCGCCGTCGCTGCGCATCGTCGCCGTCGTGTCCATGAGCCGGTAGAGCGGAATGCTGTTGCGGCGTGCGACCTGATAGTCGTTGAAATCGTGCGCGCCGGTTATCTTGACCGCGCCAGAGCCGAAATCCGGGTCGGGATACTCGTCCGTAATGATCGGAATCAACCGCCGGTGCTCTTTCGGACCAACCGGAATCTCACACAGCTTGCCGACGATCGGAGCGTAACGTTCGTCGGACGGATGAACGGCAACCGCGCCGTCGCCCAACATAGTCTCGGGACGGGTGGTGGCAATCGAGATGTAGTTGCGCTCTTCCTGGAAGACGATCTTACCGTCTTCATCCTTTTCCACGTAAGTGTAGGTTTCGCCGCCGGCCAAAGGGTATTTGAAGTGCCACATGTGGCCTTCAACCTCGCGGTTCTCCACTTCAAGATCCGAAATCGCCGTCTCGAACTTCGGGTCCCAGTTGACCAGCCGCTTGCCTCGGTAGATCAGCCCTTCCTTGTAGAGCGTGACAAAAACTTCGAGCACGGCCTTGGACAGGCCCTCGTCCATGGTGAAGCGTTCGCGCGACCAGTCGCAGGAAGCACCGAGCCGCTTGAGCTGGTTGAAGATCGCGCCGCCGGATTCGGCCTTCCACTCCCAAACCTTCTCAATGAAGGCTTCGCGGGTGAGATCGCGGCGATGGATCTGCTTTTCCATCAGCTTGCGCTCGACGACCATCTGGGTGGCGATGCCGGCATGATCCATGCCGGGCTGCCACAACACGTTCTTGCCGCGCATGCGCTCGAAGCGAACAAGAATGTCCTGAAGCGTGTTGTTCAGCGCATGGCCCATGTGCAACGAGCCGGTGACGTTCGGCGGCGGAATGACGATGGTGAAGGCCTCCGCACCTTCGTCTGCGCCGGCACCAGCGCGGAAAGCATCGGCCTCCTCCCAGATTTTGGCGATTTTCGGCTCAACCGCCTTGGCGTCATAGGTCTTTTCAAGCATGGGAAACGTCCGGGAAGTCGGGATGGGTTGCTGAGGGTGTAAATCGGAAGGGTGGCGTCAAGTCAACCACGGCATCACGGCGGTTTGCGGGCAACCGAACCTTAGCGGCTGCCCAGCAGCGAACCGAGAACTGACGCCACAGACAATGGCAAGTCTTCCGCGATCAATCCGGGGCCAGAACGCGCGCCGGCCTCGGCGTGTACCCATACCGCCGCACAAGCCGCCTCGAAGGGTGGCATGCCCTGCACAATCAGCCCTGCGATAAGCCCGGCCAGCACGTCGCCTGAACCGGCAGTCGCCAGCCATGGAACGCCGTTGGCGTTGATTGCCGCACGTCCGTCGGGTGCAGCGATGACGGTATCCGGCCCCTTGTAGACAATGACGCCATGCGAACGAGCGGCGGCCTTGCGGGCCTTGTCGAGCTTGGACAGCGATTGATCCGCCGCGAGACCGGAAAACAGCCGGGCAAACTCGCCTTCATGAGGCGTCAGCACAAGCGCAGCCGCATCCCGAGCACCGGTCGTGATGAACAGCGAGGCTGGCGCATCGTGAAACGACGTGATGCCGTCAGCATCAAGTACGAGAGCTTCGACGCCTTGTGGGCGACCTTTGCCATCACCCAGCACAGCAAGGGCAAGTTCCCTCGCCTTTTCACCGACACCGAAACCCGGCCCCAGGACGAAGGCTGAAGGATGCCGGTCTTCGATGAAAGCCTGTAGCCCTTCCAACTCATCCACTTTGCGCAACATGATGGAGGTGAGATGCCCGGCATTGACCATCATCGCGTTGGCAGGCGAGAGAACCGTTACAGCCCCTGCCCCACTGCGGGCCGCAGCCAAGGCTGACAGGCGCGCCGCGCCTGTCGTGCTCGGGCCACCTGAAAAGACACCGACATGACCGCGCTTGTATTTATGCGCATCCACGGCAGGCGATGGCAGCGCATTTTGCCAAAGCTCGGGCGTGTTTTCGAAAGTGCGGGAGCCGACCGAGCCAATGACGTCGTCGCCAATGCCGATGTCGGCAACGACTACCTCGCCGCACAACTGCCGGCCCGGCAACAAGAGGTGCCCTGGCTTCTTGCGTGCAAAGGTAATGGTCATCTCGGCGTGAAATACGTTACCCAGCACCTGCCCGCTCTCGCCAGACACGCCCGAAGGCAGGTCAATGGAAATGACAGGAATTTTAAGCGCGACTGTTTTCTCGATGGCACGGACAGCATCACCGTTGAGCGGTTTCGACAGGCCCGCCCCGAAGAGCGCATCCACAATGAGCGAACCGGGTTCCGCCGAGAAATCAGCCAGTGGCAAGGCCACTATTGGGCATTGTGTGGCGGCAATGGCCGCATCGCTGCCCGCACGAGGCTCGCCAGCAGCCCAGACAGAGACAGCAACACCGCTTTCAACCAACAAACGCGCAACGACGTAACCATCGCCGCCATTGTTGCCCGGACCAGCCAGCACATGCACCTTTCTGGCGGCAGGGTAGCGCTCAAGTACGATAGCCGCGGCCGCCGCACCCGCATTTCGCATCAAGCCAATACCGTCAAACGGACCGGCCGCGATCGCGAGCCTGTCGGCCTCGGCCATTTCGGATGGAGAAAGAAGTTCAATGGGCATTGCCTGTCGTTCCGCTTTACCAGCCTGCCGTCAAGGGGCTCGACAATTGTCTCAGTTTTCACACCGGCGCAAATGCGATCTCTCGATACTTGCAGCGCCAAACGTTCGAGAAGGTGAAATGGGGCCTGCCCAAGAAGTATCCACCCTGCTTAATTTATGTGCATCCCGTTTTTGCCAGGCTTGTTCGAGCGCCGCTCTGAGTCACCGACATTGGGCGTAAAATGAACCAAACCTTGTGTTTTCCGGGCATTTTCATCGAAATCTGACAGCGCTTTCGCACCTACGCCAACTGGCACGGATCATGCTTTTAGGTGGCGCGAGCGGGTAACAACCCGTGAATTTGGCAGTGGAGGCCTCAACTGGCATGAAAAAGATCGAAGCGATCATCAAACCGTTCAAGCTCGACGAAGTGAAGGAAGCGCTTCAGGAAGCCGGACTGCAAGGCATCACTGTCATCGAGGCGAAAGGCTTCGGACGCCAAAAGGGCCATACCGAGCTTTATCGCGGCGCAGAATATGTCGTCGACTTCCTTCCCAAGGTGAAGATCGAACTGGTGCTGGGCGACGAATCCGTAGAACCGGCCGTCGAAGCCATCCGCAAGGCAGCCCAGACGGGCCGCATCGGCGACGGCAAGATTTTCGTCTCCAACATCGAGGAAGTCGTCCGCATCCGCACCGGCGAGACCGGCATCGACGCAATCTGATTTCGCAACTCCCAAGACAAAACGTCATCACACAGGAAAACATGACATGACGACAGCCGCCGACATCTTGAAGCAGATTAAGGACAACGACGTAAAGTTCGTCGATCTGCGCTTTACCGACCCGAAGGGCAAACTCCATCACGTGACGATGGACGTGGCGGAAGTCGAGGAAGACATGTTCGCCGACGGCGTCATGTTCGACGGTTCGTCCATCGCTGGCTGGAAGGCCATCAACGAGTCCGACATGGTGCTGATGCCCGACCCGGAAACGGTTCACATGGACCCGTTCTTCGCCCAGTCCACCATGGTCATCCTGTGCGACATCCTCGATCCGGTTTCCGGCGAAGCCTATAACCGCGATCCGCGCGGCACCGCCAAGAAGGCCGAGGCCTACATGAAGGCCGAAGGCATCGGCGACACCGTTTTCGTCGGCCCCGAGGCCGAATTCTTCGTGTTCGACGACGTCAAGTATAAGGCCGATCCCTACAACACCGGCTTCAAGCTGGACTCGACCGAACTGCCATCCAATGACGACACCGACTACGAGACCGGCAACCTTGGCCACCGGCCGCGTGTCAAGGGCGGCTACTTCCCCGTTCCGCCGATCGATTCGTGCCAGGACATGCGTTCCGAGATGCTGACCGTGCTCACCGAAATGGGCGTGCGTGTTGAAAAGCATCACCACGAAGTGGCCGCCGCCCAGCACGAACTCGGCGTCAAGTTCGACGCACTGGTGCGCAACGCCGACAAAATGCTGCTTTACAAGTACGTCGTTCACCAGGTCGCCAACGCCTATGGCAAGACGGCCACCTTTATGCCGAAGCCGATTTTCGGCGACAACGGCTCCGGCATGCACGTGCACCTTTCGATCTGGAAGAACGGCAAGCCGACTTTCGCAGGCAACGAGTATGCCGGTCTTTCGGAAAGCTGCCTTTATTTCATCGGCGGCATCATCAAGCACGCCAAGGCCATCAACGCCTTCACCAACCCGCTGACCAACTCCTACAAGCGCCTGGTGCCGGGCTATGAGGCCCCGGTTCTGCTCGCCTATTCGGCACGCAACCGTTCGGCCTCCTGCCGCATTCCGTTTGGCTCTTCGCCGAAGTCGAAGCGCGTCGAGGTCCGCTTCCCCGATCCGGGCGCGAACCCCTATCTCGCATTCGCAGCGCTTTTGATGGCCGGCCTTGATGGCATCAAGAACAAGATCCACCCCGGCCAGCCGATGGACAAGGATCTGTACGACCTGCCGCCGAAGGAACTGAAGAAGATCCCGACCGTGTCCGGCTCGCTGCGCGAGGCGTTGCAGAACCTCGACAAGGACCGCACCTTCCTCAAGGCTGGCGGCGTCTTCGATGACGACCAGATCGACAGCTATATCGAGCTCAAGATGGCCGAGGTGATGCGCTTCGAAATGACGCCGCATCCGGTCGAATACGACATGTACTATTCGGTCTGATCGAGGCATTCCCTATCGCGCAAGGCCCCGGTGGAGACGCCGGGGCCTTTTGTTATGCGCGCTGCTGGTTGTGAAATATCTGGCCTTATCGGAAATGCCGCATTGCCGGGCACCACTTGGCTCGCGCTCATTCGTTGCGGGCTAAATTTGTTTGTCGGTTATGGCTTGGCATTCGCGGCGGGATCGACTAGATGAGCCCCGCACCTCTTGCTTCATTCATCAGGTGCGTGGACAGGCGGCCCCCGGGTTGAGGGCACCTAGGCCCAGCCGGCAAAGTCCATCGGGATTAGCGATTTCCCAAACCCGTGCGCAGCGTGACCGGCTGTCGCAAATCGCAAGGACGGAGAGGTGGCCGAGTGGTTGAAGGCGCACGCCTGGAAAGTGTGTATACGGGGAACCGTATCGCGGGTTCGAATCCCGCTCTCTCCGCCACTCAACCTATTGGAATCATTCTCTAATTTTAGATTTCCAGCCGGAACGGCGCAGGACTGCGGGTTATCAGGCCAAAGCTGTTGACTGCGCTGTCTGCCCGAATCGCTGATTTCGTTCTCTCTGCGCCAACATTCTCCAAAGCTCCTGACTGCACGGATTTGGTACGGAACTGTAAGCCGCTGTAAATGCAGAGTTACTTTTCTTATTTTTTCCGTACTTTTGTATCGCACAGCGACGGGAGAATGACTCTGGGGTCGAACTTTCCGGCCGCCGTTACGCGCTCTGCTCAACGCGAGGCTACGGACAAACCAGAAACCCCGCCGACGGTCAGTTCCATCAAAGCAAAGGCATGTCTAACCCTTCCAATTCAGTCGGCTTTCAGCGAAGAGAGTGTTCTGATCTGTGAACGCCGTTGATAATCGTTTTGGCGAGTGAGCCCATATCAACTGGGCAAACAGATAGAATTTGAAAGGGCGCGGTCAATGGCCATAAAGAAGAGCGACATATACAGGTCACTTTGGGAAAGCTGCGACCAGCTCCGGGGTGGCATGGATGCTTCGCTTTATAAGGATTACATCCTCACGCTCCTGTTCGTGAAGTACGTCTCTGACCGCGCGGGTCAGGCCGATGCACTGATCGAGGTGCCGCCGGGGGCGTCGTTTTCCAATATGAAGAAGCTACGAGGTTCCAAGGATATTGGTGAGGGGATGGACATGATCATCGCCCGCCTCGCCGAGGAAAACGACCTCAGCGGGGTGATCGACCGGGCCTTCTTTAACGATGCCGAAAAGTTCGGGCGTGGCCAAAAGATGATCAGCACGCTGACCGCGCTGATCAATATTTTCAGTCGGGAGGAGCTGAACTTCTCCAACAACCGAGCGGATGGCGATGACATCCTCGGTGATGCTTACGAATATCTGATGCGCAACTTTGCCACTGAGGCGGGTAAATCCAAAGGCCAATTCTATACCCCGGCTGAAGTGTCCCGCGTTGTTGCCGCCGTGGCAGGTGTCAGCCGGGCCACCAGCCCACGTCAGACGGTTTATGACCCGACCTGCGGCTCGGGCTCGCTTCTTCTGAAGGCGGCTGACACCGCCAGCGTGCCAATCACGATCTTCGGTCAGGAGATGGACATCGCCACCCGTGGCCTCGCCCGCATGAACATGATCATGCATGATCGCGCCACCGCAGAGATCGCGCAGGGCGACGTCATCGCCGAACCGCATTTTTTGGCCGATGCCGGAACCCTCCAGACATTTGATTTTGTCGTCGCCAACCCGCCATTTTCGGCCAAGGCTTGGGCTTCTGGTCTGACCGAGGAAACAAAATATGGCCGCTTTGACGATGGCGAGCCGCCCGCAAAGAACGGCGATTTTGCCTTCCTGCTGCATATCCTCGCCTCGATGAAGGCCACCGGCTCCGGCGCTGTCATCCTGCCGCACGGCGTCCTGTTCCGTGGCAATGCCGAGGCCAGGCTACGCGAGAAGATCCTGAAGCGCGGCTACATCAAGGGCGTCATCGGTCTGCCCGCCAATCTGTTTTACGGCACCGGTATTCCTGCCTCAATCATTGTGCTCGACAAGGCCGACACTTGCGAAAACCGGCCCCTGTTCATGATCGACGCCTCCAAGGGCTTCATCAAGGACGGCAACAAGAACCGGCTGCGCGAGCGCGACATTCACAAGATCATCGACGCCTTCACACAGAGCCAGACCATCCCCGGCTATTCCCGCCTTGTGCCGTTTGACGAGATCGTCCGCAACGACTTCAACCTGAACATCCCCCGATATATTGATGGTTCTGAGCCTGAGGACCTTCAGGATATCACCGCCCACCTGCATGGCGGCGTGCCCGAGCGGGATATCGACGCGCTGGGTGACTTCTGGGCCGTCATGCCCACCCTGCGCGGCACACTCTTCGGGCCGAACCCGCGCGAGGGTTATGCTGATCCGCTGATCGAACCCGACCAGGTGCGCACGACCATCCGTAACCACCCCGATTTCGCGGCATTCCGCGTGCAAGTCAGCACCATTCTGGACGGCTGGATCACCGCCAACACTCCCCTGCTGATGGGCATCAGGCAAGGCGACCATCCGCGCGAACTGATCCACACCATCGCCGAGGACATACTGACCCGCTTCGATGCTGCCCCGCTGGTCGACAAGTATGAGGCCTATCAGCGCCTGATGTCCTATTGGGCCGCCACGATGCAGGACGATGTGTTCATCATCGCCGGCGGCGGCTGGCTGGCGGCGCGCGAGTTGCGCGAGGCACGCAAGGAAACCAGCGACGACTGCAAGGTGAAATGGCTGGAAGAAGGTGACCTGACAGTGAACAGGGTCCGCCTGGTGGCCGATGTGATCCCGCCAGCGCTAATCACCGCGCGCTTCTTCGCAGACCTCAAGGCCGCGCTGGATCAGGCCACAGCAAGGGCCGAGGAACTGGGGCGCGAGATAGAGGAACTGGCCGAGGAACACGGGGCCGAGGGCGGGCTGTTCGAGGAAATGATGGCCGATGGAGTCAAACTGACGGCAGGCGGGGTGAAGGTGCGTCTGAAGGAAAAGGCTATCGAGCCAGACGAAAAGGCCCTGCTGAAACAGGTGGCAGCGCTGTTCGAAGGTGAGGCCGGGGCGAAACGCGCGGCGAAGGAGGCCGAGGCGAAGCTGACCGAGGCCGTTCTGAAGAAATACCCCACGCTGACCATGGACGAAATCCAGACCCTTGTGGTGCAGGACAAGTGGCTGGCCGACATCACCGCCGCCATCGGGGCCGAGGTCGAGGCGCGGACGGAGACGCTCACCGCCCGTGTGCGGGTGCTGACCGAACGCTATGGCCAGACCCTGCCGCAGATCATGGAAGATCTGGCCGAGCTGGAGGCGCGGGTGGCGGGGCATCTCGCGGCGATGGGGGTGGCGGGATGAGTGGGGTAACCGTGCCAGAGGGGTGGAGCCTCAAGCGCCTGGACGAACTTGCCAGAGTGACAAGCGGTAAGAGGCTTCCTAAAGGTAGACGCCTGTCGACAGCCCAAACGGATCACCCCTATATCCGAGTGACGGATATGTTCATGGGCGGCGTCGATTCCTCTAGCATTCAATATGTTCCTGATGACGTTTTTCCAGAGATCGCACAGTTTACCGTTGCATCTGGTGATATCTTCATCTCATGCGCAGGAACGCTGGGCCTTGTCGGGATTGTCCCAGAGTCGTTGAACAGCGCAAATCTCACCGAGAACGCAAACCGCATTTGGTCAATTCAGTGCGACCGCCGATTCCTTCTTTCGGTGCTGATGTCAGACCGAATCCAGTCAGTCATTCAGAATATCCAGACCGTTGGCGCTCAGCCGAAGTTGGCACTTGGTCGCATCCGCAGCTTTGAAATTCTCTGCCCCGACAACCTCCCCGAACAACAAGCCATCGCCGCCGCGTTGTCGGATGCGGATGGGGTGGTGGCGGGGTTGGAGCGAGTGATCGCCAAGAAGCGCCTGATCAAGCAGGGCGCGATGCAAGACCTCCTCACCGCCCGCCGTCGCCTCCCGGGGTTCTCGGGGGAGTGGGAGGTGAAGCAGTTGGGGGATGTTGCGCGAGTCGCAACGGGTGGACGCAACAACCAAGACAAGGACCCGATGGGCGAATATCCGTTCTTCGTGCGCTCTGACACCGTCGAACGAATCCGTAGCTTTTCCTATGACTGTGAGGCCATCTTGGTCCCCGGCGAGGGGCGAATTGGCGAAATCTTTCACTACATCAACGGCAGGTTCGACGTTCACCAAAGGGTCTATTGCATTTCAGCCTTCTCCGAAGAAACAAGCGGCAGGTTCATTTACTTCGTTCTGCGGCAGTTCTTCGGGGTTCATGCGATGATAAACACCGTCAAAGCTACGGTGGATTCACTCAGACGGCCGACCTTCACAGGGTTCGAATTTCGGTGCCCGCCTTCGTTCTCTGAACAACAAGCAATCGCCGCCGTCCTCTCCGACATGGACGCCGAAATCCAGGCCCTTGAGTCCCGACTCATCAAGGCGCGGGCAGTGAAGGAGGGGATGATGCAAGATCTTTTGACAGGGCGGGTCAGGCTGGTCTGACTGGGTGACAATTTCCACGGGGGTATTTCCATGGCCATCGGCGATCCGGAACGCGCCACGCAGAACCGCATGATCGCGCAGATGTGCGGCGATACCTCTGGCACGGTCGGCGGCCTCGGCTGGCGCTACCTTGGCGACTGGCAGAAGCGCGAGGGCAACGCCAATATCGAGCCCAGCCTGCTGCGCCCCTGGCTGCTGGCCCGCGGGTATGACCCCGAGGTGGCGACCAAGGCCATCGCCGAGTTGCAACGCGCCGCCCGGATGGACGGGCTGAAGCTGTATGAATCGAACCGCGCCACCTATGACATGCTGCGCTATGGCGTGCAGGTCACCCCCGGCCCCGGCGAGGCCCCTGTCACCGTGCGCTTTGTCGATTGGGACAATCCCGCCGCCAATGATCTGGGCGTCGCCGAAGAGGTGGCCGTCACCGCCAAGAACCCCAAGGCCTATAACAAGCGCCCCGATCTGGTGATCTATGTGAACGGCATCGCGCTGGGCGTGGTGGAGTTGAAGAAATCCACCGTGGATCTGGGCGCGGGCATCCGCCAGACACTGGACAACCAGCGCCCCGAGTTCATCCGCCACTTCTTCACCACGGTGCAGATCACCCTTGCAGGCAACGACATGCAGGGCATGCGCTATGCCGCAATCCAGACCCCGCAGCCCTATTGGCTGGCTTGGAAGGAGGAGAGCACGATCACCAACCCGCTCGACCGCGATGTGGCGCAGATGCTGGCGCCCGCGCGGTTTCTGGAACTGATCAACGATTTCATCCTGTTCGACGCAGGCATCAAGAAGGTCGCCCGCCCCAACCAGTATTTCGCGGTGAAGGCCGCGCAAGAGGCGGTGGCGGCGAAAAAGGGCGGGATCATCTGGCAGACGCAAGGATCGGGCAAAAGCCTCATCATGGTGATGCTGGCCCGCTGGATTCGCGAGGCGCGTCCCGATGCGCGCATCCTTGTGGTGACCGACCGCAAGGAACTGGACGACCAGATCGAGGCGGTGTTCGGCAACACCGGCGACAAGGTGCACCGCGCGAAATCCGGTGCCGATCTGCTGGCAGCACTTGCCGACCCGAAGGAAAGGGTGGTGTCCTCGCTGGTCCACAAATTCGGGCGGCGCGAGGAGGACGAACTGGGCACGATGATCACCGAGATCCAGCGCGGCCAGATCGGCGCGCCGGTGGGCGAGTTCTTCGTCTTCATTGATGAGGCGCACCGCACGCAATCGGGAAAGCTGGCGCGCGCTATGCGGATGATCCTGCCGGATGCGGTATTTATCGGTTTCACCGGTACGCCGTTGTTGCGGTCAGACAAGCAGACTTCGCTGGAGGTATTTGGGCCCTATATCGGCACGCCATACCGCTTCAACGAGGCCGTCGAGGATGGGGTCGTGCTGGATCTGCGATACGAGGCGCGTGACATCGACCAGCGCGTGGCCTCGCCAAAGAAGATCGACGAATGGTTTGAGGCCAAGACCAAGGGCCTGACCCCGGTGGCCAAGGCGACCCTGAAACAGCGATGGGGCACATTGCAGCGCGTGCTGTCCTCGAAGGATCGCCTCGAACAGATCGCCAACGACATCATCATGGACATGGAGCTTAAGCCTCGACTGAAGGCTGGGCGCGGCAACGCCATGTTGGTGGCAGGATCGATCCCCGAGGCGTGTAGGCTGTTCGAGATCTTCCGCAACTCCGGCTCGGACCTCGCAGGAAAATGCGCCATCGTCACGTCCTACACACGCAACGCCTCGGAACTGACCGGCGAAGAGGCCGGGATGGGCGAAACGGAAAAGCAGTACGTCTATCGCGTCTATGACCAGCTGATGACCGATCTGGGTACGGATGAAGAGGAATATGAGGCCGAAGCCCTGCGGAAGTTCCGCAAGGAGCCGGCGCAGATGAAGCTGCTGATCGTCGTCAGCCGCCTGCTGACGGGGTTCGATGCGCCGACTGCGACCTATATCTATATCGACAAGCAGATGCGCGACCACGGCCTGTTCCAGGCAATCTGCCGGGTGAACCGCCTGGACGGTGACGACAAGGATTACGGCTATGTCGTTGACTACAAGGATCTGTTCAAGAATATCGAGACAGCTGTCGAGGATTATACCTCGGGCGCTTTCGACGCTTTCGATGCAGCCGATGTCGAGGGCCTGATCTCTTCGCGTGCTGAAAAGGCGGGCGAGGATCTGATGACCGCGCGTGATGCGTGGTTCGGACTGCTCGACCCGGTTGAGCAACCCAAGGGCGACGAGCAGATACTTTCCTATTTTTCGAGCCCCGGAGGATGGGAGGCAGATCCACAGGCAGACGAAAAGGCGCGGCGACGTCAGGCGCTCTACAAGCTGGCCGGCGCCTATGCCCGGGCCTTTGCATCAGTGGCTGATGATCCCGAAGCCTCGGGCGTGAACGACTTGCAACTGGCGCAGTATCGCAACGAGGTGGAACGGGCAATTTCGCTGCGTGATGCGGTGCGCCTGCACAGCGGCGATGCCGTGGACGTGAAGCAATTTGAGCCCGCGATGCGGCACCTCATCGACACCTACATCAAGGCCGACGAATCCGAGGTGATCTCGTACCTGGACGATATCAGCCTGATCGATCTGGTGGCGAGCAAGGGGTCAGCGATCGAGGAGGAACTCCCGAATTCCCTGAAGAAAAAGCAGGAGAACGTGGCTGAGGCCATCGAGAACAACGTGCGCCGGCTGATCATCGACGAAACGCCGGTGAACCCCAAATTCTACGAGAAAATGTCGGAGTTGCTATCTGACCTGGTCGAGAAGCGGAAGGATGACGCCCTCGCATATGCAGAGTATCTGGAGAAGATCGCAGAGCTGGTCCGGGCAGTGAAGGCGGGGCATGGCGGGGAATACCCCTCGACCATGACTTCGCCAGGACGCAAGGCGCTTTATGACAATCTCGGTCAAGATGAGGTAACAGCCGTGGCGGTGGATGAGGCGATCCACAGCACCGCCCAGAGCGGATGGCGCGGCAACAAGATGAAAGAGCGGATGCTCAGACGCAGGCTGCTCGAAATCCTCGACACGGATGAGGTCGTGGACGGCATTATCGAGATTATCCGGTCGCACGATGAGTACTGAACTGATCGAAATCGCTGGGCTTTCCGTCGAATTGGTCCGAAAGCCGATCAAGAACCTGCATATAGGCGTGTATCCACCGACCGGCCGGATCCGGGTGGCTGCCCCGCCCGCGCTCAGCGAAGACGCCGTCCGGGTCGCAGTTGTGACCCGATTGGGATGGATCAAGAAGAAGAAGCTTGAATTCGAAGGGCAGGCCCGACAGTCCGAACGCCAGTATGTTTCCGGAGAAACTCATTTCGTCTTCGGAAAGCCGCTTCGGCTGCTGGTGAAGCAATCTGCGACGAGAAGGTGTGTAGTCCAGCCAGACACGTCAGATCGATTGACGATGGCGGTGCCAGCAGGCTCAACCATCGACCAGAAAGCACATTGGATGTCGGCCTGGTATCGGGCGCAACTGCGGGAAAGGGCAGCGCCGCGTATCGTGAAATGGTCGGAGCGGTTGGGCGTGCCGGCGCCACGTTGGGGCATCAAGCTCATGAAAACCAAATGGGGGAGTTGCAATCCCAACAAGGGATTGGTGTGGCTTAACCTCGATCTTGCAAAGAAGCCGCTTCCCACTTTGGACTATGTCATCCTGCATGAGATGGCTCACTTCGTGTCTCCGCGACACGATGAAGTTTTCATAGCCGTCTTGGACAGGAACATGCCGGGCTGGCGACAGATTCGGGCCGACCTCAATGCCTTACCCCTGTCATGCTAACGATTTCGATCCACCGCCCCACCCACGTAGCTGGTGCTGTCAGTGAGTTTGGTCGCAGAAACAGGGTTTGAAAGTGCCACTCTCAGGTTGAACGCCGAAAGGTCGCTTCCTGCTCTTTCCACTCTACCGGGAACGGCTTCATCAATGCGGCAAGAGTCATCTCCGGCCCTTGGCGGCCATTGAGCATCGCCTCAATGATATTGGGCGCGAGCAAGGTGAGGCGCAGAATCCGGCTGACGTAGGAAGCGTTGATCTTCTCAGCGGCGGCAATGTCCTCGATGGTGGTGTGAACGCCGGTTTCCAGCAGCTTGCGCCAGCGGAAACCGCGCGCGATGGCCTTCACGATTGTGTTGTCGACGCGGGCGCGTGGCGGTGCCCATGATGACGTCCCGTCGGGCAGGACGATCTGCTTGCGGCCGCCACGCCTGGTGAAGGTCAACGGCACATGCACCGTGATGGTGTCGGGATTGCTGGTGACGGATGCGATCATGATCAGGCTGCCTTCTTCTCGTCGGTGGTGTTCCGATCCGCACGAATGGCGCCCAGATCGGCAACGAGGCTCGCCAGTCCTTGGGTGCGCAGGCGGATGGCAAGGCCGTCGGTGGAGAGATCGACCCGCTCGACCAGCAGCTGCACGATGCGGGCCTGCTCGGCCGGAAACAGTTCCTCCCAGATCGGATCGAGCCGCTCCAGCGCCTCGCGAACCTCGGCCTCCGGCAGGCCTTCGATTTCGGGGCGGGCCGCGCGCCAGGTGCCGATGATGATTTCCGGCGCCCGCAGCAGGCCACGCAGCTGATCGATGACGGCGGTCTCTACCTCTGCGGCCGGTACGCGGGCGATCGGACAGGCATCAGCCCCGCGCTTTAGCACCGACTGACTGACATAATAGCGATAAAGCTTGTCGCCCTTTCTCGTGTGCGTTGGCGAAAACGCGGCTCCATCCGGCCCGAAGATCAGGCCCTTGAGCAGCGCCGGCGTCTGCGCCCGTGTGTTGCTGGCGCGTTTACGCGGACTGTCGGCCAGGATGGCATGGACCTTATCCCACAGCGCGCGATCGATGATCGCCCCATGCTCGCCGGGATAGGCAGTGCCCTTGTGCACCGCTTCGCCGATATAAACCCGGTTGTTCAGAAGCTTGTAGAGAAAGCCCTTGTCGATTAGCTTGCCGCGCCGGGTGCGCACATTCTCGGCGGCCAGGGTCCTGGCCAGCACGGTGGCGGAGCCGATGCTGACAAAGCACTCGAAGATCATGCGCACCGTGGCGGCTTCGGTTTCCTCGATTACCAGCTTGCGGTTTTCCACCCGGTAGCCGAGCGGCACGATGCCGCCCATCCACATGCCCTTCTGGCGTGAGGCACGGATCTTGTCGCGGATGCGCTCGGCCGTCACCTCCCGCTCGAACTGGGCGAAGGACAACAATATATTGAGAGTCAGCCGTCCCATCGACGTAGTGGTGTTGAAGCTCTGCGTCACGGAAACGAAGGTGACACCATTGCGGTCGAACACCTCGACCAGCTTCGAGAAATCCATCAGCGAGCGCGACAGACGATCGATCTTGTAGACCACGACCACATCGACTAGCCCGTCCTCGATGTCGGCCAGCAGTTGTTTCAGCGCCGGACGCTCGAGCGTGCCGCCCGAAATGCCACCATCATCATACTGATCACGGACCAGCACCCAGCCTTCGGAACGCTGGCTGGCGATATAGGCTTCGCAGGCCTCGCGCTGGGCGTGCAGCGAGTTGAACTCCTGCTCCAACCCCTCTTCGGAGGATTTCCGGGTATAGACTGCACAACGTAGCTTGCGGACGACGGGTTTGTTCACGCCCGGCTCCTGTGGTTTTTCAGCCCAAAGAAGATCCAGCCATTCCAGCGCGTGCCGGTAATGGCGCGAGCAACCGAGGACAGGCTCTTGTAAGGTCGTCCCTGCCATTCATAACCATCTACCAACACGGTGACTGTGTGCTCGACACCCTGCCACTCGCGGATCAGCCTGGTGCCGACGATCGGCCGGTCATCGGCACGGTTGCGGCGCACCACCATGTTGCCGCCGTCAAGCTGTTCGCCCAAGGCCTCAAGCCGTTCGATGGTTGCCGGTTTCAGCCCGCCATAGGCGAGCTCCTGGATGCGATACGCGATGCGGCTTTCGAGATAGCGGCGATTGAAGGGCGGCGGCTCGCTGTCGAACAGGTCGCGCCACTGCTGCTTCAGGTCGGGCGTCGGCGAGGTCTTCAGCGAGGCCAGGCGCGCGGGGATGGGATCGTGGATCGTCATGCGGTTCTCCGGTGCGTTGGAGTTGCATGACGGCATTGGTCGAGCGTGAAGTCGACGCAACTATTCTCCTTTTGGGCAGATAGTCTGCTTGACTGTCGCGCATGCAGCCGGATCAAACCAGCGGCTAATATCGTCGCGATTTCGGCCAACCGATCGGCCGGGGACATGAGATTTGGTGAGATTGGGTTTGGGCCAGACAAATCAGTTCTATTCCGGATCTCGGTAGCCGAGATTTACCGGTCTCAAACTCGTCGCACCACCTGGCTTCGAATTGCCGTGGATTGGCGCGCAGAAAACTGCGATGCTGCGCACTATTGCGTACGGTACCCTTGCCCATGCCGGACTTGATTCCAGAAGGCTGCATTTCCCTGCGCGCGGCGTATGATTCGTTTGTTTTGGGCCTCTGGTCTGGCCACGACCCCGTGGCCGAACTTCACGACAAGATCACCTACAAGGAGTGCCCGCCGCAAATTGTGGCCCCGAGCAAAGCTTCCCTGGATAAGGTGACCAATTCTCTGTTGGCCGAGTTCAGGAACGCTTTCGCAACGGGCTCGCTGAGCGCGTTGGTGAGGGTACCTGGTGCTTCCGAGAATTCTGCCATTCCCCAAGATTCCTGGGGCTCGGTGTATTTCCCCGAACGAGCCTTCCTGGAAGACCAGATCGTGCACTGGTACGGCGGGTATTGGGACGGCCTGGTTGGGCGTACGCCCTTTGTCAGGCTAAGTGACTTCGACCCCTGGCTGGCGGCGAAGATTGATCGAAAACACATTACCGAAGCGGTTCCTTCACCATCCATCCAGGCGTTACGGACACATTTGATCGGGCTTGCCGCGAATGGGCTCCTGGCCTCCGGCGAAATCGAGCAGCTCGCATCAGAATGGGGACTTTTACCCATTGCGTCGAGACCGCCGGAAGGAAGTTGCGATCCGATGGGCCTGTCCCATTGGACATTGGCGATGGCGGCGTCATGGATCGCCTGGCGCGACATCAGTTGCGTGCGCGAGGCAATGGACGCTTATCGATCCGACTGCTGGGAATGGACTTCGTTTAATCGACGATTTCTCGACGGTGACCGTTCCTACGAGATATCTGGCGAAGAATTGGTAACGCTGGCGCCGCTGAGCCTGTCACGCCTTTGCGGACTGGAGGCCGTCGGTTGCGATGCATGGGATCGCCCCATGCTCATGTCCATCAAAAGCACACGCGAGACGCTCTGGCGGCATTTGGGCCAAGGAGACATCTCAGCGGCAGCCGTCGATGATGCTGGTGATCATGTGATCGTACCCCCACATCAATGGGCCGCCCTGGAGATTGCGGAAAGCCGAAGCGGTAAGGATTACCTTTGCTTTTTGCATGACTCGCTTAAATCGGCATACACCGAGATAATGCTTCCAAGTTCGGAGATCCGTACTCTATGGCCGCCGTCATTGCCAGATGAGACAGAGCAACCTGCGACTATTATGGCAGAGCCGACGCCGATCGCCTTCGAAATCGAAGAGCAAAGTCACCGCATCTTGTTCGCTGATGGACCAGTTCTCGAGGGCCGACGGTGTGAGCTATTCATGCTGCTGGCTGAACAATTTTTGATAGACCGTGAGGAAGGACTGGCGAAAACGGCGTATCGCTTTACCCCGACGCGGTGCATCATGATCAAAATGTCAATCTCGGAGCAAAACCTTCGTCAGCATGTTATGCGCATAAGGCAGTCGCTCGAGAAACAGTTTGTGGGTTGCGTGGGGTATTCGGTCGGAGGTGACACGATCCTCGAAAGCCAAAACTGGAGCGGCTATCGGCTCAATCCTGACCTGATTCTCAGGAAGAAGTGAAACGTGACTGTCACGCAAATTGCGTGACAGTGTCGTGACACTTGGACAACCATTTGAAACGTCTGAATAATTTGATGAAAGGCTGTCACACCTTTCTTTCTTCTGAGCATATCTGCAAACCCGCGAAAACCTAACAATTCCTGCCATCGACAACGCTTTAGCGGGTGCATCGGCGCATCCTCGAAAAGCCGGCTCAGGAGCCCAACATGGCAGAGACCTCTCCCGTCTACCTCAACCAACAGGAACTTGCCCGCCGGTGGCGGCTGAGCCCGCGCACGTTGGAACGTTGGCGTTGGTTGAAGACTGGCCCGCATTACCACAAGCTTGGCGGCAAGATCGTCTACGCGCTGACGGACGTGGAGGCTTACGAACGCCGCCGTCGCGCTGAAACCCACTCCTCGATCCTTGGATCGTGGGAGTGATCTTTATGAAATCGAAAACAACAAGCCCGGGAGCGCTTGCAGGCGCTACCCGAGCTAATGTCAACATGCCGGGAAGCAAATGTGACATT